>CAIWJG010000967.1 GCA_903912925.1 uncultured Verrucomicrobia subdivision 3 bacterium | reverse complement strand
TCCCCTTCCGAAGGGGAGAGGGCTGGGGTGAGGGGTTGCTCCGTGTCGTCTATCCCGCGGTCTTGGCAGTAAGCACATCGCGCCGGAGTGGTCCCCCACCGCTTCGGGTTGATCGCGTTGCTGTCCACGCGGCTAACTTCGGCTTCCCTCCTTCCCCGCCCAGACATTCGATGTTGGATGTTGGATGTTGGATGTTGGATGTTGGATGTTGGAAGCACCGCCATTGACACCCATTCCCGCTGGTTCTGCGTCCGTTATGGGGATTCCCATAACGGGGCGGCAGGACGCTGCATTGTTCGCAGTGTGGGCTAGCCCCGTGAAGTCTTTCCTTTACTTCACTGGGGCTGTTTTCCTGTCGTCAGCCAATGACCGTTGGTTTATGCCTCACCCGGATCAACCGCCGCCGGGTGCTGGCCAAAATGGACCAGCTTCTCCCGCATCGTCGTGCGCGTGACCCCCAGCCAGCGAGCAGCCTTCGCCTGATTGCCTTGGGCCAACTGAATGGCCCGAGTGAATAGTTCCCGCTCCATTTCTTCGATCATTTGGCTGCGAGCTCCGACCAACTCTCCATATTGGGCACGGGCGAGCAGGTCATTCAGATAGCCGGCGATGGTCTGATTCGGGGTGGCGACCGGTTTCCGCGTCCGGGCGTATGCTTGCTGCACATGGTCGGTGTTTACCGGGAAACCTCGGGCGAGCAAAAGCGATTGACGCACTACATTCTCCAACTCGCGCACGTTGCCTGGCCAGACTTGGCTTTGGAAAAACGCCACCGCCTCGGGTTGAATAGCTGGAGCCGGCACGTCCATTTCGGCTGCCGCCCGGAGCAATGAGTACCTCACCAACTGAGGTATGTCCTCCGTCCGCTCACTCAGAGGCGGGAGCGTGATGGTGACCGCGCTCAAACGGTAGAACAGGTCCTCGCGGAACTGTCTCTCCCGGATGGCCGTTTCGAGGTCGCGATGCGTTGCCGCCAACACCCGAACGTCCACCGGGACCTTCTCGTTCCCACCCACCCGCTGAATGTATTTCTCCTGCAGCACGCGCAGGAGTTTGACCTGCGTGCTCAGGTTTAGGTCGCCAATTTCATCGAGAAAAATAGTGCCGCGGTTGGCTTGCTCAAACCGCCCGATTCGACGGGCATGGGCGCCCGTAAATGAACCTCGCTCGTGGCCGAACAACTCGCTTTCCAGGAGGGTCTCAGGGATAGCGGCGCAGTTGACGGCGATGAAGGGATGGGCCGCACGGCCACTATGCTGATAGAGGGCACGTGCCACGAGTTCTTTGCCGGTTCCGGTTTCGCCGCGAATCAGCACCGTCACGGTAGTAGCGGCGACCCGGCCAATTTCCTTGTAGATGGCCTGCATGGACCGGCCATTTCCAATGATCGCGGATTGGGCAGTACGAACTTCGCCCATGTCCAGGGGTTCGGACATGAGCCGGCCGCTGGCGACCGCTTTGGCCACCGCGTCCAGCATCTCGCCCATGTCGAAAGGCTTGAGCAGGTAATCGTATGCCCCCAGCTTGGTGGCTTCAATAGCCGTCTCGGTGGTGCCAAAAGCGGTCATCATGATAATCGGCAACTTGGGTCTGGCGGCGTGCAGTTGTGCGACCAGGTCGAGGCCCGACAGGCCGGGCATCTTCAGATCAGTGATGACGACATCCCAGGGTTCGTTCTGAGCCCGGGCGTTCCCCTCGTCACCGCGGGCGGCCACCGCCACCTCGTAGCCTTCGGTCTGCAGGTCCTTCTTCAGGGCCGCAGCAATCCCGGCATCATCTTCAATGAGGAGAATCTTGGGTCGTGGGTTCATCTGGATTGTGTTCTGCCAGGGGCAGCATGATAGTAAAAGTTGTGCCGCGGTTGAGCTCGGTTTTGTACTGCAGCGCACCGCCCTGTTGTTCGACAATTCGGGCGGCAATCGACAACCCCAGGCCGGTGCCTTCCTCTTTGGTGGTGAAGAATGGATCGAACAAGCGCTTCTGAACTTCCGGAGAAATCCCCTTGCCGGTATCGCGCACTTCCAGCACCACCACGCGCCGGGCGCGTCCCGCCAACCGGGCCGTTTCGGCTCGGGCGCAAAGGCGAATCTTGCCATCGCGTCCAATGCTTTCGGCGCCGTTCTGCACCAAATTGATCAGCGCCTGTTCAATCTGTTGGGGGTCCACCCGGATCCACACATCCGGCGGCGATTCCAGGGTTAGCTGGATGGAGCCCTTCTCCAACTGGCCCGCTAAAAGCCTTTGCACTCTTGCCAGCAGACTGTCGGCCGAGACGGTGACGAATTTGGGCTCGGCTGGCCGAGCAAACCGCAGAAACTCCCGCACCATACCTTCGAGGCGCCGGATTTCGCTGTCAATCACGGTCGCATCTTCGTGTTCCGAGGAGCCCTGGGTCAGGCTCCGCTTGAGGCTATGGATGCGCACGTTGATGGCCGTAAGCGGATTGCGGATTTCGTGGGCCAGGCCGGCGGCGAGCGTGCCAAGCGAAGCCAGTTTCTCATGGCGTTGGATAATGGCACGGCTTTGGCGCAACTGGTTGCGCAGCGGCGCCAACAGCTCTCGGTAAATTGAAAGACCGACGATTCCTGCCAAACTCAGCAGCAGCACGAACAAGGCGAGCAGGAGTCGTTGCAGCCAGCCCAAAGATTGACGCGACTCCTCTAAGAATTGCGCCAACGACTCCCGTTCAGCCTCGGACAACTTCCGGCAAAGTCCAAGCATAGGGGCGGCAATGCTTTCCGAGGTGTCAAACACCGTGCTGGCCGGCGAGGCCGTTCCGGTCTCTGCTCTTTCGTCCATCAGGGTGCTGCCCCGAGCCAGGAAAACTTCAAATGCCGCCTGAATCTGCTTCATCAACTCGCCTTCCAAGGAGGTGGTGAGAGGGTCTTTGTGCGCGCTGATCCATTTCTTCAAATCCTGACCCTTGCTGAGGAACCTGGCCCGATCCGAAGGATCCTTGCGCGAATCGAAGCGGAGTATGGTTTCTTGCAGATCCCGGATCGAGGCCTCGATATACTCTGAGAGGTGGAAGGCATCGTTCTCAACTGCTGCGTAACTTCGGCGCAACTGTTTCATGTCGTGCCAAGTGGCGCGAGCGGCCCAACCTACCAGACCGGCCAGCAGCACCACCGCCAGCACAAAGCCCATCCATCGGTTGCGCGCACTCATAGGGTGAGCAGCCACTGACCACCGGTGGCCGCCCACTGGCCACCCCGGCGGAACTTTGACCGGTGCCCAGCACTCATAAACACCCGCCCCTAAGCCAATATAGCCTCACGCCCGCATTGGCACGCGTCCAGCTAAATAGAAAACTGCTCGAATTCATTATGAAAATATGGTGCAACATAAGCGGTGCCAAAGCGAAGAAAATGGCGACAATTTTTGAAGCAAGCCTATGTGGAATATGAAAAAAAACATTCTAATTGTGGACGACGACGCTCCGATCCGCCAGGCCCTGCACAAAGTCCTGCACGGGGAGGATTACGAGGTCCTCTGTGCCGCCAACGGCCAGGAAGCCATCGAGAAATTACGGTCGGAGAAGGTTGACCTCATGCTTTTGGACCTCGGCCTGCCGGTGAGGGACGGCTGGGGCACTGTGATATGGCTGGCCCAGGTCAATCCGCGCTTGCCTGTCATAATCATCACTGGCCGTTGGAATCAACGGGAGCTAGCCAGGAAGATGGGAGCGGATGCCTTGATGGATAAGCCGCTCGATGTGCCACGCTTGTTGCAAACAATTCGTGACTTAATGAATGAGCCGATGGAGCGGCGCGCCCAGCGAGCGAGTCGGCGCGCCTCCAGCTTTCGATATGTACCGTGTGATGATCAGGTTTTGCGTGAAATGTTGCGCGAACGCCACCCCACCCCCTACTTGTGTCCCGCTCCAAAGGACACCTGACCTCCCAATGCCATGACTACGAACCTAACAACCAAGCCGAATCCAGGCGAGGAGCGAATGCGCGATGCACGGCGTCCGGGCTCAACCACACCAGGTATCAAAAAGAACATTCTGGTGCTGGATGATGACCCTCAAGTCCGAGAATCCCTGCGCAAGGTATTGCAGGCTGAGGGCTACGAGGTGCTGTTAGCGGCTAACGGCCAGGAGGGACTCGAGCAATTTGACTCGACGCACATTGACCTGTTGTTGCTGGATCTTAACCTGCCGGTGAAAAGTGGCTGGGATCTCTTCGAGCGATTCAGCTCCACCAATCCGCTTCTGCCGATTATCATCATCACCGGGCGGCACAATGAGTACAACCTGGCGGCTGCGGCTGGAGTGGGCGCGTTGATGGAGAAACCGCTGGATGTGCCCTTGCTGCTCCAGACTATCGCCGCATTGCTGGTCGAACCGGTGGAGGCTCGGCTCAAGCGACTGGTCGGGCTGAACAACGACGTGCGTTACGCTCCTCCTCGCCGAACAGCTTCAACCGCGTGCCCGGATCCAGATTCCGAGGTGATGCACGAGACGCCACAGAAGCCGTCCAACGTGAGATCTTACAGCGGTTGGGGGATCAATGAATAGCTCCCGAAAAGGGTGGCGGTCCGCCCACCCGCTGAGACTATGAACCCGCTTCTCGATAGCGACATGAATAGCTTCTCGGAACGGTTCCTTTCCGAGCGAGGGCAGGGGAGTTGCCTGCCCGCCGCGCCGCTGAAGTTTGGGAGGGTGCTAGTGCCGATGGACCTCTCGCGCGCATCTGTAAGCGGATTGCGATACGCGGCAAGAGTTGTTCCGACATTTGGGGGTTCAATTTGGCCCATCTATGTCCAGGAGCCTGCGCCTTTCACCGGTGGCATGGAAAGTGTGGTCATGGCGGTGTCGGACACCGAGGCGGCCGAGGGGGCGTCAAAACTGCTTGCCCGGTTCTGCCGGGAGGCAGTTGATGCATCACGGCGTGGGAACATAGTGGTATGCATCGGTCAACCTGTGCGCCAGATCACCGCGGCGGTTTGCTCCCTCGACATGGACCTGATTGTCATGACGACTCATGGCTACACCGGCCTCCGGCGCGTAGGTCATCCCAGCATTGCGGAGCGGGTCGTGGGGCGTTCCGTGTGCCCAGTGCTGACGGTCCACCAGGCTCTATTCGAGGGTAAGAGCGACGAGGGGTCTGGGCCACCCATCACTTGGAAGAGCATTCTTGTGCCTGTTGACCTAACGGAGTCGGCAATACCTGTGCTGCAGTACGCCGCTGTCCTGGCGGAGAATTGCCGGGGCAGTGTCACACTGTTCTATGCAGCAGGAACGAGGTGGGCCAACGGGAGCCGAGCGACAAGGGAATTACGCCTAACCCGCGAGGAGACACGCTCCTTGGCGGAGCGTCTCGTTGGGGTGAAGGCTCACCCGGAGACCCCGCGGTCGGAGGCGTTTGAGAAGTCTCTCGAGATTGCCCAACCCGACCCCGAGGCCATCGTCCAAGCGGCCCGCCGTTTGCGCAGCGATCTCATCGTTATGGGGAAGCACGATTGCTCCTGGTGGAAGCATCTGGGAAAAGCCGCAGTCGCAGAGCGCGTAGTGCGCACGGCACCCTGTCCTGTGTTGAGCGTCCCGGAGAAAGCCCTTACTGAGGAGTCTGCAGCACACACTACACCCAAAGCTGCCGAGGCTTCTCCCTCTCCCCCACTCGCCCCTCGCCCCGCGCCCCCCAGGCCCCGTCCCTTCCCTCCCCCTTCCGCAGGGGAGAGGACGGTAACACTTGCGAACGCCTGAAGATACTTTGACGAGAATGAAACCGCTACACAATCGAAACCATGGTTTGAAACCTCTGAGCACTCGGTTTCTTAACGAGGCCGCACGTCCCACGCACGGGGCGGGAGCGCCGTATATGGACGGGCGAAATACAAACCTCTTTCTGCTGATAAGCAACGATCGTCCATTGGGGCAGGGGCTCCGGGAGGCCGCAGAGGCGGAGGGACTGTTGCTCGTGCATTCTGCACTTAGCGGCCTGGTTTGGCAAATGCGCGCGCTGCGACCCGGGGCTGTGGTGCTTGACCTGGATTTGCCCTCTGAAGCGGCATGGGAAGTCGCTGACCGCCTCCTCGATGTCGCCAGTTGTCCCCCGCTGATTCTGGTGACGACGCGGACGAATCAATTCGACCCCGGACTTGCGCTCCGCGCCGGAGTTATCGTGGACAGGTCTGCCGAGCCCACGCGTTTGCTGCGCCAAGCGAAAGAGGCGTCGGCCCACTACGGATCCAGCCAAGCCGCGCGGAATGCAATTCAACGGATCTTAATCCGATGGTTCCGGCCGTCCGGTTGGTCGGTTCCGGTCACGCCAGCCTACCGCTTTTGGAGTCTGACAGAGTAGAACTTAATCGGACTAACATCTTTCACTACCGAAATCATGATTCTAACTATTTTGCCCGAGGGAGAGGGAAGTTGCTGGGCGTTACGCCAGTTCACTGAGTTCTGGGCACACTCGGTGCGTTGCGCCTATTCCCTCTCCCGCTTAAACGGCATCTCCACCTGAACGACTGTGAATACCAATCCAAAGGCCATAACGCCCACCCACGGCGGAGCCGCGCTTGCGCTGGCGGTTACCTTCACACTCGTCATGCGCCCCATATCGTATGCGCTCAAACCGAGCCAATGACCTCCACAACCAATTCCGTTGTGAGAGTGAACGGTGGCGCGAGTTGACAATTTGGTCAACGGCGTTGTGCAAAAGAAAGCATGCCTATGAAACCTTACAAAAACGAAGATGAATACATCTGGGTGCAGGAATTGCAGCAGCGAATGGCCAAGCTGAAAGAGCAACAGCAGGCGGAATCGGAAGCGGAGAAGCTCCACCTGAAGGAGGCTCACTGGATGCACTGCCCGAAGTGCGGCCAGAAGCTGGCAATGGAGAAATGCGGAACGGTGGAGATGGATGTCTGTCCGAGCTGCAAGGGCGTGTGGTTGGATACAGGCGAGTTGGGGACCATCGTGGAGAGCGCGGGCCAAGGCAGTTTCTTCCACACATGCCTGCGAATTTTGCGTGGGCATCAACCACAGGCCAATCTTTAACAGCGAACAAGTATGACTAAAATACTCGTTTGGGACATCCCCGCCCGGCTATTGCATTGGGCCTTCGCGGCATCGCTCATGGCGGCGTTGGCCATCAGCTTGCTGGTAGATAAGGAGCGGCCCATCTTTCAACTGCACATGGTGCTCGGCATCGTCGCGGTGTTTCTACTGGCCGAGCGGATAGTGCTGGGATTGGTCGGATCGCGCTACTCGCGGTTTGCGAGTTTCCCGGTTCATCCACGTGAGCTGGCCAGGTATCTAACCAGTGCCGTCATTTCGAAAACGAAACTCTATGCGGGTAATAACCCCGGATCGGCGATGGCGGCGGTGCTCATGTTTTTGCTCGTCCCGGCCTTGTTCATCTCAGGCATCGGCTATGGCGGAGAATCCCTGGAGGAACTGCATGAGGTGCTCGCTTGGGCATTGCTTGCGGTCATTGTCATGCACCTCATGGGATTGGCTTGGCACACGCTTCGGCATCGGGAGAACATATCACTCCCCATGGTCACGGGCAAAAAGACAGGCCTGCCTGAAAACGCCATTGGCTCGGCCCATGCGGTTTGGGGAATGATTATCCTGATTGTAGCCGGACTTTGGATAACGGCGCTTTTTGCCGGTTATAACGAACAGGCAAAGGCAGTAAAACTGCCTGGCCTCGGCGTGTCGCTGTCCCTCGGTGAAAAGGAATCCGGCGAGGGCAAGCAGAAGCGTGATCGCGACAACGATTGAAACCACAGCATCTGAGGCAACTGACGTAAGCCGGCGCTGCTATGACAAAAAATGAAACCCACAATCCGGCGACCGCTAATCATATGCCAACCTACCTTCAACCTTTGGTGCCGCCCTCAGGGTGCAAACCGCAGATCAAACCAGCGGAGGAAATGTTATGAAAATTAAAGGCGTAAAAGCATCTGGAACAACCCGCCGTAAAATAGTGACCCCAACGACGTCACCAAAGGTCCAAAGGATTTTGGCCCCGACGGATTTTTCCGGCCAATCCTTGGAGGGTGTGCGGTATGCGAAGAATCTGCGATTGAAATTCGGTTCATCATTGGTTTTGTTGCATGTCATCGAACCGATCCCGCTCATGGCCGGCGGAGAATCATTTGTCTTGGCTCAAAGTGATTCCGAAGGCGCCGCGTGGGCGCTCAAGGAGTTGGCGAAACTCGCGCGCCGGGAGGTGGTAGACAAAAAGCAGGTCACAAGCCTCGTCCGAACGGGCAAACCGTTCCACGAAATCACCACCGAGGCCGGCGAGAGTCAGGTTGATTTGATTGTAATCGCCACCCACGGCTACACCGGAGCCCAGCGCGTTCTGCTGGGGAGCACCGCCGAATGTGTCGTGCGCCACGCTCCCTGTCCGGTGCTGACCGTCCGCCAGCACAACGCCCCCGGCCGGGTCCGCCAAATACCCCAACTCAAACTCAGGAAGAT
>CAIWJG010000966.1 GCA_903912925.1 uncultured Verrucomicrobia subdivision 3 bacterium | reverse complement strand
CAAGAGGGCAGTTTTGCGCGGGATGTAGGCCGGGTGCCCTCACCCGGCGCGGGGTGGCAGACCCATAATAAGCATTGCTGCAGAATCCCTGCTATGGATTGACCTGCCCGGCCGGTTGCGGCATTGTCTTGCGACATGAAGACGATCAGTGCGCAGCAGGCGGTTCAGCAATTCGATGAGTTCTCAAAACTGGCTCACGATGGGCACAAGATTCTGGTTACCCGTGAGGGCGAACCGTGGGTAGTTCTGGCGCCTCCGGCCTCGGCTTCGCATTCGGAGCCCGGCGAGAATAAATTGGCGTGGCCCGATTTCGAGGCTCATTGGAAGAAGCATTTCTCAGAGCCTCTTGCTGGTCCAACCGCAGCGGAACTGCTGGCGCAGGACAAAGATGACCGGTTTTGAAGGGCTATTTCGACAGCGGGTTCTTGTTCAAGCTCTACTGGCGTGAGCCAAACTCACCGGCAGCATTCGCGATGTTGCAGAAGTTTCAACCCCCGCTGGTGATGTCGCGCTTCAACGAGATCGAGATGTTGCCTGTGGCCAGGCGGAAGACATGGTTGGTCGGCCCTTCCGGTGTTCCGCAAATGACGGCTGCTCAGCTCCGAGCGGGCTTGTCCCTTTTCGAGCAGGGGTTGCAAACCGGTGTGCTCGCGCGGTTGGAAGTGGACTATGACGAGGTGTTCGATGCTGCCTCCGAGCTCTCCCGCAAATTCGGTCAGACCATTCCGGTGAAAACCGCCGATCTGTTGCATGTGGCCATGATGGGTTTCGGTTTCGATGCGTTCGTCACCGCCGACAAACAACAGCATGATTTTGCGGTGCGAGCCGGCTACCCTGCGACCTTCCTGCCGCCCTGATCCTTGCCCCCGGATGAGCGATGTAATCCTGCTCCCAAGGCCACAGCCAAAGGGGCCAAGTCCGTGCTCCCTCATCTGGCTCACAGCCAAGACCAACGCAAAACCGCAAAAGCCCTCGAACCCTGCGCCCAGATCGAATTCCAATCTACGGTTGGACCCCTTTCCACGTTTTGCAGGGTCATAGCGGGGTCAGAAACTGATACTGATGAAATTGCTTTCTGGCGCGCCCGCTTGTAATTGACGCTGCGCGGGTGAAGGCCTGGTTGACGAGGTCGCTGAGGGTGCGCTCCAGGGTCAGGGTTTCGGCGCCGAGGGCGCGGGCGGGTTCGATGGTGCGGGTGTATTCGTCCCGCAAGGCGTGAACTCCGACGGCGGTCAGCGGCAGTTTCTTGCCCCGGATACGTTTCACTTTGACCAGCCATCAGGCGGGCATTAGGATGATCATCGTCCTCGCGAATATGACCTTCTCATTAACTGGACCGACCCCTTCATGGGTTTCTGCCTTCCCCTTTTTATGCTGCCACAGCCGCTTCGTGTTTGAGTGCCAGCAGTTCCTCTCGCCTGAGTTCGGCTAAAACCACCGTGCGCCCGAGGGAATCGAGGAACTCGACCTCGAAGACGCCGGGAGCAAGGACCTCAACCACCGTGCCAACCTGGCCCGCCACGAGACCTTCCTCAGGCTTGTCGCCCAGCAGGGCCACCACGTCCAGCAGCTTCACCAGTGTGTTTTGCATACTCGCTCTATAACACGTAACAGGTTACCAATCGAGGAAAATCCTCGCCCGGACGCACGTTCCAGACAGTCCTCAATCGCGCCGCCTTCTCCTCGTATCTCAAGCAGAAGTCGAGCACGTACCTCTGCCCATAAAGCGTCGTCTTCCCAAACTGGCATTCCTGCTCGCGAGCCGCCTCTTTGAGGCGCTCCCCCAGCCAATCAGCGTCGGACGCGCCCAGACCAAGCGCCGACGCAAAGACCCGGGCTTTGTGTCGGCCCTCTTTGTGCCATGGACTCAGCGAATAATCACTCAGCTTCGCCATGTCAATAATTGCCCGCTCGGGGTTGGGTAGCTTCACGTGGCACGAAACCATAAAGAAGTGCTGCGGAGCGAGCAACCGAATTTCGTGGAACGGCCTTCCGAGGAGCGCTTCTGCCGGGAAACGGCTCGCCTGCTTGGCTGGTTTCAGGCAACCCCGCGGCGGGGTGGACCTGCGGGGCGGGGCAGTTTGCCCCATCAGAGCAGTCTCTGCCGGGGTCAAGCCGTAGTCGGCTTTCAACATTTAGCCTTTAGCCTTCGGCCTTGAGCGCGTGCTCCAGGTTCAAGGTTTCGGCGGCGCGGGCGCGGGCGGGGGCAATGCTGCGGGTGTGCTCGCCGAGCAACGCGTGAAGGTCGGCGGCGGTCAGCGCCTGGTTCTTGCCCGGGGATGCGCTCCAGTTTAACCAGGCATCAAGCGCTCACCGGCGCCGAGCAGCATCCGCTGCAAACATGACAACCTCACGACCCGACCCCTTCATGACCAGCCATCAGGCGGGCATTAGGGTGATCATCGTCCTCGCGATTATGACATTCTCCCGACCCCTTTACGGCCCTGCGTGGGAGCCGTTTTGAGGTGGTAGTGCCGGTGCCTTGATTGGAGCCGGGTGCTTTCGACGTGCAAGGCATTCGCCAACTTCCGCGCCCCGTGTTCCTGCGCCGGTTGGGCGATCTGAACCCAGCGCAAATGCAGAAGATCGCACACACCATTAAGCTGTGGCTGGGCATCGCCTGATCGCCTCTACGGTCCTGATCAGCCTCAAAAATCACCTCCCGCCGGCCGCCCCGATTCATCACATGATGAATCTCCCCAGGATATTGAATGCGTAGCTTCCGAGCCATTAACCCAGCTTAGCCTCACCTCGCCTCTGGGCGACAGCAAAACATTACAATCTCATCAACTGACCCCTTTACGAACCGGTCCTCGAACCGGTCCTGGAGTCCGGAGATTACCACCGCTGGCCGGTTGAGCGCTTTGGCAATGTCGGCCAGGGTGTGCATGGAGTGCGCGCGGGCAGTGCCCTTTGGCGCTTATTATCGATTACCTTTGGCCCGATTGTGGGTAATGCAGAGCATCTGGCAGTTCTTGGATGCACTGTCGCCGCCCTTGCTCCATGCGGAAACATGGTCCGCGTCCATTTCGTCGAGCTCGTAGATTCTGCTCTTGTTCGCGTCGTGCCCCATGGCGCAGAGCGGGCAGTTGGATTTTTTCTTCGCCTCTGCCGCGCTCGTTTGCTTCTCGTAGACTGCGTGCTTCGTGGCATCGTCGAACACGCGCACTTCCAGCAGCCTCAAATCCTGCTGGCCGCCGAGGATGAATTCGAATATCCCGCGTTTTTTCTTAACGTACGGATCGCCGTATAGCCGCCTCACGTCAGCAGATACCTTTTCTGGATCGTATGACTGGGAGTGATATTGCTCGTAGTGCTCGCCCCATTCCAGACCCTGCATCTCTTTCTTGACATCTTTGAAGACCGTTGAAACCCAATCGATCACGGTGTTGAAGTAGGTCTTCAGCTCGTTGATGTTGTTGTCGTTGCGATGGCCGGCCATGTAGCCGCCAATATCGCCCTTGTTCACCCAGTCCAGTGCCCGCTCCAGGAAGTCCTGCCGGTTTGCGCTGCCCTTGATGTACGCGCTCCACTTCTGGATGTTCGCGTTCTGGCTGTTGCTGAACTCCGCCTTCGCAAGCGTCACGAACGGCCCCGAGTAGATGGCGTTCAAGAGCTCTTGGTCGCTGAGTGGCACACCTGCGATGTTGATGGTCTCAAACCACTTCTTGATGTCGGTCTCCGTGCCCTCGCACTCGTAGATCAGCAGTTTCGAGTCACGAATCTTGGCTTGTTGGTTGGCGGCCAGGCTGTCGAAGTTCTTCGGATTGTCGTCATCCATGATCGCGAATTTGTTCGTGACGAAACGTCCGATACTGGTGATCCGTTGCTGGCCGTCCAGCACTTCGAACTTGTCCTTCGCGACTTTGTTGAAGTAGATCAGCCCGAGGGGATACCCCTTCAACAGAGAGTGGATCACGTCCTGCTCTTTCTTGCCGCCCCCGTCCGAATAGATGTAGTTGCGCTGGTACTCCGGCTGGATGGTGAGCTTTCCGCCCAGCCCGAACAGCCCTTTGCCTTCCAATTGGTTGTACACAAACCCATCGCAGATGTCGGCGACGGTGATTTCGCTTCTTAGCGTGGTCTTCACTTTTTTGTCCCTCTTGCGGCCCGGGTGTGGCGGCGGTGGCGGATGAAGATTCGCTTGTATTGCTGAATGTAGTATTCGCCATCCACGATGTAGTAGGTTTGGTCCGCCGGGGCTCGGTCCACCCTGATCGCTACGCCGTCGTTCAGCTTGGTTACGTTGCTTTTCTTTCCCGACTTGTCGACTTGAACTTGAATATCGTACTTCCTTGTCTGCAAGTGATAGCTCTTTTCGTATCCCAGAATCTCGAACTGGTCGGGGTTGTACCTGTCGAGGAAGGAGATGGGAACGCCCATGAGGCCGTCGAAGTCACTGGGGGTCGCGTCGGTGAACGGTACTTCGATCGCGTCATAGTTGTCGTACCGGTCGTACGCCGCCTTGCCCTTGATCTCCTTGTGTTTGCTGAACCGCAGGTTGTCCTCCATGGTCATCAGGGGCAACTTCTCGTGGCGGCGTCCATGATCCAAGTTCGTCCACCAGCGAACGCCCTTGACTCGGATGTACTTAACGCCGTTTTCATCAACGCGCCAACCAGCCGCGTTCAGCGGATAGTGGTCTGGAACGCGGAATTCCCGGTCGCCGCTGTGAATGGTGACGCCCATCCATAGCCTGTCGGCCTTGATGAGCGGAAAAACCTCCTTGTAGGTGATCGCCTGCATGTTGCCGATGATCAGAAACTTCTTTCCGTGCTCCACGAGTTGGGCGACGTATTCGCGGAAGAGGGAGAAGGGCGGGTTGGTGACCACGATGTCCGCCTGCTTGAGCAACTCGACGCACTCGGTGCTGCGGAAGTCGCCGCCTCCCGCGAGGCGTTTGCGGGTATGGGGGTTCTGCTTCAGGAAGAGCTTGACGTCTTCGATGCCGGTTGCGCCGTCTCCATTGACATCCTTCACTTCCTCGATCTCGACGGCGATCGCCTTGGGCTTTTGGCGCTTGCCATTGCCCTCGACGTACTCACCGAACGTGAGTTGTGCGCCGGCGATGGGGGAGCCGTCGTAGCTGGTGGTGACGAGCTTTTTCAGCCCGAGCTTGTTGAAGTTGGCGGCGAAGTACTTGAAGAAATTGCTCTCGAAGGGGTCGTCGCAGTTGCAGTAGACGACCTTGCCGCGGAAGGTGTCGGGGTCGAACTCGAGGTAGGCCTCGACCTCTTTCTGGATGTCGACATACTGGGTGTAGAACTCGTCCTGTTTGGCCGCCTTCGCGGCGCCCAGATTCCGATTTAGCGACTTGGCTTTCATTTTGTTCCGGTGCTTCCGAGTCGGGCCGGATTATGCCACGCCCTGCCTTGCTTGGCTAGACCGATCCTCGATAAGCCGCGTTGCTCAGAGCCGGGTTCTCGGAAGTGTGCTGCAAGATGGAGCTTCACCGCACGCAACAGGTTAGCGCCCCCCGACCCAGTCTCCGGTGGCCACGTAATTTAGAGATCGCGGAAACCTATGCTCCCGCCACACATAATCGAACGCCGGCCGGAGAGCTCTGGCCACACCCTGCGGGTTGTCCAAGGCCACGTCCGAAGGTACCTCCACTATATCTGGCAGTATCTGGTCGCCCTCGAAGGCGCCCCCACCGAACTGGAATCGCGGGTCGGTATAGAGAAAGGACTTCTTCACATTGATCAGCCCGATCCCCACGTAGCAGGGTCCGCGAGAGCCAAGCGCCTTGAGGAGTTTCAAATACCCGAAGACACCCTCGATTACTCGCTTCTCGAACGCAGCACTCGGGATCGGCACGATGTCGGCTGGCGCCTTCTGTCCCGAGAAAGCGAAGAATTCGGCTTTGATTGCCATGACATCATGGCCCGCGGCCGCGATAACTCCGCTACTCGTGATTTCAGTGGCAGCATCCGCGGGCCCATTGGAACTTGTGCCCGCCGCAAACCGATCACCGTAAGGCCGTGGATCCCACGACGTACCCGACAACGGCTGCAAACCCAACTTTATCATTTCCTCGTTCGCACTCTCGAAAAGCGGAAGAGGAGATGGGGCCGACGTTGGACAAACAACCATCACAAACATGCCCTGTTGGAAGATCACTCTGTAAAAAGTCCCCCCAGAAACCCTGGCAATCAGGTCTTCGCGGCTAGCCTGGCATTTTGCCTTCGGGTCCTCGGGCGCACGCGCATTTCCACCCAAAGACTTCCGCACCTCAGCGATAATGCTGGCTAGGCTCGCCTCATGAGACACGCTGCCGCTCAATGCCGACACCATTGTTTCGAGCGCGTCCACTCTTGACTCCATCGAAACGCGCTTACGTCGAGGAGGCAGCCCCGCGATGGCGCGCACGCCAGTCTCAAGCTGCCGACTAAGCGCCTTCTTGGCTTCTCCCTTGGCGCTTTGATCCGTTTCCGGCCTCAGTTCATACAGAAACGGCCACCGCCGGTTCCGGAGATCGAAAGGCAGCTCCTCAGGTTTTCCAGTGGCCGTATTCAGAACGAGAACGATTCGCTCCCATCCCAATTCGGATAGAGCGTACCCCAACTCAATCATGACGTTCGGATTAGGCACCCGATCCCCACCGCCCTTCGACCCCTCCCGGATGCTCGCGCCCGCTACAAACGAGACATCAGCGACTAAAGCGTCGGCAGCCCGAATTTTCTCGAGGATGGTGCTGGCAATGTCAGGGATGCCTGAGACTCCCTGCGTATCCTTGTCGAGTCGCGGTGACTGCTGAATACTACCAGCACATTGGATGTTTTTCAGAGACGTCTCCAATGCGGACTCGATGAAGCTCCTGTTATCCTGCGAACGCAGATCGCTTTGCCAGGCGTAGAACACCGTGAACTCGTCCTTTGCCGCAGGCTCGGGCACGATCTTCGCAACCGCTGCCTCCGGAGCCACACCGCCCGACCTCACTTCTTCAGGTTTGCTTTCTGCCATAGGACTAGCAAACCAAACGACCACACTTCCTGCAAGAGCAAGCGGGACACCCCTGGAGACTGCCCGTCACTGATAAGGATTTTGTTTTTGCGCGCCCGCAGGTACTCAGCGCTGCGCGGGTGAGGGAGAATTGGTTTCCGGGCTCAGCGAGCATGGCGCAACCGTATTAAATGCCAGGCGTGCCGTCAAGAGCCACATTTTGTCTATTTTCAACCACTCTTGGCCAAGCAACCGGCCGGTTTCTCGTGTGCGGAGCCCAAAATGAGGAAAAGGGAGGACGGGACCGAAAGGATGAAT
>CAIWJG010000965.1 GCA_903912925.1 uncultured Verrucomicrobia subdivision 3 bacterium | reverse complement strand
TAACCAGGCCACCAGGTAACCTTGTAATTATATGAGCATCAAGTTTGGAACGGACGGTTGGCGGGCGGTCATCGCCGACGAATTCACCTTTGCCAATGTCGCGCGTGTCTCGCAGGCGACCGCCGATTATTGGACTCAGAATCCAGTCGCCGGCACGGAACGGAAGGTCATTATCGGTTACGACCGGCGGTTCGCCTCAGACACCTTTGCGGGTCGCGCGGCTGAGGTGTTCGCCGGCAACGGGTTCCGGGTGATCCTGACGCCTTGTCCGACGCCGACGCCCTCGGTCTCCTATGCGGTGAAAGCCCTGCACGCCATTGGCGGGGTGATGATTACCGCCAGCCACAACCCGCCAGCCTTTAACGGCTTTAAACTCAAGTCGCATTATGGCGGGTCCGCGGAGTCCGAAACGTGCCAGGCGGTGGAGAAGCTGCTGGATCGCAACGCCGTCAGGTCCAAAGCCCTGGCCGAGGCTATCAAGGCGAAACTGATCAGGATCAAAGACGTTCGGCCCGCCCACTACGCCGCCTTGAAGCGGTTGGTGGACTTCAAGCTCATTGCCGGATCGAGGCTCCGCTTTGCCCATGAAGCTCTCTTCGGCGTGGGCGCGGGGTGCTTCGAGGAATTGCTGGCCGGCACGACTTGCCGGGTGACGACCTTGAACGGCGAGCACGACGTGATGTTTGGCGGCATTAACCCCGAGCCAGTCAAACAGAACTACGGCCGCAGCTCGGCGTTTCTCAAGAAGCATCCCCACGACATTTGCCTTGTCACCGATGGCGACGCCGATCGTGTTGGCGGGATGGACGGGCAGGGCAACTACCTGACCACCCACCAGCTAATATGCCTGCTATTGCATCATTTCGTGGTGAACCGCCAGGGCCGGGGACGAGTCGTCAAGGCTCTGAACACGACTTCCATGTTGGACGCGATGTGCGCTGCTTACGGACTTGAGCTGATCGAGACAGGCGTCGGGTTCAAGTACATCGCCGCCGAGATGATCAAAGGGGGCGTGTTGCTCGGCGCAGAGGAGAGCGGCGGCATCGGGTTTCCCAATCATATTCCCGAGCGCGACGGCATTGCGGCGGGTTTGATGCTGCTGGAGTTGCTGGCCACCGAGCGGGTCTCGGTGAACAAGCTTATCGCGAACCTGGCCAAGCAGTTCGGGCCGCACCACTATGGACGTATCGACACCCGGTTCCCGCTGGAGAAGCGCGCCGAACTGATGGAATTCCTGCGCAAGAATCCCCCGGCCCGGCTGCTGCGCTCGCCGTTGGCTGACGTGAAGACCTATGATGGCGTGAAGTTCATTGCCCAGGACAGCTCCTGGCTGATGCTGCGCGGGTCCGGCACGGAGCCAATCTTGCGCATCTACGCCGAAGCCAAATCCGACGCCGACGTAGGCAAGCTGCTCAGTCACGGGGTGCGGTTGACCCAGCAGGTATAGCGCCTTTTCTGTCAGGCCCGAGGCTCGTAGTCAAACAGCCGCAGATGGGTATCGTAGGCCGCCTGGGGCTCAGCATTAAGCTGCAACCCCAACTCCACGTGGTCAGACGATACCTGAGGCAGGCCTCGATGGCCTTACCTGAGTTCGTGAAATGCTGCCCCTGGCTCGCCTCGCGGGTCCAATGGCCCTGAGAGAAGTAGTCCTGAGTTTTCAAACTTTTGATAATGATCGAACTCACGTTCGATGCTACGTTC
>CAIWJG010000964.1 GCA_903912925.1 uncultured Verrucomicrobia subdivision 3 bacterium | reverse complement strand
CGCGTCAAACTGAAGCGGCGTCGCGGGTAGCTTCGCGTCCGGTAGCCCGCCCCCCCAGCGGTCAGGCGCGGGTAGAATCTCAGCATCGCGCCAATCGGCGCTGGTGAAGTTGGGATCGTCAGCCGGCAGTGCCGCCTCGTGCGCAGCGACCCAATACTGCACCTTGCTCAAGCCGGACATGCCGACCTGCGCCACTCCCGTCAATGGCACCGCCTGGCCCGCCTTAACCTTCTCCGGCACCGAGCGGAACGACGCGCAGGTCTTCAGGGGGCTGTCCGTGTCGTTGTTCCAATCGGCGTAGGTGTCGTTCTGGCGTGGGTCGTTCGTGAGCACCACGCGCTGAATCCACTTCACCGACTTGTTGCCATAGACCCCCGGCACGATCATGCGTACCGGTCCGCCTCGCTTGGCCGTCAGCCACTGCCCGTTCAGCTTGTAGCACAGGATGATCGGCAGCTCGCCCAGCGGCTCCTCCAGCACCCGACCTACGGGCAGCGAACTCTGGAACCGCTGCTTCGGGTCGTCGTTGTGGTAGCCGTAGTAGTACACGCGCCGGACGTTGGTCTTGGGCTGCGTAAGCCAAATCACCTCGCGCAAGGGGACTCCCTCCCACAACCCCATGCCCAGCGGCTTGGGCATGTTGGTGCATGAAATCACGTGCAGAAAGCGAACGGACTTCTTCTCGGCCAGAGACATCAACTGCTCCCACGTCAGGGCATTGCCCTTTTCCTTCGAGAGCGGGCGCTCGACTTGCGCGTTGCTGTCCGGATCGGGTACTACCTCGAGCTGCCAGGTCTCGCGGGTGAGACCCACGGCGCGGCGCTTCTCTTCGGATAGCTCATGCGGAGGTGGTTTACCGCGCCCCACATTGAAGAAGTTCTCCTCGCGCGTGAGATATTCCAAGTCCACCGCTGTGTCTGCCTGTGGCGGATCTTTCGCAGCGGCCTGTGTATTTAGCCGTCCCATGCTGGCCGCGGCGGCGCTCAGGGCTCCGAGCTCAATAAAGCGGCGGCGTGTAATGCCTGCGTGTCTGTGCTCCAGTTCCGTCATGGTCTGCACTTGGATTCGCAGTCACTCAACGCGGCTGCTGGGGAGAGAATTCCCCGCGCCTGAACATCGAACATCCAACATCCAACATCGAACATCCAAGGCCCCGCGTCTGCGCCATCATTGGATGTTGGGCATTCGGCGTTGGATGTTGGATATTTCTGAGGTTCACGGACAGGTCAACGGGGCAGGTTGCCTCGCGACCGTTCCCATCGCTGAACCGCCTTCTGGCCTTCCGGCGCGGGGGTGAACATATCAGCCTTGGTTAGCTTCAAGGCTCGGCCCATCTCCAGCGAATATTCCAGCTTGCCCATATTCGGATAGCGGCCGTTGGAGCCGAAGCTGAATTTCACCCCGGCAGCCTTGGCGATTTGCAGGAAGGACAGCTTGGGCAGCTTCATGCCCGAGCTGATTTCCAGCGCGACCCGGTGCTCCACGGCCGCCGCGACCACTTTCTTCACCCGGTCGGGTGTCCAGTAGAGTTCGTAGTCGCCCGCCATCGAGGCTGGCAGCCAGGAGGTATTGGCGAAGATGTCAATCGGCTGCTGGCTGATGATCTCCACGTGCCAGTCCACAAAGCGGTCCATCCACTTCTGCTTGTCCGCCATGTCCACACGGGCCTCGGCGTCCTTGTCCCAGAGCTTGACGCGCAGCCCGTCCTTGCCGGCGAAGGTCATGGCATCGGTTAGCGTAT
>CAIWJG010000963.1 GCA_903912925.1 uncultured Verrucomicrobia subdivision 3 bacterium | reverse complement strand
CAGCAGGGCACAAGGGGGAAAAACAGAAATCAGGTTCTGAGCAGAGTTCCCAATTTCTGCTTTTGCGGGTGTGAATGATGCCCGAACCCATTGATTACGACGGTGCGTGGAAGGAGACGCTGGAGCGCTATCTCCGGCCCTTCCTCGAACTGTGCTTTCCGCTCGCTGCGGCCGGCATAGATTGGGCTGTGCCCATCGAGTTTCTCGACCAGGAGCTGCAGCAGATCGTGCGCGACGCTGACCTGGGCAAACAACGCACCGACAAGCTCGTGAAGGTTCAGAGGTGGGATGGCGAGACCGAATGGGTGCTGATCCACCTCGAGGTCCAGGCCCAGCGCGACCCTGATTTGCCGCGCCGCCTTTATCAATACCACCACCGGATCTCCGACCGCTTTGGCCGGGCCGTTGTCAGCTTGGTCCTGCTCGCGGATCCGCACCCGGATTGGCGTCCCGGACCGTACGAAGTAGAGCTTTGGGGCTGCCGCCTTCGTTTTGAATACCCCACCTACAAACTGCTGGACCTGGCCAGGGAAGCTGGATCGCTGGACAAAAGCGACAATCCTGTTGCGGTGGTGATTGCCGCCCACTTGGCGGCACAGGCAACGGCTGGCGATCTGACGGCGCGGCATGAGTTCAAGTGGGCGCTCACCCGCCGGCTGCATGAGCGTGGCTACGAGTGGCAGGACATTTTGGAGCTATTTCGGTTGCTGGATTGGCTGCTGGTTCTGCCGGACGAACTGGAGGTTGCCTTTAGACGGAAGTTAACCGAATATGAGGAGAAGCAAAATATGCCACACATCACAAGTATTGAGCGCTTGAGCCGCCAGGAAGGCCGCCAGGAAGGCCGCCAGGAAGGCCGCCAGGAAGATATTCTGGACATTCTCCAAGCCCGCTTCGGCGAAGTGCCGTATGCCTTGCGCGAGCACATTCTGGCCTTGGGCGACGAGGCCGAACTTAAGCGGCTCCTCCGCCAGTCCGCCCTGGTCAACACCCTAGCCGACTTTTGCGCGCTTATCGCCAAGCCGCCAGCCCAGTAATCGGTGGTCCTGCGGTCCCGCAGTCCCTTTCTGATTTCAGTCTTTCAGCATGTCAGCGTTTCCTTGGCCCGTGAAGTCCTTGGCCCGTGGAATTGCTGCATTATTCCACTGGGCCCTGCTTCACTGGGCAGCTTTTCTGCTTTTGAGCGATGAGCGATGTTGTAATCCAAGCTGACAGTTTGTACAAGAAGTGCCGCCTCGGCGTGGTGGGCACCGGCACGTTGCGCCACGACTTCAACCGCTGGCTGCATCGGACGCTGCGGTACCAAGTGCTTGCGCAACTTTGAGCGGATGTTCCCCGAGCTGATCTGAAATGCCACTGCCCCAATTCAATGATCTTGGCGATTTGCCACCTGGTGTTCACCAGGCCACCTTCGATGAAGTCATCGCGCGATTCAGCGGACAAACGGCGCGTCGGGAAGCCTGCACACGACGTTTGATGCATCTGGTTGAGCTGGCTCACCGAGCCGGTCACCTACAACGCCTGATTGTTTTTGGCAGCTATGTCACCGCTAAGCCAGAACCGAACGATGTGGATGTAATCCTGGTCATGAAGGATTCCTTTCACCTCGAAGAATGCCCGACAGAATCGCGCGGGTTGTTCGACCATCCTGTCGCTCAGGCTCGCTACGGGGCGAGCATCTTTTGGATACGGCCGGCTATGTTGATCGAAGAAACGGTTGAGGAATTCATCCTGTACTGGCAGATTAAACGTGGCGGCGATAAGCGCGGCATTGTTGACGTTACAATATGATAACTGACGATCAGGAGCTCAAAGCAACGCAGGAACGTATCGTGCGCTTTCAGCGCTGGCTGGCGCAGATGCGCCAGACCGCCCGTGCAGGGGAATTTGAGGCTGCTGCTGGCGGTTACCGCCTGGAAATTGAGCGAATGCAGGCCGAGGTGCTGGACTACCTTCTGCGCCCGACAGCCGCTCACCCGGAACCCCAAGCGGCCTAGCGGACCTACCTGCGGCCTCCGCTTTCAGCGTTTCAGTTTGTCAGCATTTCAGCTTTTTGAACTAGTGATTTCTGCTTTCTGCTTTTGATCGATGAGCGATGTTGTAATTCAGGTCGATAGCCTCTGGAAGAAATACCGCCTCGGCGTGGTGGGCACCGGCACCCTCCGCCACGACTTCAACCGCTGGCTCCACCGCGTCGTGGGGAAGCCCGCCCCCTACGCCATCGTCGGCGCGCCGACGAAGAGTGAAGATAGAAGAGCGAAGAGCCAGTCCCCCTCTCCCCTCTCCTTCGTCAATAGACTTTCATCAGCCAACGCACTGGGCCGGCACATGCGCCCAATTCGTTTGCCTCGCGGGCCATTCAGAACTTCCATCTCACCGGGGGACGAACGGGGCGGGGAAGAGTACACTGCTGAAACGCGGGCTTTTGCCTGACGGACGAGCGCGCATTAAGGGTTCAACTCTGTGAACTTGCCAGCGCAAGTGGTTCAGCCGATATTGATGGCATGCAAGCTTACGAAGAAGTAGCAGATTTCATTGCCAGCCGGGGGCCCCGCGAAGTGGTCGGGTTTCGCCCGTCGGCACAAGCGCTCGACCGTGTTTCCGGTCTCTTGCAGAAGGAAAAGACCAGCGGGTTGAATAGTGAAGAGCGGCGCGAACTGGATCACTATGAAGATCTGGAGTTGCTGATGAACTTGGCCCGGGCGCGGGCGCAGCAGTTGCTGCTTCATGAGCAGTGACCTCAGCGAGGCGTTACGCCGCCTGGTAGCAGAACGGGCTGATCACCTCTGCGAGTACTGTTTGGTTAGCGAGGCGGATCTTTATCACGGTTGCGAAGTGGATCACGTAGTCAGTGTCAAACGTGGTGGGGCCACAGTCCGGGGAAATTTAGCCTATGCTTGTTTTCACTGTAATCGGCACAAGGGCACCGATCTAGGCTCGCTGAGCCTCCGCACCGGCAAGCTGGTTCGTTTCTTCAATCCCCGATCAGACTGCTGGCCCCAGCATTTCTGCCTAAACGAGGCGTGTATTGATCCGGTCACCGAGATTGGCGAAGTCACCAGCCGGATGCTTGAGTTTAACCATCCTGAGCGGCTGGCTTTTCGGAGACTGCTTATGGAAGCTGGACGCTACTTGACAGTTGAGGCACTCGCGCGACTGAAAGAGTGACAGCTCGATTCTCCTCCTGACCGGTCCATTTCAGCTTGCTACTATCTGCTTTTAATGGTGTGATTTCAGCATGTCAGCGTTTCCTTGGCCCGTGAAGTCGCCTTGGTCCGTGGAATCGTTCTGGTATTCCACTGGGCTCTACTTCACCGGGCAGCTTTTGATTCGGCCCATTTCTGCTTTCTGCTTTCCCAATTTCTGCGTTTGAGCGATGAGCGATGTTGTAATCCAAGTCGATTCCCTGTACAAGAAGTACCGCCTCGGCGTGGTGGGCACCGGCACGATCCGCCACGACTTCAACCGCTGGCTCCACCGCGTCGTGGGGAAGCCCGACCCCTACGCCATCGTCGGCGCGCCGACGAAGAGTGAAGATAGAAGAGCGAAGAGCGAAGGTGAAGCCCCGAAGAGTGAAGAGCGAAGAGCCCGCCTCTCTCTCCCCTCTCCGCTCTCCCATCTCCTACCGGCTCCGTTGGCACCCCCTCTACTCTCTCCTCTCTACCCTCTCCTTCGTCGTCGCTTCGCGACGACGAAATGTGGGCCCTGCGCGACATCTCCTTCGAGGACAAACAGGGCTGTGATTAGGCATGCGCCTCAAAGAATTGATCTAGAATAAACTATGAACGGTACGATCAAATCTACGAAAGCAATTAAGTCGGCCAAGGCTTT
>CAIWJG010000962.1 GCA_903912925.1 uncultured Verrucomicrobia subdivision 3 bacterium | reverse complement strand
GCGCGCGGTCACGCTTGGGTTGCGCGGTCGGGAAACAGTCGAAATCGCGCAAGGCGTGCTAGTGGGTGAGCAAGTGGTGAAGCCTGAGGAGCCCAGGCAGGAATTGAGCGATGGACACCGCGTCAACCCGTCGGAAGCCGGCGGGGGCAAGGCGGCAGGGGCCGAGTAAATTCCGCATCCCAGGGATGAACCTCGCCACCAAAGACATTCGTCACAACTTCGGACGGTTTGCGCTCACGACTGTCGGCATTGGCCTGCTGTTGATGATTGTCATGGGCATGGGAGGCATCTACCGCGGGCTGATTCGGGAGGCGACGCTGCTGGTGGAAAAGATCGGTGCGGACCTCTGGCTGGTGCAAGGCAGCACGCGGGGGCCGTTCGCGGAAATCTCCCGGGTGCCGGCCAACCTGGAAGACCGCGCCCGCGCCGTTCCCGGCGTGGCCGGGGCGCGCCGGTTCGTTTCGCACACCATTCAGCGGGAACATCGCGGGCGGCCTTTGCGGATGGTGGTGCAGGGATTGTCGTGGCCCGAGGACCGGGGCGCGTGGATTCCACTGGTGGCCGGACGCCCGCTGCGCCAGGCGCACTTCGAGACGATTGCCGACCGTTCGCTCGGCCTGCCGCTCGGCGAGAAGCTCAAGCTGGGCAAGGATGTTTATGAAGTGGTGGGCCTGACCAAAGGCATGGTGGGGAGCGGCGGCGACGGCTTGTGTTTTTTCACGGTGAGCGACGCTGTCAGCATCCAGTTCGACGTGCCCGGAGAAGGCGTGCGTTTGGAGCGTCAAGCGCGGCGGGCGCGGGCCGAAGGGCAGGACATTGGACGGCTGCAACCGCTGTTACTGGAGCGGGCGGCCGGCCCCGCCAGCGGCATTCCCGCCCTGGCCCCGCCCCAGGTGAGCGCGGTCATGGTCACGCTCCAACCCGGGGCGGACGCGGCGCAAGTGGCGGCGACGTTTGCCACCTGGCCCGACATCAAGGTCTATTCCACGCAGCAGCAAATCAACCTGCTGCTCGCCGGCATGGTGGACAAGGCCAGGCGGCAACTCGGCCTCTTCCGCGTGCTGCTCATTATCATTTCCACCATCATCATGGCGCTCATCATCTACACGCTGACGCTGGATAAGATCCATGACATTGCCATGCTCAAGCTCATGGGCGCGCGCAACGGCATCATCGTGGGTCTAATTCTCCAGCAGGCGCTGCTCATCGGCGCGCTGGGCTACGGCCTGGCGTATTGGCTGGGCACGTTCGCCTTTCCGAAGTTTCCGCGCCTGGTCGTGATCGAAACGCCCGACCTGCTGTCGCTTGCGGCCATCGTGCTGGGCATCTCCGTGCTGTCGAGTCTCCTGGGCATCTGGAAGGCCATGAGCGTGGAGCCGAACAAGGTGCTGTCATGACGAACGCCGCCGCCGATACCACGCCTGCCATTGAAGCCTTCAACCTCACGAAGGTGTATGGATCCGGCAACACGGAAGTCGTGGCGATGAAGGACGTCTCGTTGACGGTGGCGCGGGGGGAAGTGGTGGCGCTGCTCGGTCCCAGCGGCGCGGGCAAATCCACACTATTGACGGCCATCGGCCTCATCAATCCGCCCACCGCCGGCCGCATCGTGATCGGTGGGCAACCCGTGATGGAGGCCGACCATGCACTGGTGGATCTGCGCGCGTTCCGCCGGCAGCATCTGGGTTTCATCTTCCAGAAATCAAACCTGATCCCGTTCCTGAGCGCTGTCGAAAACGTCCAGGTGGCGCTGGAAATCAACGACGTGCTGCCGCGGCCTGCGCGCTCCCGGGCGATGGAACTGCTCGACTACCTGGGCGTCGCGGATCGCGCCAACAATCTCCCCGACGCCCTTTCCGGAGGTCAGCAACAGCGCGTGGCCGTGGCCCGCGCCCTCGCCAACGAGCCCAGCCTTATTCTGGCAGATGAGCCGACGGCGGCACTGGACAGCGAGCGAGGCCGCCAGGTCATGGAGTTGTTCCGCAAGGTCGCCCATGAACGCGGTGCCGCCGTGATGGTGGTGACACACGACCACCGCTCGCTGGACGTGTTCGATCGGCATTTCGAGATGGAGGACGGGCGATTGAAGAACGGGACGGAGAGAAACATTGAACAATAGACGAACACTGAAGAACTGATGAAACGTGAAACGCGACCGTAATTCGTGAGCTCAAAAAACCAATACTGAAAGCAATGAAGATGAAAGAAAACGTTACTCGCAGAAACTTCCTTGCCACCGCGGGAGCAGCCGCGTTGGCCACTGGTCTGGCGCAGGGCGCGGAGGAAGCGCCCAAAGGCAAAACCGTCAAAATCATCGGAGTCGCGTGCAGTCCGCGCAAGGGCATGACCACGGCGAAAGCCGTGCAAGCCGCGCTGGACGCGGCCAAGGGAGCGGACCCGCGCATTGAGGTCGAGTTGATTGACCTGGGCGGACTGAGCATCGCCGGTTATTCGCCGAAGCCGCCACAGGACGACTTCACAGCGATCCTGCCCAAGCTCCAAGACCCGGCGTTGGGTGGGCTCATCATCGGTTCGCCGGCCTACTTCCGGGGGATGAGTTCATTGTGCAAGGCGTTCATCGAACGCTGCGCGCCGCTGCGCGATCCAAAGATGCTCCTGGCGAACAAGCCAGTGGGAGTGGTCGCAGTCGGCGCGTTCCGCAACGGCGGACAGGAAATGACCATCGAGCAAATCCAGGCGGCGATGCTCTGCTTCGGCATGATTGCGGTCGGCGGCAATGCGCCCGCCTTCCAGGGCGCGACGGTGGTTTCGACAAAGGATGACATCAGCGCCGACGAGTTGGGCCTGGATACGGCCAAAAAGGTAGGCGCGCACGTCGCCGAAGTGGCGTTGCGGTTAGCGCCCAAGGGAGCGTAGCGCGAGAGAGGTTTGAACAACGACCAAGGGATGAGGCGACGTGCGCGTCCACTCGCAGATGAGCTATGCAAAACCAATGAAAGCGAAATGTTCCCAGCGGGTCGTGTGGTTGCTCTCGATTACGGTGGCTGGGCTGTGTGTCCTGGGCTGCGGGCCTGCGGGCAACGCGCCGGCAGCCAAGCCGACGCTTCGGGTGCTCTGCGGCAGTTCAATGGCCGCGCCAATCCAAGAGATCGGCCGGCAATTTGCCGGACGCCACGGATTGGCTTTGGAGTATGACCTGGGCGGCTCGGAGACGTTGCTGCCAAAGATCCTGATGGGCGTGCCGGCGGACATCTTTGTTTGCCACGATCCGTTCGAGGACAAGGTCAAAGTGGAGAAACGCTGGAGCGGTTCAGTAGTGGTCGGCTACCTTGAACCAATCGTCGCCGTGCGGCCCGGCAATCCCAAAGGCATCCGCACCCTTGAAGACCTCAAGCGGCCAGACCTGAAGCTCGGCATCGGCGACCCTCGATATTCGACGTGCGGCGCTTTGTTCGTCGAGGCGCTGGAGCGGCGAGGGTTGCGTCACTTGGTGATGCCCCAGGTAATCCTGCAAGGCCGCACCCACGCCGAGATCGCCAGCGGCCTGATTCTCGGCCCGCTCGATGCCGTGGTCGTATGGAAGTTCGTGGCCATGCTTTACCCGGGCAAACTGGAAGTGGTCCCCACCGACGTTGCCTATCCGGAGACGCGGATCACGGTGGTTGGGCTCAAGCAAAGCGCCAACTCCGCGGCACGTGACGCGTTCCTGCAATGGTGTGCGCAACCGGAAGCACAACAAACGTTTCGCACCCTCGGCTACACCAGAGGCCCCGTGGCGTCGGCTGGAACCAAGTAGTCCGAACCGCGAGTTATCACCTGGCACCAAGGCGCTGGCTTGCGAGCGGCCCAGCCCGCTGATTCGCAGCGGCCTTACTGCCAAGACCGCGGGATAGACGACACGGAGCAACCCCTCCCCCCAGCCCTCTGAACCTCGGAAACATCAAACATCGAACGCCCAACATCCAACATCCAATCCCAAGGGGAGAGGGAGAAGCCCCGGCAGCTTTGGGAGTAGCAGCGGACGTCAGTCCGCTCAAACATCCTCCTCAGTAATAAGGGAATCCGGGCTTGACGCGCATATACCTCCATGAGAATATACGGCCGATGGCATTTACGAACCTGGTCCAAATCTATCGGTGCCTGTGTGACATGACGCGGCTGCGGATTCTGCATCTCCTGAAGCAGGGGCCGCTGTGCGTCTGTCATTTCCAGGATGTTTTGCAACTGCCCCAAGTGGCGGTATCCAAGCATCTGGCTTATCTGCGCCGAACCGGGATGGTGGAAGCGCGACGCCACGAGCAGTGGATGATCTATTCGCTTCCGGCCTCCCCGGGCCGGGAACTCGATCTGCAACTGCGGTGCTTGCAGGACTGCGTGCAAACGGAGCCGGTGTTCCGCGGCGACTCTCGGCGTCTGAAGGCGCTGGGGCCGAAGTGCAACTGGATTCCGCAAGCCGTCGAACCCTCAAGGGCCGCGAAGCAGGCGGGCAGCCGCAAGTGCCATTCGGCGCAGTGTACGGCATGAAACCCACAGTTCTAATTCTTTGCACCGGCAACTCGTGCCGGAGCCACCTGGCGGAGGGCATCCTGCACGCAGCGGCGGGGGATTTGATCGAGGTGCAGAGCGCCGGTTCGAAACCGGCAGGGTATGTGCATCCGCTGGCCATCCGCGTAATGAAGGAAATCGGGATAGATATTTCCGGGCATCGCTCGAAGCACCTGAGCGAATTTCTGCAACAACCCGTTGAAACCGTGATCACGGTTTGCGGCAATGCCGACCAGGCGTGCCCGATGTTTCCCGGCCAGGTAAACCGTTATCATTGGGGGTTTGATGATCCGGCCCATGCCAACGGCACGGAGGAGGAGAAGCTGACGGTATTTCGGCGGGTGCGGGACGAGATCAAGATGGTCTTTCAGGCTTACGCAGCCGGACGGAAGGACCAGGTTAAGAGAAAGGTATCTGCATGAAAACTTCGTCATCGACAAAAGCGGCAGAGGATGTCCGGAAGGCAGTACGCGCGGGCTATGGGCAAATAGCCAACAGCGGCAGCTCGCGTCGCGGGCCAACGCCAACGTGTTGCGGCTCGTCGCCGGTGGCTTCCAAGGGCCTGGCCAAGCATATCGGGTATTCGAGCGAGGAACTGGCGGCGCTGCCGGAGGGGGCGAACATGGGCCTTTCTTGCGGCAATCCGAACGCGCTGGCCGGGTTGCAGCCGGGCGAGGTGGTGCTGGACCTGGGTGCGGGGGGCGGATTCGACGTGTTCATCGCCGGGAAGAAGGTTGGGGCGACGGGCCAGGCTATTGGTGTGGACATGACCGCGGAGATGCTGGGGAAGGCCCGCAAGAACATCGCCGCCTATCAGAAACAAACTGGGCTGGACAACGTTGAGTTTCGGCTGGGAGAAATCGAACACCTGCCGCTGGCCGACAACAGCGTGGACGCTGTCATTTCCAACTGCGTCATCAACCTTTCGCCGGACAAGGCCCAGGTGTGGCGGGAAATCGTGCGGGTGCTGAAGCCGGGCGGGCGGGTGGCGGTGTCGGACCTGGCGCTGCTCAAGCCGCTGCCGCGAGCAGTGGCGAAGAGTGTGGAGGCGCTGATCGGCTGTGTGGCCGGCGCGGTGCTGGTGTCGGAAACGGAGCGGATGGCCAAAGCAGCGGGCCTGGTGGACATCGGGACGAAGTCCAAGGCGGCGTACATTGACGGCATGGTGGACTGGCAAGACCCGCTTTATCAGAAGATCATCGCCGATCTGCCTGCCGGGGCGAAGCCGAGCGATTACATCACGAGCCTGGAGATTACGGCGCGCAAGGCGGGGACGGGTTGCTCTGGCAACGGGTATTCGCCGGCGGTGAACGAGCTGGTGGCGATCGGGGCGGCGATAGCGGCCAACTGCGAGCCATGCCTGAAGTATCACTACCGCGAGGCGAAACAGCTCGGGGTATCCGAGATAGACATGGCGCAGGCGGCGGTGATGGGGGCGAAAGTGAAGGACGCTCCGCACCAGTCTATCCTGCGGCTGGCCGACCGGCTGCTGGGGTCCGGCGTGGGCACGGCGGAAGGTGCCGAAGATTCATGTTGCGGCGAGAAAAGGGGTGGAAGCAAGACAGGCGGGGCCTGCTGCGGATAGGTGAACAACCAATACAAACAACCAATACAAACAAACAAACAAACAAACAAACAAACAAACAAACAAAGTATGAGCACAACGAACGAAGACGGAAAACAACCTGAGAATACGGAGTTATCGAAACAGCAAGGTTCAGCCTGCTGCGGTCCTGGGTGCGGCTGCGAGAGCAACGCGAAGCCAAGCACAGGGCGTTGGGTGATCGGCGTCATCGTGCTGGCCATCGCCGGGGTGATGGTAGTGCGAGGCATGGTGAGGAGCGACCAGGGCTCGACGCAAGCGCCCGCGGCAGGTTTTGTGAATCCGGCGGCAACACAGATTGCAGCAGGCGGCTCGGGGACGAACTCAGACGCAGCGGTGGACGAAACGACCGTGGGAACGACCATTGGCGCGTTTGCCGAGCTGAACACCGTGGCGGTCAAGACAGACGCCGTGTTCATTTATTTGCCGGGGAAGGAAGTGACGGCGGCCAAGGCTCCTGCGAAGCCGATGAAGGCGGCCGCACGGCTGATCGAGGCCAAGGGAACCAAGTGCGGCCTTTTTACCCTGAAACCGGGCTCGGCTGATTACGACAAGGTTGGGAAGCAGATGTCCGTGCCGGGTGTGGTGGCATTAGTCAAGGGACGTGGCATGAGCGCGGTGTCCGGGGAGATTACGGAAGCGAAGCTCGTGCAGGGGTTTGTTGCCGCTGGGAGCGCCGGCGGGTGCGGGCCAGGGGCCGGGGCGGGATGCTGCCCCAAGTGACCCTAACCGGGGATAATCCAGTTGGAGATGGGGCACCGGGTGAGGGAATAATGATCGAACTCACGTTCGATGCTACGATAACGTATTGGATATGATGCAGTGGGTTACAGAGACGCTTCAGTCGGCCAGCATGGGGCCGGCAGCCGTGCCGCTGGCGTTGTTGCTCGGGTTGGTGAGCGCTCTAGCGAGCGCCTGCTGCACGTTGCCCGCGATGGGGATGCTGGTGGCCTACTCGGGCACGCGTGAAGACGTGAACCGGCGAACGGCGTTCGCATCGGCGATTTCATTCATGGCTGGAACTACGCTGGCGCTGATCGTTTTGGGATTTGTCGCCGGGTTCGTGGGGCAGGCGGCGCAGGCATTGTTGGGACGATATTGGAAGGTCTTTGCAGGCCTGATAGCAATAGTGCTCGGACTGGCCGCCCTCAAGTTGTTGCCGTTGAAGCTGCCGCAGTTCGGCGGAAAGACCGGCGCGAGACCTGTGGGGCGAGGGGTGCTGAGCGTGGCGCTGGTGGGATTACTCATGGGCGGCGGCGTGGCGGCATGTTCGCTGCCGTGCAACCCGGGAATCTTTATTGTGCTGGGCGCGGCGGTGCTGCAAGGCCATGCGCTGTGGGGCATGGTTCTGATGGCCGCTTTTGGGATCGGCTTCAGCCTGCCGCTGAGCGCCATTCTGCTCGGGGTGTCATTTGGGAAGGCGTCTCTGAAGGCGCAGAAGGCCGAGGCGGCCATCCGCGTCGTGGCGGGCGTCCTGCTCGTCGGTGCGGGGTTTTATCTGCTGGCACAGTTCTAAGAGTTGGAAGTGCGAATCTTCAATGAAAGGCGACGATATGAAAAACGAACAAAAGACCAAGAAGGGTTTCTTCGGAATGTTGCGCGAGTCCTTCAGCAAAACCGGCGGCTGCTGCTGCGGTCCGGGAGAGACCTGCGGTGGCCCGAACGAGGAGAGTGACAAGGCGCAGACCAAAGAAGCCGCGAAAAGCAAGCCAGCCAGCCAGGCCTCGCAGAAGCAGCGATGAGCAACGATTCTGCGAGCGGCGGGGGTAAATACCGGGAGTTCGCCGTTTTGGCGCTGGTTCCTGGCATTGTGGGGACGCTGATCGTGGCGAGCTGGGCCTTGGCCCATTGGAAGGTTGGCCCGCTGTTCGTGAATGCGGGGCTGGCGCTGGTTGCGACGCTGTTCGGCGGATGGCCACGGTTCCTTGGCGGGTTCCAGGACATTTATCGGCGGAAGATCACAGTCAATGTCTTTGTCGTCGTGGCGTTGATTGCCACCGTGGCCGTCGGGGAATTCCGGCCGGCGGCGATTATCATTTTCATCATGGCGGTGGTGGGTGCGCTGGAGTCTTACACGCTAGACAAAAACCGGCAGAGCATCCGCAACCTGCTGGACCTGGCTCCCCAGACGGCGATAGTCCTTCATGGCGCCGAGGAAATCACGATCCCCGTCGGCGAGGTCCAGGTGGGGACGGTGGTCATCGTGAAACCAGGCGAACGGGTGCCGGTGGATGGCGTGGTGGTAGCTGGAGCCAGCACCGTGAATCAGGCACCGATCACGGGCGAATCCATGCCGGTGGAAAAGTTCAAGGGGAGCGAGTTGTTCAGCGGCACGTTGAACCTCACCGGACGCGTGGAAGCGCGGGCAACCAAGGTGGGCGCGGATACGACGCTGGCCCGGATCGTGCATCTGGTGGAATCAGCGCAAAGGACCAGAGCCCCGATCCAGAACCTGGCCGACCGCTTCACGGTCTGGTTCCTGCCGGTGGTGCTGGTATTGGCGATTATTGTCTTTTTTGCGACGGGGAACATCAAGACGGCCATCTCGCTGCTTTTGGTGGCTTGTCCGTGCGCATTTGCGATTGCGACGCCGACAGCGGTGACCGCAGGCATCTCGAACATGGCGCGGCGCGCGGTGCTGGTGAAAGGGGGCATCTTCTTTGAACTGGCCGGGAAGATTGACGCGCTGGTGGTGGACAAGACCGGAACGTTCACCCTGGGGCAGCCCAAGGTGCTGGAGGTGGTGGCATTCGACGGCGTGCCCACGAAAGAGATTATCGAGCTGGCAGCGGTGGCCGAAAAGTATTCGGAGCATCCGCTGGCCAAGGCGGTGCTGAGTTGCGCCAAAGCACGCGGGGTGGCGGTGGCGGACCCGGATGAGTTCAAGGTGGACATTGGGCGCGGGGTGGTGGCGCGGTGGAAAGGACAGGACATCGCGGTCGGGAAAGAGGAATTCCTACAGGACAAGGGCGTGTGCCTCTCGGTCCAGGCGAGAGGCATGGTCTCGGATCAAACCCAGCGCGGAAGGACCGCGATCCTGGTGGCCCGAGGCTCGCGGGCAGTAGGACTGATTGCGATAGCGGATGAGATTCGCCCGGAAACCAAGGCGGCCATCGGGTGCCTGCGACAGGTCATGGGCAACCGCAACATCACGATGCTGACGGGCGACAACCCCCTCGTGGCCAGCGCGGTAGCCAGGCAGATTGGCGTGGACGATTTCCGGGCGGGCCTCTTGCCGGAGGAGAAGCAGGAGTTCGTCAGGAAGCTACAGGCAGCCGGCCACACGGTGGGGATGATTGGCGATGGCATTAATGACGCGCCGGCGCTGGCCCTGGCGGACGTGGGGATTGCAATGGGGGCAGCAGGGACCGATGTGGCCATTGAAACGGCGGATGTGACACTCATGAACGACGACCTTGGGCGCGTGGTGGACTTCATCCTCATGTCCCGGGCGGTGCTGCGGCGGATCAAGCTGAACATCTTTTTATCAATCATCTACAACGCGGTCGGGCTCGGGCTGGGTAGCCTGGGAATGCTCACCCCGATTATGGCAGTGGTATTTCAAGAGGCGGGGTGCGTCAGCGTGGTGCTGAGCTCGACCCTGCTGCTGTGGGCGAAACCCAAGCGGCCCAGCGGGGGCCAGGGTTGAACGGCAGATGGGAAACACTTGATCGGACGAACATGCGAGAACCATTGTCCTCAACAGCAGCGCCGGATGCCGTCGCCAGGAACATGTCCTTTCTGGATCGTTACCTCACAGTCTGGATTTTCGCAGCTATGGGTCTGGGCGTCCTGCTGGGCCATTTCGTAATCAGCAATCCGACGGCGTTCTTCGCCCCCATGACCGTCGGCACCACGAACTTGCCCATCGCCGTCGGCCTGATCCTCATGATGTATCCGCCGCTGGCGAAGGTGAAATACTCACAGCTTCCCAAAGTCTTCGCTGACACCCGCATTCTTAGCCTATCGCTGGTGCAGAACTGGGTCGTCGGCCCGGTGTTGATGTTCCTGCTCGCGGTACTGCTGCTGCGCGATCACCCGGACTACATGGTTGGTCTCATCCTGGTCGGCCTGGCGCGCTGCATTGCGATGGTGCTGGTCTGGAACCAACTCGCCAAGGGGAGCAACGAATACGCCGCCGGACTGGTTGCCCTCAACAGCATCGCCCAGATCCTCTTCTACAGCTTCTACGCCTGGCTGTTCATCACCGTGCTGCCGCCTTACTTCGGCTTGAAAGGCGCCGTGGTGCCGATCCGAATGATCGAGATATTCTGGAGTGTGATGATCTACCTGGGCATCCCCTTCGCCGCGGGCGTATTGAGCCGGGTGATCCTCGTGCCGCTTAAGGGGGAAGAGTGGTATGAGCGCGCGTTCATCCCACGCATCTCCCCGATCACGCTCACCGCGCTGCTCTTCACCATCGTCGTGATGTTCACGTTCAAGGGGGATGCAATTGTGCAACTCCCCGTGGATGTGCTACGCATCGCGATTCCCCTCCTGCTCTACTTCGCGATCATGTTTCTGGTGAGCTTTGTGATGGCCAAGCGGCTCGGCGCGGACTACCCGCGCTCCGCAACGCTGGCCTTCACCTCAGCCGGGAACAATTTTGAACTCGCAATTGCCGTAGCGATTTCGGTTTTCGGCCTCGGCTCGGGCGTGGCGTTCGCCGCCGTCGTCGGACCCTTGATCGAGGTGCCGGCCCTGATTGGCCTGGTCCACGTCGCATTCTGGTTTCGCCGCAGGTTCTAAAATCATGCGCGGCGACGCGGATACGGGCGAGCGCACTGACGGGAACGATTACTACCAGGACATGATGTTGTGGTCACTCCCCGCCGCGCTGGCAGGAAAGGATTTAAGATCGGAAATAATGATCGAACTCACGTTCGATGCTACCTGACGGCCTGGTGGATCGGATGCTCAGGGCAGCGCGAGGCTGATCTTACAATTCCGTGACAATTGTTGGGCTTGCGGCGGGATAGGTTGGGTCCAGTATTGATGGCCGATCCATGACCAGTCTCCGTCCAATGCGTAAGCCGGTCTTTCTCTGGCAGGCAGGGTTGATTCTGCTGCCGGTGGTGATCATGGCTACCGTGGCCATCACGGCCATCATCCGGAACCGCGCCGATGTCGAGCGAGAGGCGCGGGGGCGCGCGGAGGAGGTCGCACGGCAGTACAGCAAAGAGTTGGAGCGCTCATGGGGGGGCTACCTGATGCAGCACGAGCTGTATTCCCGGGAATGGAGTTATTACCTGGCCAGTTTCGTGGGCGGCTGGCCCGGGGGCAGGCAGCGCGCGCAACTGGAGGCCGAAGCCGCGCAGACCCCGGCTTCCGATCCTCAATCGCGATTGGCGGAGTGGCAGGCGCAGTATCCGGGGTTGCGGGCGGAGGAGGTGTTTCTTAACGGCTTCGAGCTGACGGCGGCGGGGTTATTTCGTGAGCCAAAGCTCAATCCGGCGCCGCAGCCGCCGCCGTGGTTCACGGAGCTTTCCCTGGCGCAGCGACCGGCGTGGGAAGCCCTCCGAGCGGCGGCCTCGTCCGGTGCAAACGTCGGCGAAGTGGAGCAGCGCATCGCCGAGTTCCAGGAGACCGGCCCTGGACCCGCGGCGAGGAAGAACGCCGCGTTCATCGGCCTGCGCACGCGGTTGACGACACTGGTGCCGGCTCAGGCGGTGGCCGAGGCCCTACGCTTCGCTCAGAAAGACCCAGAGACGCTTTCCGAAGCGGGCCTGCCGCTGTCGAATCTGGCGTTGGGGGAAGCGCTACGCTACTCCCGCGCCAGCGGGCCATCCGAGGCGCTTTGGGTGGAGATTTCCGACCAAGTGCTTCGGGCGCCCAGCCCCCTGACTCCCGCTCTGCTGGATCAATTGGGAGAAATGGCCAGCACCAACATCACCTTGCGCGCCGGCGTGGACGCCTGGCGGACGCTCTGGAATGCGCGCCTCAACCGGCAAGACATCGCCGAGGCCCTTCGCCAAACCGGCAAGCTGCGAGGCATTACGACCACCAACCTCTGGATCGAGCAGGGCGATACCCGCTGGCTGTGTGTCTTGAACCCGGAGCATAGTGTGATTACGAAGAGAGCAAGCAACGGAGACCGGGTCGAGGTCACGAATGGAGTCTGGACAGCAGTGCGGCTCCTGCCCAAATCAGTCGTCGAGCGCGCGCTGGTGCGGGCACTGGAGAACTCGGAGGTGAAACTGCCGGGCTACCTCGGCATTGCCGCCTGGCTGGAGGGCGAGCCGCTGACCTTGCCGGACCGCTGGTCTCCCGCTCGCGCGACCAATGCCCCGCCCCTGCTGCTCGCCGAGGCTAACGGAGGTCTGTCCGTACCAGGCAAGTTTCGCAAGGCGCGGGGCGAGCCACTGATTGACGGCGACATGTTGCCCAGCCGCCCGCGCTTCAACTTGCAGCTTTACGTGGCCGACCCGGCCCTGCTGCTCGCCGCGTATCGGCGCCAGGCCCTGTTACTGGCCGCGTTGGTGGCCGCTTCGGCCTTCGGGGCGCTCGTCGGCGTGTTCGCCTCCTGGCGCGCCTTCCAGCGCCAATTGCGCCTGAACGAGCTCAAGAGCAACTTCGTCTCCAGCGTCTCCCACGAACTGCGAGCGCCGATCGCCTCCGTGCGCCTGATGGCTGAGAGCCTCGCACGGGGCAAGGTCCCCGAGCCCGCCAAGCAGCACGAATACTTCCGCTTCATCGTCCAGGAATGCCGCCGCCTCTCCTCGCTCATCGAGAACGTCCTGGACTTCTCCCGCATCGAACAAGGCCGCAAGCAGTATGATCTCGAACCGACCGACCTCGTCGCCCTCACCCGCCAAACCGTCGCCCTGATGGAGACCTACGCCGCCGAGCGCGGCGTCAACCTCCAGCTCCAACTCCCTGATGCTTTCAACCATCAACTCCCCAACTATCAACTGCCCGAGTATCAAGTCCCCGCCGACGGCAAAGCCCTCCAGCAGGCCCTGATCAACCTGATTGATAACGCCCTCAAGCACTCCCCTAAAGGCGATACGGTGACGGTGGGCTTGGAAGCCCGAAGTCCTAAGTCCGAAGTGCGAAGCCCGGAGTCAGCGATGGGAAACCAAGTGTCAGAACCTACGACCGTCCTTCACGTTTCACGTTTCACGTTTCACGCCTCACCCCTCCTCCTCTGGGTCGAGGACCATGGCGAAGGCATCCCGCTGGCGGAGCACAAGAAGATCTTCGAGCGCTTCTACCGGCGCGGCTCCGAGTTGCGGCGCCAGACCCAAGGCGTCGGCATCGGCTTAAGCATCGTGAAGCACATCGTCGAAGCTCACGGCGGCAAGGTGCTCGTCCGCAGCGCGGTCGGCCAAGGGAGCCGATTTACCATCGAGTTGCCCATGTTACCAACGCCGGCCAAATCCGAAACCCGAAACCCGAAGGCCGAATGAAATCCGAAGTCCGAAGTCCGAAGTCCGAAACCCGCGCTGCCAGCCGCTGCTTGCCCGGCGTGGTTTACGTCTCCGCCTTCGGCCTTCGGACTTCGGTATTCGGCCTTCTTTCGGCCTTCGACCTTCGGCCTTCGGACTTCCCATCATGGAACGTATCCTAATCATCGAAGACGAGCTCCCCATGCGCACCGCCCTCCACGACGTGTTGGCCGGCGAAGGCTATCGCGTGCTCACTGCCGCGGAGGGCGAAACCGGCCTCCAGCGGGCCATCGCTGAAAAGCCCGACCTCATCCTGCTCGACATCATGATGCCCCGGCTCGACGGCTACGCCGTCTGCGCCGAATTGCGCCGGCTCTCGAACCCCGTGCCGATCCTCATGCTGACCGCCAAGGGGCAGGTCGAAGACCGCGTGACGGGCCTGGATGCCGGGGCGGATGATTATCTCGTCAAGCCCTTCAGCACGGAGGAACTGCTCGCCCGCGTGCGCGCTATGCTGCGCCGGGTCCAGCGGCAAGCCAAGCTCCCCACCACGCTCGCGCTCGGCGAGGCGCACATTGACCTGGTCAAGCAGACCGCCCGGCGCGGCCGCAAGGCGCTGCACCTGACCGCCAAGGAATTCGCCATGCTGCGGCTGATGGCCGGGGCGCCGGGCGAACCCGTCCCCCGCGAGCGCTTCCTGGACGTCGTCTGGGGCTACACCGCCTTTCCCACCACGCGCACGGTGGACAATCACATCGCCAGCCTGCGCAGCAAGATCGAGCGCGACCCCGATGCCCCGCGCTATATCAAGACCGTCCACGGCGTCGGCTACAAACTGGACCTATGATCTGCCCGGATCACACTCAAGTAGCCGCCGACGGCAGTCG
>CAIWJG010000961.1 GCA_903912925.1 uncultured Verrucomicrobia subdivision 3 bacterium | reverse complement strand
GGCGATGGCGGTGTCAGCGGGCGGCAGGGGACGCCGCTGCCATAGAACTCCCTTACCGTCGCACTCGACAAGGGCCGATCACCTAAATAGACTGTCGTCCGCACTGTTGCACAGAACGTGATTATGAATGCCACACCCCCAGTCAGCCGCCGCGATTTCCTGCGCCGAACCTCTACCGCCCTCGCCGCCGCGTTCGCCGCACCTTCCATTATCCCGGCCTCGGCTCTTGGCCGAGCCGGCGCAATGTCGCCCAGCGAGCGCATCACGATGGGATTCATCGGGGTGGGCGGTCAAGGGGGCGGGCACCTGTTGGGCGGTGCCTGGACGTATGTGGCGGGCGGTTACGCAGGGCGCAAGGATGTGCAGGTGCTGGCTGTCTGCGATGTCTGGCGCGACCGGCGAGAGAATGCCTGCAAGAAGGTCAATGACCATTACACGGAGGTCTATGGCAAGGGCGGCTACAAGTCGTGCGAACCCTACACCGACTTCCGCCAGGTGCTCGAACGCTCGGACATTGAGGCCGTGCTGATTGCCACCCCGGCCCACTGGCATGCCACTATGGCCGCTATGGCCGCCGCGGCCGGCAAGGACGTTTATTGCGAGAAACCAACCGCAGTGACCGTCAGCGAAAGCCAGGCCATGCTCGCGGCCGTGCGGCGCTATGGCCGCGTTTATCAGGCCGGCACGCAGCAGCGTAGCGAATACGACGGCAAGTTCCGCCGCGCCTGTGAATTTGTCCGCAGCGGCCGCATCGGCAAGCTGCAAGCCATCTACGCCTACCGCGACGGGGGGGGTATCTTCTGGCCGAAGCGTTTTGGCCCCGCCAAACCGGTGCCTGAGGGCCTGGACTGGGATCTTTACCTGGGGCCCGCGCCTTGGATTCCCTATGACGGCAATACCGGCTCCCATCGCTACGACATCGGCGAACTCAACTGGGGCCAGCATCATTATGACATCGTCCAATGGGCGGCAGACGCGGATGCCACCGGGCCGGTGGAGCTCTGGATGGAAGAAGGCCGGTCCTGCTACAAGTACGCCAGCGGCGTGGTCGTCTATGGCAAGCCCTACCCCGGCGAGCCCATCGGCAACGATGGCGGCGCTTGTTTCGTCGGCACCGAAGGCCGCCTCGCGGTTGATCGCGACGCACTGGTGTCCGACCCGCCGGACATTGTGCGTGAGCCGCTCCGGCCCAACGAGGTCCACCTCTACCGCAGCACCAGCCATTCCGGCAATTTCCTGGAATGCGTCCGCACCCGCAAACAGCCCATCTGCGATGCGAACGTCGCGCACCGGTCCGCCAGCGCGTTGCTGTTGGGAGGCGTCGCCAAGCAGTTGAAGCGCCGGCTCAAGTGGGATCCCCAAGCTGAGCAGTTCGTCAAGGACGACGAGGCGAACCGGATGCTCTCCATCGCCAAACGCCCGCCGTGGTACATCTGAGCCACTCTCGATTTACGATTTCCAATGCGGATAGCCGAACACTCCCTAACATGAAGCACCCTCTCGTCCTCCCCTTGCGAGCACCTGATCTCAGGTTGAGATTTTGGCTCGCCCAATTTCAGCGTTTCTCCCTGGCGCTCATCGTCCTGCTGCTCGCACTTCCTGGATCGGCCCGCCCGGCCCTGACCAGCGAGGAGCAGCAACTCATCGGCGTGCTACAGTCCAATCCGTCAGCGGCGGAGAAAGATGCCGCCTGCGCCCAGCTCAAACGCATCGGCACCGACCTTTCGGTGCCAGCACTCGCGGAACTGCTCACCGATGAGCAGCTCTCGCATTCCGCCCGCTATGCGCTCGAGTCCATGCCTTCCCGCAAGGCCGGCCAGGCACTGACCGATGCGCTGGGCACGACCTCCGGACTGACCAAAGCCGGCATCATCAACTCGCTAGGCCTACGCGGCGAGAAGCGGGCGGTGCCGGCGCTGGCGAAGGCGCTGGCGGATCCGGACGACCTCGTGGCGGCGGCGGCAGCAACTGCCCTCGGCCAGATCGGCAGCACCAGCGCCCTCAAAGCGTTGCAGCAGGCCCTTGCCCCATCGGCCGGCCTCGTGCACGATGCTATCGCGGACGCCTGGCTGCGCGGGGCACAGCGCCTGCTGGCCGCTGGGAACCGGTCGCAGGCCCTCGACATCTTCCAAGCCCTCTATGAAACGGAGAAATCCGACAGCTACCGCACCGCCGCCTATCGTGGCATGATCCTGTCGTCCGGCCATCGGGCGCTGCGCCTGATGGCCACTGCCATTCTCGGCACGGACAAAGCCAGCCAGACCGCGGCGCTGCAGTTGGTGCGCGAGGTAGATGCGCCCAAGGCGACCGCGACATTCTCCCTGCTGCTCCACCGGGTCAGACCGCCCCTTCAAGTTGCGTTGCTCGAGGGTCTCACCCAGCGCGGGGATGTTTCCGCGGCCTCGACCATTGTCGTGATGGACCGGAGCCCCTCGCTGGAGGTAAGGCTGGCCGCTATCAACGCCTTGGGGATTCTGGGAGACGACACAATGGTCCCGCTCCTGGGAGTCGCCGCCACCTCGACGAACGCCGTCGAACAAAAGGCCGCCCGTCTGGCGTTGGTCCAATTGCACCGCGGCAGTCCGACCGACGCCTTGCTCCGGCTTCTGCCCAATGCCAAAGCGGAAGTGCAGGCCGAGTTTGCTCTCGCGCTCGGTGGCCGCGGTGACAAGACCGCGGTTCCCAGATTGGTAGAGCTGGTGCAGGACGGGGCCGGCTCGGCCAGAAAGGCCGCTCTCCAGGCACTCGCCTTGCTGGTGGAAGACCCACAACTGGGCGTGATGGTGCAGTTTGTCATCGACGCCAAAACCGAAGCCGACCGTGCCGACGCCGCCGAGGCCCTTAACGCCGCCTGCCAGCAGATCCTGGCCCGGCGCGGCAAGATGAACGTCGAACCGCTGCTACAGCCGGTGGCCAATGCCTCCAGCAGCGCCCGCATCGCTCTGCTCCCCGTTTGCAGCGGACTCATCGATCCCAGGCTGCGCGCGGCCCTGCGAGCCGCGGTCGCCTCCGAGGAACCGCCGGTTCACGCCGCGGCTGTCCGCGCACTGTGCGACACCTGCGACCCTGAACTCCTGCCGGATGTGCTGAAGATCGCCTGCGAGGCGCCGGAGGAAAACCTCCGCACGCTGGGCATCCGCGCCTGCGTGCGGCTGACGACGCAGGAAGATACGATCAAGCTCCCCGTCAAGCAGCAGATTGAGACTCTGAGCAAGCTCCTGGCTACCAAGCTCACTCCCGACCAAAAGCGCGTGGTACTGGCCGGCCTGGGCGAGATTCCGGACCAGGAAGCTCTCAAACTCGTCGAGCCTATGCTGGAAGACGCCGCCATCCAGCTCGAAGCCGCCAAGGCTGTCTGTAAGATTGTCGCCGCCCTGCCCTACGCCCAAACCGAGGCAGCGAAGCCTGCCCTCCAGAAGGTCATCGCCAAGATCACCGATGCCGACACCAAGAAGGCTGCGGAAACAGCCCTCAATACTATCGAAACCGGAGCCGACTACATTGTCGCCTGGCAGGCGGCTGGCCCTTACCTCCAGGGGGGCAAGGAGTATAAGGAACTGTTTGACATGGTTTTCCCTCCTGAAACGCCCAAGGCGGAAGGCGTGAAGTGGCTGGCCCTGCCCCTGGGGGCCGATCAGAAGCGTCCATGGATATTGGATTTGCTGAAGGCGTTCGGCGGCCAGCAGCGCGTCGCCTACGCGCAGACCTGGGTGCATTGCTATAATGAACAACCTGCCCGCCTCGAACTGGGCGCCGACGACGGCGTGAAAGTCTGGTTCAACAACACCGTCGTGTACACCAATAACACTTTTCGCGGCCTGACGCCCGGCGCCGACAAGGTGGATGTTACGCTAAAGGCCGGATGGAATCCCCTCCTGCTCAAGGTCACTCAGCTTACCGCGGGCTGGGAATTCTGCGCTCGCTTCGTCAAGCCCGACGGCTCCCACTTGGACGGCCTGCAATTCGCCGTCGCCCCCAAAGACCTCCCACCAGCGCCAGTCCCCACACCAGCGCCAGCCCCCACACCAGCGCCAGTCCCCACACCAACGCCAGTCCCCGCACCAGCGCCAG
>CAIWJG010000960.1 GCA_903912925.1 uncultured Verrucomicrobia subdivision 3 bacterium | reverse complement strand
CTCCCACGCCCTCACGCTGCCACCTGAACCTATGGCTCAAATCCTAGCATTGGACCTTCTTGTCCGCCTTTGCGTGATGGTCAGCCCGAAAGCCCACCGGCGGACAAGAATGTCCGCGCTCCAGAAATTGCCGACCTGTTCGGTCTGAGGCCCTCTGGAACTCAGGCGGTACTTTCGGACGCGGGCGCTGCCCTATGGCGTTCTATTGGGGCTAACTCAACCAAAAGAGATTCGGGTGTTTGACAGCGTAGAAAGTGCTGCTGAAAAACCCCCAGCCTTTCTCCGGAAGCCATGCTATGGGTTGAAGGCTACACATAGGAATTTTCTTCTGCGCGCCCGCTCGCACTGAGCGCTGCGCGGGTGACCCGATGCGAGCGTGGCAATTGGGCAAAGGGGGTATCCACTTGGAGCAAGTATTTCCACGATGCCTCCGGTATGTGGTGGCTGGCAACGATTTGCCCACCCGCCTGTTGTGGGCATTTGAGTTAAGTGGATACCCCATTGGGGCAAAAAGCTTAGGGCGGCACATCGGCGGAAAGCACGGTGAGAAAACAGTTCGTAACAACTGCATGCGAATCGGTCTTGCCATCGCCCGGGCAAGTTACCCTGCCGCAACCCCGCCGCTCAAGCGCAATAGATCACCTTTTCGGGACCGCCCCTTTCTTTCACCTTTACAGGGCCACTGCCGGCCCGAAGCGCAACGGGCGCAGCACGGCAACCGCACGAGGGGGGCGCAGCTACTGCGGTTTGACTTGATAGAAGCGGGAAGCAAACGAACGCGCTTCGCCATCGAACGAAAACACGAGTCCATCCAGCGCCGTGTTCGTTGCCATCGCATGCCAGACGACAAGATTCGTCGAGGCCAGCGTGACCCACGTCGAACCGGTGAGCGCATGGAATTGCCAGAGCGTGCCCAATGACACCGGGGTGAATACATCGCCACGGACGAACGCCTCGCCAATTAGAACTAAGCCGCTCGCCGGTTGATTGCTCGAGAGGGTCGCGAGTGAACTGCTGCCATAGACGAAGTTGGTGTCCGCCGTCAAAGGGACTTCGCCGACGCCCGCTCCCGGCAAGACGTGAAAGGCGAGGCCACAGGTCACGCCGTTCGTCAGGGGCGTGCCGAGTGAGGTGTAAGCCAAAAGGCGAAACATGCCGGGCTTGTCGGGCAGGGCGTTGGCCCCGTCCACCACCACGCCGGGGGTGCCGGCGGCGAACTGCGCGCCGTCACACGCCAGTCTGGTGGCGTCAAACAGGATGTCGCATTGCACCCCGGCAAGGTTCGGCGAGGGTTGGATTCGCACCGGCAACAGGATGCTCTGGCCAGGCCCCGCACCGCCAACGGGCAGGGCTACCTGCACCTGAGCGTGGCTCGTCAAGACCAAGCCCAGACCAAGGCCGCCGAGGAGGAGAACGCGTCGGCTCATGGCAGCCTTACGGTTGCACGCCATAGCGGGCATAGGCATTGATATGATTGTTCTGGTTGGGGGCCAGCATCAGGGGGACGGTGACGGTAACAGTGGTGAGCGTGTTCGTGGGGAAGTGCATCACGACACTGTTCGTGAAAGGGGTGCCGTTATCCGGGGCTGCCACCACCGTCACCGGCACATCTCCCAGGAAATTCTCCCCGCGCAGGCTGAAGTTCTGAACAAGATTGGTGCTCGTCGGCAACAATACATTCACCGCCGACAAGATCGCCGGGTCAATCGCCTGGCCCGCTGCGTCCACAAAATACAGGCGTGGGTTGTTGGGTGGGAAAACGAACATGGATCTTCCCACGCTGGAAATGCCGCCGACCATGCTCAAGGATATGCTCTGCGGTGGACAATCCACCCGGATTCGTCCTCCAGGGTACGGAGCGATAGCAGTTGAAACATCCAAGGTTCCATTTCCTGACACCACTGGTGCCACGACTCGGATGCCGCCGCCAGAACCGGCTCCGGAGGTCAAACCGTTACCACACAGATAACCGTTTCCGCCACGGGATCTAATCGCCCCTGCGAGGCGTGCTGCAGACGACGAAGCGAGGAGAATCGCACCTCCGCCTCCCCCACCGGAGGCAGCGGGGGCGCTGTTATACACATAACCAGCTCCCCCGCTGCCTCCGAGCAGCGGTACGAGCAATAGATTTCCGTAGTTAGCAAAAGAGCCACCACCACCGCTGTCAATGTAGCCCGCCCCCACCACTCCCCCACCGGGTCCCCGCCCAGCGCCTGCGGGTTGGCCAGCCAGCGGTGCCGAACCTCCCGCGAACCCGCCTGGCCCACCGGCACTATACGCCCCGTTCAACTGGCCGTTCTGGCCACTCACGTCAATAGTTCCACCAACCACGATATCTCCTTGCGCCAGGAGATACACCGGCGTGTTCAGGGAATTGGGCAGGAACGTCAACGTGGCATTGCTGGCCACCGTAATGGTGGTGCAGTTGAAGATGCCGTTGGGCGGCATCGGCAAGAGGGTGTCATTCGTAATGTTGAGCGGCCCGTAGGAACCGTCGCTGCCCGAGTCAAATGCGCGCGCGGATGTGGCAGCGAGAGTCAAGCCTCCGATTAGTGCTGCGATAGCAATGGTATTCTTCATTCTTAACTGTGAGTTTTGATGTATGTTTGATTTGGTCGAACTCGATGAAATTATCTCGCGGGAGCTTCTTTCAAACCCCGGCTCTGGTAGGGCGACGCTCCTGCGGCGCCGCAGTCAAAGCGGAGCGCCGACATTCTTGTCGGCGGGGTGTGGATGTGCGCCCGACACGCCGGCAAGAATGCCGACGCTCCGCCCTCGAGTAGGACAGGCATCCCTTGCACAAGTCGTCTCGCCGTGCTGGAACGAGATATTGGGAGCGTTCTCACTGCAAGCGGACAGCCACAGGGGGTGTTGCCACAAAGACTGCGACGTTGGCCGGATCAAAGGTGCTGGCAAAGACCGTCACCGGCGGAGAAGCCACAAAGACCGCCACATTGGCGGGATCGAAGTTGCTGGTAAAGACGGTCACTGGCGGAGAGGCCACGAAGACTGCCGCGTTGGCGGGATCAAAGGTGCTGGTAAAGACCGTGAGCGGTGGGGCGGCTGAATACCACCCGTAAGGCACGAGCGAACAAGGATTGAGCGGATCGGTTCGATCCCGGAGTTCAGTCGCGTCGTCCACGCCGTCGCCGTCGGTGTCCGCGTTACTGGGCGAAAGCCCAAATTGCCAGACGCGCCAGTTGGGGAGCACGCCATCGTCCGAGCTGACCACAGCTTCGTTCACGGTGCCGAGGTTCGCGCGGCCGAGAATGGCATCCTTGACGAGGTTCTGGTCGATCAGGTTCACCACGCCGTCCAGGTTCACGTCGGCCAAGCCCGCCGCCGCGCCATGCAGCGGCATGGCACCACTAACGTGCTTTCCAACAGCCAGCAGGTCCAGCACGTTGAGTTGATTCGAGCCGATGGCATCGCCCCACAGGCGGATCGTCGGCGTGCCGCCGAGCACCTTCACGAAGCAAGGGCCGTTGGTGATCATCCCAAAGGCGTTCGACGCCACCGCGCTAAAAGGGCATGTCGCGGTGTTCGTGGACGCGATGACGGCCAGCGTGTTGGTCGCGAGGTTGGGAATGGGGACACCGTTGGACAGCCAGAAGTAGTTCAGAGGCGCGGCACCGTCGGCGATGGCGCGCAGATTGACCACCTGGCCGGACGGAACGGTATAGGTGTAATTCGTGGTCAGCCAGATAGGCGCATCACTGGCAACGAGGATTCCAACATTCGCCAGAACGCCGAGGCCCAGGAGCGCAAACAGTCGTTTTGCCGCTCCGAAACTTAGGGAGACTTGATTGTGTGTCGTATCCATCGCGGGCTGATTATGGGCTTTTGAGGCCGCGTGGCAAATAAGAATCCATTTTTCTTTTTGCGCCAAGCGGGGTCATAAAGTCAATGAACTGATAGGAATTGGGTTGTTTGCGCGCCCGCCTCTACTCAGCGCTGCGCGGGTAGAAGAGAATCGACTTCGCCGTTCGGTCATTGCATCCCCAGCTTGCCAGACTTGGCCAAGCGCATCAACAGGACTTTTTGCAATTTTTGGCGGTTTTGGCTTACGCCTAATGGCGGTCCTCGGCGAATCGGGCGCGAGAAGGCTGGAGCCAGGCAGAAGTCCGGCTCCAAACCGCCCTGTGAAATGGTCGGTCCCGAAAAGGTGATATATTGGGCATGAGCGGCGGGGTTGCGGCAGGGTAATCTGCCCGGGCGATGGTCAGGCCGATTCGCATCCAGTTGTTACGAACTGTTTGCTCACTGTCCTTTCTGCCGATGTGCCATCCTAAGCTTTTTGCCCAATTGCCACGCTCGCATCGGGTCACCTGCGCAGCGCTCAGCACGAGCGGGCGCACAAAGCAAATTCAGTTCCGCTTCAGCCGGGCAATGGCCTGCGTCACTCGCGATTCGTCTCCCATCCCCAACCGCTCGATCACCCATCGCCGCCGTGCCGTGGTGTGCTGGCACAAGCACCACGCCAACAACTATCAGTAATCTCAAACCTCACTCCGCCGCTCAGGGCTGCTCTAACGTCGGTCCGGGCCGTTCCAAACCCGAGATCCGAAGACCGAAGGCCGAAGAAGGGCGAAGAACGGCGAAGAAGAAAACATCCAACATCCAACATCCAATACCTGAAAGGCAGCCGCCACCGCCATTGGATGTT
>CAIWJG010000959.1 GCA_903912925.1 uncultured Verrucomicrobia subdivision 3 bacterium | reverse complement strand
CGCGGGCTTCCTGGAAGCGCCCCTGCTTGATCAGCGACAGGGCATGGGTGGAGGCAAAGTAGGAATTGGTCGGGGCCGCGGCATAGACGGTCGCGGCGGCCCGCTGCGCCGCCGGCAGGTCCTGGTCCAGGAGGAGGGAATAGGCGGCGTAGTTGTTGGCGGCGACGAGATCGGACGGGACTTTTTCGTGGAAGGCTTTGGCCACGCGACGCAGCCCGGCCGTGTTCTGTTTGCCTTGGTAAAACTGGGTCAGGGCGGCGTAGGGCCAGGGCTGGGCCGGAGACTTCTCGACGGCGAGCCAGAGGACCTCTTCAGTCCGGGCCTGCCAGCCCCAGGCAGCGGCCAAGGCGGCCAACTGGTGGAGGACCTCCGGCGAGGCGGAGGCCAGGCGCAGCGCGGTCTGCCAGGGGACCACGTCGTCTTCGGGCGGCGCTTGTTTCAACGCGGCCCAGGCGATGAGCGCGAGGCGGATCGGTTCGATGCCGGACCACTGGGAGTCGCGGAGGTAACGCTGGAGTTCCGGCCACTGTTTGAGGGCCAGGTAGGCATCGGCCCGGGCCAGGGGCAGCAATCCCTGTTGGAGGAATTTAGCGGGGAGGCGGTTGAACCAGTCGAGGCACTCGGCGGCGCGGCCGGAGGTGTTGAGCCAATCGGCCAACTCCCGGGCGGCGATATGGTTCGTGGACGCGATCTGCTCCGTCTGGGCGAGGCAGGCCGGGAGGTTGGTATCGCCGCGGGCGTTCAGGATGGCGAGGTGGATGATGCGGTCGCGGAAAACGCATTGGCCGTTGGTGACGAGCTGGGAGGAGAGGACCTCGGCCCGGGCGAGGTCTTTGCGCTCGAGACTTTCCGCCACGAGCGGGCGCATGGCCAGCGGCCCGATGCCGGGTTGAGGCACCAGCTTTTCCAGCGTGGCACGGGCCGCCTCGTGGACGGGCGGGTTGGTGGACTGCAACTGGATGATGGCCAGGGAAACCTGGCTGACCTGGTTGGTCGGGTCGAGGCGGAGCACCTCGGCAAAGTACTTCTCGGCCGCGGGCAGACGGGCGCACTTGATGGCCAGGACGCCCGCGAGACGCTGGTAGGCCACCGACTGCCGGTTGGCGGGCTCGATTTCATTCAGGGCGCGGGTGGCAGTGGCAAACGGGAAGGCCTCGCAGCGCAGCGCCGTTTCGGCCAGGGCCAACCGGTTGGTGAGATTGGGCTGGCAGGTGGCCACGCGTTCGCGCCAGCGGAGCGCCTCGGGGGACCCGTAGGCCTCCGCTACGGCGGCCATGACGCGCATGGCGCCGGGGTTGTCCTGGTTGCGGTCGAGCACCACGCGCGCCGAGTGGGCGGCGCGGCTGAGGTCGCCCTGAGCCAGGCAAAGTTCGGCCTGCTGGATAATCCGCTGATCGCGGTAAACCCGGTAGCGGGGCTTGCCATAGTGGTAGGCACAGGCCAGCCCGGCCAGCAGGACCGCCAGCACCGCGGCCGTCTGCCAGCGGAACAACCGTCGCCAGAGTTTGCCCAGGCTCATCCGAGCGCCGAGGGCGTCCGCGTTATCCGACAGGCGCTGCACCCCCGCCACGACCACGCGGCCCACCGGGTGGGCGCTCCAGCGCCGGGCGGTGCGAAGCCAGGTTAGCTGCAGCCGGTTCAGGCCCGGGCGGGAGGGGGGATGCCAGAAGTCGCCCATGCGGCTGGCCACCTCGCGGCACTGGCGGGTGAAGGAGAGGTTCTGCCACCAGCGCCCCAGCCGCCGCCGGGCCAAATCCAGTCGGCTAAAGCCCGGATGGCTGGTGGGATGCCAGAAGTCCGAGAGGCGGCCCGCTACCCGGCGGTAGGCGCGGAGCAGGGAGAGGTTCTGCCACCAGCGGCCAAAGCGGAGCCAGGATAATTGAACTCGGTTGAGGCCCCGGTGGGTTCTGGGGTGCCAGAAATCAGAGAGGCGGTCGGCGACCGCGTAATAGCGGCGCAGGAAGGCAGAGTCACGCCAGCGTCGCTTCAAGCGGGACCAAAGCCTGCTCCGGTGTGGCGCCGATTGGCGGGGCGTTTCGTTTTCGTTATCTGGCAGCTTCTGCATGCGTACTACGAGAGTTCAGCGACTGAGGCAAGGCGGCGCCGATTCGGGGGCGACACCCAAACACAAAGCCCGGCCAGCCGGAGCTGACCGGGCCAGAATAACGGACAATGCAGACGCCAGCAAGGGCCGTAATTACGCCCGGGCCGGCATGAACCGCCGCTTGGCCACCCAGACAATGCCCAGCACGCCAAAGCTGATCGCCGCCCATTCGGAGGGCTCCGGCACGGCGGACAGGCCGCTGATCTGCATGGACAAATTACTTGTCGGGTATGTTAGCCAACTGTTATCGTAGTATTCTCCATGGCCATGCGGTGACGTGCCAACCGTGGGGCCAGACGTAACCGTCAGGCTGTTGTAGTATCCTTCCCCAAAAACCGCGAGTACAATCCAATAATCGGTGTTCGCGGCGAGAGCATAGCTGCCGGTGTATGTGTAGTTTCCCGCCGTGAACGGATTCGCCGAGCCTGAAAGCGTCAACAGGGAGGTCCCAGGATTACCTCCAACCCCGGCGCTGTCATAAAGCCGCACGAGGAAGCCGTCGTTGCCAGGGTAGGTCCCTCCCGCCATGCGCAGCATCACCTCCGACAACTGCGAGCCGGTGGAGCCAGTCCTGAAGCTCTCCGCAATTTCCGAACCATCACATGTATAAGCCGAGCCGGATGTAGCCGAGACCGTGGTGTCAAAAATGACCGCCGCCCAAGCGCCGGGCGCGGCGGCCAGCCCCAGGCTGGCGGTGAGGAGCATGAT
>CAIWJG010000958.1 GCA_903912925.1 uncultured Verrucomicrobia subdivision 3 bacterium | reverse complement strand
GCTGTTCCGTCCGGCCAGTTCGTAGGTGTTGATGGGCACCCGATCCGGCGTGCCGCCCGCAAGCGTGGTGAGCAGCCGACGGCGGCTGGTCCAGGGGTTCGTAACTGGAGTGGATCGCATAGAGCTTAAAGGATTAGAGCCTGGAAATCGTTCGATATGTGCATGATGATACGCCCGCCCAGTCTCTCATTACCGGCGCGGCGTTTCAACCCCTCGTTGACCGCCATTCTTCCTTCTGCATTCTTCCTTCTTCATTCGCCCCGGGATGGCTTTGGGGTGCCGCTGCGGCGGGAGCAACCCCACAAGCTGCTGCGTATCGGTTGCACCGCCCAAGTGCTTCCACGAATGCTCGGAACTACGGTACTCCCACAGCTCATCGCCCGCCTGCATGGAGCCGACCATTTCCCGCCACTCACAATGCCAGCAGCCGAAAGGAATCGGCTTCCCCGTCACGGGCATCGACCGGCGGCGGGCAAATTCAAGGCGAGCACGCCGCACTGATTCGTTCACGCCCTCGCCGAGACCCAGATCGGACATGTGCTTGGCCTCCGCCTCTTCAACGGTAATGCGATTCCTCAACCAGCCTTTGCCAACTTCCCAGTTTTCTTCCCGGGCGGGAGGCCACAGTCCGGGGTATTCCGCATTCGGGTGGCCCCTCCGAACCCGGGCTGGCCCTTGAATTGGCGCGTCGCTCGCATCCCACACCTCGCCGCCATCGACCGCCCCTCCCGATGATACCTCCGTAGTACCTCCGTAGTACCTCCGTTCTACCTCCGTGCTACCTCCGTTCACGAATCGGAGGTACTACGGAGGTACCACGGAGGTGGAACGGAGGTACTACGGAGGTATCAGCCTGCGGCCGTGGCGATGAAACGGGGCCAACCCAGGACCGCCTATTCTGCATTTTGCCTTATTCCTTCTTCATTCATGGGACCCCCGCCCTACCAAAGCCTGGGTCGCCTCTTCACTGATACGGCTAAGCCTTCTGCCCGGTCAGTTGCTCCAGGAACTGGCGGACCTTGGTCACGGCGGCCTTGACACTCTCCAGCGGGCCGCGCGCGAGGCACTCGACAATGAGAGGCCCGTGGGTGAAGCCGACTTGCTTCAAACGCGCCAGGACTGCCGCGAAATCCACCTTGCCGCTCCCGATGTTCACGAGCACTTCCTTGGGCGGGAGGTAATCCTTCCATGATTCTAAGCGCCGTGAAGGGGGCCCAACTCACCGCCCGGCTTACCCGCCGGAGAGGGTGCCGGAACAAAGATGCCCTCCAAATATCAATTTGCCATCCCCGGCTTGACAAATAGGGCGGGTGCCGCAACCCTATGCCCCTCTTTGGTTGCCTCGGTAGCTCAATTGGTAGAGCAGTTGACTCTTAATCAATTGGTTCTAGGTTCAAGTCCTAGCCGGGGCACCACTTTTGCTGAGCAAACAGCAACTAGCAGCCCGGCTGACACACTTCTGACACAGCAACAGCCCGAATCCGTCGAGGCAGACATGATCAAGTGGCCAAAGAAGGTCAGGCACCGCAACAAGGTCCTCGCTAAGATATACCGCCCATGCGAGGGCCGTGGCTCGTACCGCGTCGCCTGGCATGTGAGCGGCAAGCGCATGATGAAGTCCTTTCCAACTTACGGGGGCAAGGGTGGAGCGCTTGAATATGCCGAGGAGCTCGTAAAGGACCTCGCCAAAGGCTCACAGGTCACCGCCCTGACGCCCGGGCAGGCCGATGACGCCCTGGCCGCGCTGGAACGGCTGCAAGCCTTCTACCGTGCCACCGGGCGGGAGATGACCCTTAGGGGAGTAGTAGCCGAGCAATGCGAGGCGTTGGAGAAACTACACGGGCGCACGGTTACTGAGGCTGTGGACGGCTTCCTGACCACCGTGGCAACCATAAGCAGGAAACCGCTGGCCGAGGCCGTGGCCGAGTTCATCGAGAGCCGAAGGCATTTGGCCGAGTCCATAGACGGTAAGCGGCCAAAGCGTTCTCCGGTTTATACCTACAACGTAGCGATGTGGCTGGGTGAGTTTGCCAACACGTTCCTAAATCACGCGGTCTGTGACATGACCAAAGAGCACTTGAACACCTACATTGCCAACTTCAAGGAGCTTTCCGCCAAGAGCCGAAATGATAGGCGGGCGGTGGTAAAGATGTTCCTGGGGTGGTGCGTCCAAAAGGATTACTTGGCCCCGAATCACCGGCTGTTTGAGGCCGTGGACTTTAAGACTGAGGACCTTGACGCGGTAGAAATTGACTGGTACCGCCCGAAGGAATTGCGGGACATGCTGACCACGGCAGATGCTGAGCTTGTGCCGGTCATTGCCCTGGGCGGTTTGGCAGGGCTTAGGCGCGAAGAGATTCTAAGACTCGATCGGGCAGACTTGTGGCGCGTCAAGGGCAAGGTGGAAATCTCCGCCCGCATCGCCAAGGGCCGCAAGCGTCGGCTCGTGGCCATTTGCCCCGCCCTGGCAGCATGGCTCCGGCCGTACCGCAACATGGCCGGGCCAGTATGGGGCAAGAGTCCTGACGCACTAGAGGAAGCCCTGACCGCGCTGCGGGACACCCTGGGAATACCCGCCCGCCGCAATGGGCTAAGACACAGCTATGTCACGTTTCACATGGCGATGTATTGCAACGAAAACCTCACAGCAGCCGAGGCCGGTAACTCCCCGCAGATGATTCACGACCATTACCGCCAACTGGCGACCAAGCCCGAGGCTAAGAAGTGGTTTGGAGTGAAGCCGACCAAGGACGTGAACATCATCCCCCTGCCCGCCGTCTCGCACAAAGAAGCGCATTAAGCCCCAACGCCGGTTGACAATGGTAACATAAACGCTACTATATGAACGGCTCTTTTGAGATTCGGGAATACATCGAAGGCGAACGCTCGCCGTTCGCCCAATGGTTCAACGGGCTGGATGCGGTGTCCGCCGACCGGGTAGATCGTTACATCCGTCGGCTGGAAGCGGGCAATTTCGGCTCGTCCAAGCCCCTGCGCGATGGCGTGTTTGAACTGCGGATGGACTTTGGCCCAGGCTACCGCGTCTATTACGGGCGCGAAGGCCGGACCATCATCATTCTGCTCGGCGGCGGCAGCAAACGACGGCAGGACGCTGACATTGCCGCAGCCGTCGAGCGCTGGAACCGATACCAACAGACGAGAGCATGATATGGCACTGACACGAGACTACAAAGAAACTGTGCTGGCACGGATCAGAAGCGACCGCAAATTCGCGAGGCTGTTCTTTGCCGGCGCAATTGAAATGCTGCTGGAAGGTGAGACGGCAGAGGCACTTTCCAGGCTCCGCGACCTGGTCCACGCCGAAATCACCTTCAAGGAACTGGCCCGCCAGACCGGCCTGGGCGAAAAGACGCTGCACCGGATGCTGAACCGTGGCGGCAACCCCACCGTGCGCAACCTGGGCGTGATTGTGCGCAGCATCGCCGAGGACCTCGGTATCAAACCCCGCGTGGAGATAGCGGCGGCTTAGTGAAGACTCTCGCGGCGCCTGCCGCGAATCGCCAACCCATGTCGCCGAAGTTTAGACGCGTTATCTCGCTCCCAGCACGAGAGTCCTTCCACGACCTAAATTACTGGACATTGCCCCGGTTGCGCGACGCCGGATACGCAACTCTTGTTCCTCCTCCGCCTCAGTTGAAGGATTTCCAGCAGGTACGGCCCGGCAAGCAGCGGAAGACCTATTGCTTTACTTCGCCGCTTGAGTTTCTGCAATTTCGCCCAAATCGCTTTCGTGGATTTGAGTTCGACTTGCCGAGCGAAACAATCTGGTCTGACGAAGAACTCTCCGGCATGGTGGACAACCGCTCGTTGGACGAACTTATCTCCGGCGCAACCGACACGGCAAGGCAAATGCTCATTCGAGCCGCCGCGGGTGACGAGGTGGCCATCCGTTTTTTCTCAAACCACGTCCGCCTATGCACCCGCGCCCTTGAGCACCTGGAGAAGAAGCAGCCTGAGAAACTGCGCGCCTGGGCTGAGCAGTGTCCGCGGTGGCCTGTTCTCCTCGCGCGAACCAGCCCACCGGCCAAGCCAGATGACGCCAAGCGCGACAGCCGTCGCTACCCGAAGGACCTGGAGGCTGTGCTTGCACGGCTTCACAAGCTCAACGTGGGATCAAAGGCCCTCATCCCCAGCGCCCCCGGCCGGCGCGCCGATTCTTTCTGGACGCACTTGGCCGCATGGGCCGCTGAAGAGTGCTGTAGCGCCGCAACCATCGTGAAGGTTTACGAACACAAGGCAGAGGCGGCGGGCGCAAAGCCGCTGCGGAGCGTAATCCGGCTTTGGAGCACTCCCATTGAGGCAACCTACCACTGCGTGCGGGAGGGTTCTATTGTCGCGGCCTTGGTGATCACCGATTGGGAAAAGAAATGTGTCAGCTTAACCATGCCAATCACGCGACAGAATTTCAAGGACTGGAATACTGTGGTTCGGGAGTTTGTGCGGGAGTGTTTCCATAGTTCCGCTGCGCTTTACAAGAAGGCCCTCGGTGAAGTGCAAACCGGCCAAGTTAGGGCAGACGAAACGTTACGCCGCAATCGGGCCTTGGACTACGTGACCCAGGCTTTAGGAACCCTCACGAAGAAGTAGGTCGCTGCTCGCGGCTGTTGCTACCTTACCACGCTACCCGACGTACTGTAGGCGCGCGGGCGCGCCCTGTGGCAGGCTAGCGTCATGAAGAACGATTATGCTACACTGGCCGCACCGGCCGGGGCAAGCCCCAGCCCCGAGCCGGCGAGACTACTCACAGTCCCGGAGCTACTCGCGAGACTGAGGATCAGCCGCCGGACCCTCCACGATCACATAAGGAAGGGGCGTATCCCGGCAATCCGGCTTGGCAAAAGAATCTTGTTCTCCTGGCCGATCGTACTCGAAGCGCTCTTGCGCCAACAACGGGGTGCATAAAATCGGCGGCCACCACCACGATGAACCGCCGAAAAGGAACTTACCGTGAACAAGGGTAATCCACACTCAGGCCCGGTCAAGCCGAGGACCGCATGAGCACCGACCGCCCCTTGCCGCCCCGGACTTTGCGGTACATCGCCACGGGCGCGCCAGAGGGAGAGCGAAACGAAGAACTTCTGGCCGCTGCGTGCCAGTGCCGGGACGCTGGCTACTCCATCGCGGAAACCAAAACGCTGTTATTGCCACGCGCACACCGCGATGGATTGTCGGAAGGCGAGGGGCGGCGGACAATCGAAAGCGCCTTCTCGCAGCCTGCTCGTGATCCTCTGACTATCAACAGCAGTTCAACCCCTGCACCGCGTCGGGAATTGACGCCCGAAGAGCGGGGGCGTTTCGGGGCTGAGAAGCGCAAAATGCGCTTGCGTGCCCAGGCGGAAACGGCGGCTTCGAGCATCCTTCGAGAACATGCCTGCGGCTTTGCCTATTACGGCAGCAGGTCGCCGGTCAATCTATGTGACCGTTCCCCCACCGATGATTGGCGACTGCTACTGCGCCTGTTCAAACCGGATGATGTGCTTTGGATAGGTCGCACAACTCAGGACAGCGCGAGCGAAAAGCACGATGAACAATGGAAAGCATTCTGCCGAACTCGCTTCCGCCCCGTCGCCGAATGGCTCAAAGAACCAAGTGCGCCGGGCCTGTTCACATGCCCCAGCGTGTTCAAGGCCGGAGTGCATTCGCGGAGTAATGAGAACGCCGTCCTGCGCCGGTATCTGGTTGTCGAATCCGATACGCTCGACAAAAACCAAGTCTGCGCTGTGTTCCGGTGGCTTGAGCAATTCTGCCGCCTCCGCGCCATCGTGGACACCGCCAGGCGGAGTTTGCACGGGTGGTTTGAACCGCCAGGCGTAGCCACGTTGGAGGAGCTGAAGGTCATTTTGCCCGCCGTTGGTTGCGATGATGCCATGTTCAAGCTTTCACAGCCCTGCCGCCTGCCCGGTGGAAACCGAGAAGGCCGCATCCAGTCGCTTTTGTATCTCGACATTCAGGAGGCCCGGCGATGAAAAAGAAGACCCCAGCGGAAGCCCTCACCCGGCTGGTTGCTCACTACGATACCGCCCGGAAACTCTACTGGATTCTGGACCGGCGCAGCGACTGGATTGAAGTAACCGAATCGAGCCTGCGCCGTCATCTTAAAGCCAGCGGAATTTCCCCGGAGTGCCCACGTGATCGCCTGGTGTCTGAACTGGACGAAACCTTAAACAACTTTCAACTGGACTGCGCTGTTGCCTACGCCGGTCCCTTGGCTGGATATGTGAAAGGCGTCCGGGAGGTTTGCGGCAATCGCATACTCGTAACCAGCTCCCCCCAATTGATCGAGCCTTGCCCCGGCAATTTCCCGATCATCACCGTCTTGTTGCGGAATCTCTTCCAGGATGATGCCGCCGACCAGACCCCCATTGTCTTAGGCTGGCTCAAAGTAGCCATCGAAGCACTCCGCGCCGGCACCATCCGGCCAGGGCAGGCTCTCGCTATGGCAGGACCAGCCCAGGGTGGGAAGTCGCTTTTCCAGAATCTCATCACCCTGCTGCTCGGCGGACGTGCTGCGAAGCCGTACCGGTACATGAGCGGCGCAACTCAATTCAACGGCGAGCTGTTCGGGGCGGAGCACCTGATGATCGAAGACGAGTGCGGTTCGACCGACATCCGCATCCGGCGCGAGTTTGGCACTCGGATTAAGGACGTGACGGTCAACGAAGTGCAGTCGTGCCACGCCAAGAATCGACAGGCACTCAGCCTGCGCCCCTTCTGGCGGCTATCCATCTCCCTAAATGACGAGCCAGAGAACCTCATGATCCTGCCGCCGATTGACGAACACCTCTCCGACAAGATCATCCTGCTCCGGACGCACAAACACCCGATGCCGATGGACACGGAGACGAACGAGGGCCGCGCCGCATTCTGGCAGGCACTCACGGCGGAGCTTCCGGCCTTTTTCCATCACCTGCTGCAATGGGAAATCCCCGCCTCAATGCGCTGCCCCCGGTTCGGGGTCAAGACCTTCCACCACCCGGTTCTGCTCAACGCTATTGATGCCCTATCCCCGGAACTACGGCTGCTGTCCCTCATTGACGCCTTCCTGTTCAAAGACCTATCACCAGCACCCGGACACTACGAAGTCACCGCCGAAGAACTCGAACGGAAGCTGATAACCTCGGACATGGGTTATGAGGCAAGGCGACTGCTCTCCTGGACCAACGCCTGCGGAACTTACCTCGGACGCCTCGCAGCCAAACGCCCCTCCCGCGTCGAACACGCCCGCACCGGGGATGCCCGGAACTGGTTAATCCGGCCTCCAGGAGGCAATGGAACCGCATGACGCCCATGACACCATCGTTTTAGGGAGGGCGTCACGACAAAACCCGCATGAAATGGGCCTGCAATGCACTCAATGACGCCATGACGCCTTGTTCTTATATCCATACTAAAAAGGAGAGGTAGGTTATGGTACAGACTATACAACTTGGCGTCATGGCGTCACGCGCTAGTCTCTCGGGCGCGTGCCTTCCTGGCCAGCCAACTCCGCAACCTCGCCTCCCGGCTTAATGGCAGGGTAAGCGACGAGATTCCATTCTAACTCGGGGCCAGCGATGAACCGCGCACCGTGACTCGAATTTCCACTCGCAGAGCCGCCAGGAAACAACACGCTCAAGGGGCGCTGACCGCACGATAAAACCCATAGGGCGTATTTGTAGCGATGGGGTCGGTAAGCTGGACCGTGCCGTAAGCGTTGGTGAGGATCGTCAGTGATGCCCAGCTCACGAGGTTCGTTGTGGCGTAAATTCGATATGCCTGCCCAATTTCACCTTTCAGCGTGAGGCGGAAGCAGTCTTCAAACAACCCATCCAGCGGCGGAGCAACCGTCAGCGAAGGCTTGCGCGTGAACGTGGCGGTGATGGTCTTGCTGGTGTTCATCGTGACGGCCAAAGGGTTCTGGCTGCCGGTGGCGTCCCCGCTCCAAGCGAGGAATTGCTGGCCGGGGTCGGGCATGGCGTTGAGCGTTGCGCTTGCGCCGGTGGTATAAACGTTTGCTTGTGGGGTGATTGTCACGCTGCCGAAGCCGTCGGGAATGACGGTCAGGGCGCGCTGGGGCGCACCCAAGGTGGAAAAGAGGGATGAAACGATGGGGGCGGCACTGGTCACGGTGAAGTAGAGGGGGTTGGTGTTGCCGCTGGCGGAGTTGCCCCAAACTGCAAAGTAACTTCCAGCCTGTGGGATTGCTGTCAACCGCGCCACAGTGCCGTAAGGATGAAGCGGCAGAGCGGGGTACACATTCACCGCTCCGTTGCCTGCGACCGTTGTGCCCAACGTAGTGCCGAATATCGCCTGCACGGTTCTCGCCCGGTTCATGGTCAAATCCACCGTGGGACTCGTTCCGCTTGCATCACCGCGCCATTCGAGGAAAGTCCAGCCATTCGAGGGTTGCGGGGTCAGGGTGACAACCGTGTTGCTCACGTACGGGCTGGCGGGGGGGCTGGCAGTGACAGTTCCACCGCCGGGCGATATGAGGTTGAGCCCGTAGGTCGGAATGACAGTTATGTAAATCGGGGGAGCCTCAGCCGCCTGGAGAAAATCGGCGCTGTAGGCGATCACGCGCAAAGTCGCGCTGCGACTCAAGTTGAACGGCCCGGCGTAATAGCTCGACTCGAAAGAGGGTTCCGAGCTGTCCAGTGTGTAGAAGATGTTCGCGTTCGGGAAAACGCTCCACAGTTGCAAGCCAACCGAGCCGATGAACGTGTAATTGCTGCTGGGCAGCAGTCCCCCGTTGCCATAAGCCAAGGAGTAGCGCACATCGAGCAAGGCCGGGGTGCTGGTGACTGAGCCAGTCAAATTGCTGACGATCATGGTGTAGAAACCCGCGTTTAGCCCACTCACGTTGGACAGGCTGAGCATCGTGCTCGTGTCTCCAGGGAGAAGGGTTCCGTTTAGCGCCCACTGATAAGAGAGTGGCTGCGTGCCGGTCGCGGCTACGGAGAAGATGGCACCCGACCCAGCCAACACGAAAAGGTTGGTCGGTTGCTGTGTGATTACCGGTGGGAACAGGACGGTCAACGACGCGTTGTAACTTACAAAGGCACCGCTGCGGTTGCTCACGAGACAAGCGTACACTCCTTCGGCGTCAGAGGCGACATTGGGCAAGAACAGCGCCGCGTTCGTTTGGCTCAGCATGTTGTTGCCATTGTGCCGCCACTGGAACACACAAGGCTGGGTGCTGGCAGCGCCGACTGAAAAGACTACGTTGCTGCCGCCCAAAACGATTTGGTTCTCGGGCTGGTTGGTGAGGGCGAATGGAACGCGGCTGGTGTGTTGCGCGTTCTGAAACGCCATTGGCCAAGGGCTTTCTGCCGGGCCGCTGTCGCCTTGGATGGCGAAGATAACGCCTCCTATACCGGGTTGGTTCACGGCGAAGTAGATGGTGCCGTCAGGGGCAATCGTTGGGCGTGCGCGTCTGCCTTCGTAGGGATGCGTGTCCGCGCTGCCGGTGGCGAACTCCCATTGCTTCGTACCATCGGGATTGATGGCGACAACCTTCTTGTCGTTGGCTGACGTGTAAATAGTGCCATGCTTGCTGACAGCGGGCGACGAATAGCTAACCGCTCCAAGGTCGTACACCCACTTGCCACCTCCATTCGGGTTCAAGGCGTAAAGATGGCCATCTTGGCTGAGGCAGTAGATGGTACCGTCAGCCGCGAGCGACGGGCATGCGCCGACAAAATTTGAAACCGGATACCGCCACTTGAAATTGCCCTGTGGGTCGAGGGCAATGAGTGACTGGTCGTCGCGAGTGCCGACGTAGATCGTGCCGTCTGAACCGATGATGGCCATACCCCACATCACTGGAAATGGGCTGATGCTCCAGCGCAGTACTCCGTCGGGCTTCACAGCGTGGAAGACGTTGTTAAACTGATCGCCAATATAGATTGTGCCGTCCCAGCCAAGAGCAGCGCCCATTGGGGAGCCTCCGGGATCGAACTGCCACCGGATAGTTCCGTCAGTATTGAAAGCGACAACCACGTTGGTTCCCAGTACGGGACCGCCAGGCACCACAATTGCGCCATCTTCCGCTAAGGATGGCGAATAGATGGAGACGCCCGGGACGCTACTTTGCCAGCGCACCGTTCCGTTTGGGTTCACCGCATAAAGCAGGTTGGTGTATGATGCCATGACGTAGATTGTTCCGTCCTCAGCCACGCTGGGTGAACCCCAAACCAGACCGGGAAGGGGTAGCCACCACTCTTGGGAACCTGCTGGGGTTAGGGCGATGAGAGCACCGCAAGCCGCCACATAGATTGTCCCGTCCTTGGCAAGTGCGGGGGGGCTGGCGACGCAGCCTCCGCAAGTGAATTGCCATTTCTTGCTTCCGGGTTGGCCGGGGAGCGGAACGGTGAGTTCAGCGGGGTCGCTCAACACAGAGGCGGTGCCCCGCGATACCCGCACGTCATAAATGCCGGCCTGATTCGTGCGGATGGAATTCAGAGTGAGTGTGCCGTTGGTCTGGCCGACAAGATTGGTGCTGTTGAACCGCCACTGGAATTGCGCCCCTGTGCCGGCAACGGCGACCGAGAACGTCGCATTGTCACCCGCGTTCGCGGTTTGGCTCAGCGGTTGCGACGTGATGACCGGCGGCACTCTCGCCTCCACGACTATGGTGAGTGGATCAGCAAGCGTAATCCAGTTGCCAATATTCGTTCCGTTTGCCCTTAGCGTGATGAGGAGATTATCTCCGGGGTTGACCAGTGCCGACGTGTTTACAGGCACGTCGAGAACTTCCGCCGTTGCGTCGCTGTGCGGCTTGCTGACGGTGTTGGTAAACAGAATATGAAAAGCGCCTGCTGCGCTCTCTTGCGCGACCACGAGATCAACATTCACCGGATAGCCGCCTGTGAGGCCCTCCCAACCAACGCTAAAGATGCCGGATATGCTCAATTGCAGTGGCTCATCCGCCGGGTTCATCCACCGCACGAGCGGACTTTGATCAGGGCTGGTGATGGGCGGGGTAGGGCTTAAACTCTGCGTCATCGCGGTTTGCATTACGAGGGGGGTGTAGTCCTGCGCCACGCCGTTGCCCACGTCGTCCGCTCGGGCCCAGCCAGAAGCACCAGTCGCATACCAATTCATATCCCAGACCAGCCTTCGGCTCGGCTGAATGTACCAGGGATTGGCAGTTCCCAGTGCACCGCCACCCTGAACCCATTCGTAGCTCCAAACAGGATTGCCCATCGAATCGGGAACTGGATTCCCGTTTGTTGTTCCTGCGTAAGAGGCAGGCTGTACCCTCCAATCAGAGGATCGTTGCCATGTGAATCCAGGACTGTAATCACCGGAGGCGGCAGGCAAACACTTGCCGGCGCTGCCGGCGTTGTAGATGGCTTGAATCTCGGCTCCTGAAAGCGCCCGGTTGTAAACCGCCGGCTCATCAATCAGTCCCGAGAACGGAGAGAGAACCTGCCCCCCAGCATACGCTCCTGCGGCTCCAATGGCCAGAGCCTCGGTGCCGGGGAAAATACCCTGATTATATGCAACCTGATCTTCGCAAACGCCGTTAAGGTACATTCGTAAAGCCGACCCATCATAGGTGGCCGCAAAGTGCGTCCACTGATTCGGGAGGACAGAATTAGTGCTCACCGTATTGACCACAGGCGTAGCCGATTGGTCGCCTGAAGCACACACACCCAGGGAGATTCGCCCGTCCGGACCCACCACCGTCGTATAGCTCGTCTGGAGAGGGTAATGAACACCCCATTTGGAGACAATATTATGATAAGCGCCAAGACTTATCGGATAAATCCAAGCCTCAATCGTTAGCGCATTGGTGAAATGGAGATTGGGGTTGTCGGAAATCCGAGCGTAGCTATTTGTTCCGTCAAAGGAGAATGCTTGCCCCACTCTGCCTGGGGCAAAGGTCGCACCATTCAAGAGGCCCCCGGAGTTGCCATCCGCCGCGTCATTGGCATTGCCTTCGCCCGGCCACCAAGAGACCAGACCAGCCGGAGGCGGGACGCACTCGGCTGACCACGCGCGGAATGCAGAGAGCAAGCAAAAAAGCCCGACTGCCGCGCACCCCGAAGCTCTAATAACGATGCTTGGTAGATTACGTGACCGCACGAGACGGGAACGACCAAAGGGAAGAAGGAACTGAACGAGTTTCATAATGACCTTTCCACTAAGGGAGAATTGGTTGTTGAGATGCAACAGGGCCAAGGAAAGCCACAACCGAAAAGGGCATGCCAGAGTGCAGGGGTACGCTTACGGTCCTCACCGAAAAGACCGCAATCTTCACCGCCATCTGTGCCACGCTCAAATCGTCAATCGAATGAGCCGTCTTGCCGCGAACAACTAAAAGACGACTGATTTTCCATCATCGAAATGCGGGTCAAACGCGGCAGGTTTGAAGCCGTTCCGCATCCATTGCCCGTAGATTCTCAGAAATGCACAAAGATGCAAGCTTAATAATACACAGTATGCTGGGTGGATAGAAAGCGAAGTTCCTGCTCTGGTGACGGGCTGTGTCGCAGAGGCTCTACTATCGCCGAATCGTGGGCGAAACGATTCGCACGTACCGCAAATGCGCCGGTCTCACGCAGGAGAAACTGGCCGAGCGGGCTGACCTGCATCATAATTTCATCGGTGAAGTCGAGCGCGGGAACATGGAGATTTCACTGGGTTCCTTGCTCAAAATCGCAAAAGCCCTGGGCGTTAGCGGGCGCGACCTGCTCCGAGACCTCTGATTTCACTTTCGCTCGCAGCGCGGCTGGCTTTCAGTGGCCGAGAAATCCGAGGATCTCACCAGGCGGAAAACCCCATCGGAAATAGACGGCCTGCCTACAGCGCGTTACACCACCCCCGCAGCCCACCCCAAATGCAGCCCCCCCGGTCAACGCCCGACCGTACCCGCACGGGTGAAAAAGCATTCTGCCACCCGCGCCGCTTAGCCAAGGCGCCGTTGAACTGAACCTGAGCAGACATGCCCCCCCACCCGCGCTCACCGGCTGCCCCGTAAAACGCCCAAAAACAAATGGGAGGCGTCCCGAACAACGTTCCTAGCCGCTAGCGGGGTGCCGGACTTGCTCTAAACTCGCGAGCCAGCCGCTGCCCCACCTCAATTTGCAGCAGCGACATGGACTGCTCAATGGAGGATAGGGTCTCCTTCGCGTTTTGCACGCCCTGTGTTGCAGCAAGGCTGAACCACTTGTAGGCTTGTACGGAATTCTCAGCCGCGCCTTCACCCTTATAGTAGCACCAGCCAAGCCTGTATTGGGCACCGGCATCGCCTTTCTCCGCGAGAGCCTGGACATCGTCCAGTGTGTAGGTAGCCGCGGCCTTCGGAGGGTTGCTCGGTGCTTGTTGCCCCGGCTCAAAGTCCAACGCAGTGACCTTATCAGACGGAGTTCTGTTCGGAGGCGCAGTCGCTTCCTCGAACGTGAAGGTTTCTGGCAACGCAGTGACCTTATCAGACGGAGTCCTGTTCGGAGCTTTGGCCTTTCCGCCTTCACTCGCCACCACCAACACACACCGAAACCCAACAACGTAGTCGCGATAGTCGGGTGCGCTGAGGCCGCGAAGCGAGGACAACAGAGCGTCGGCATTGAGGCTGCTCCACGAAGCCCCGCGCAACACGCGGGACCCGGCCTGGCCATCATAAAAGTCCTCGCACCATTGCCAGACATTCCCGCCCATGTCATATAGCCCATACCGATTGGCCTTAAAGCTGCCGACCCGTGAGGTGCGCTCGTAATTGTCCACCTTCAGGGATGAGTAGTAGTTGCCTGCCCCGGCAGGTGGGGGCCACTCGCTCCCCCACGGATAGACATCCTTGATCTTCCTGTCCTTGTGTTCCGGTGTGCCGCCGCCCTCGTCGGCTAAACCCACCGCCACACTCCACTCGGCATCCGTCGGCAAACGATACGACTGGTTCTCTGAAATCAGCCCCGCCTGCCGCTCCTGCTTCGTCAGCCATTCGCAAAACGCCTTCGCAGCATCCCAACTCACATTGACCACCGGATGCGTCGGGCCTTGCTCAAACCCAGGGCTCTTCCATGAATTATCCACTCCTGCGCTCGCTGCCACATACGCCTCGTAATCCTTTACCCGCACATCCCACACGCTGAACAATACTTTCGTCCCCGCAACTGGCGCGAACTTCATCCCCAGGCTGTTCTCCCAGGGATGATCGGGTGAAGCGGAGGCCAATGCCTGCCGGGATTTCTTCCCCGCTTTGATGCGGACTGCTTCCTGCGCCGCCGCTTCCCGCTCCTTCCGTTCTGTTTCCAGACGAACGTCCTCCTTGCGCTCTGCCTCAGCTTCCAAACGAGCCATTTCCGCCGCCTGCTGGGCTGACTGCTGCTCCCGCGATTGCTGTTCCCGTCTCGCTCGCTCCTGGGTCGGCATGTGAATTCCCCAATACCACGCCGCCACGCACACTGCCGCCACCGCCACAATACCCGCAGCCCACAGCCAACCCCGCAGCATACGCTGCCGAAGGATGTCGCGCGCTGCCTGTTCCTCATCGGCGCGCTGCCGGCGCTCAGCTTCAACCTGCTCCGCTGCAAGTCTCTGTCGCTCGGCTTCCGCTCGCTGTTGCTCTTCCTCCCGTTTCCGGGCTTCCTCCCGCTGGCGTTCCTCCTCCTGCCTGCGATTCGCCGCCTCGGCTTCCTCTGCCGTTCTGGCGCTGGTGTGGGGGCGAGATTCTGTGTAGTTCCGAGCCAGATAAGCGGAAATCTTCTGATAGGCTTCATTGAGAGCCTTCATTTTTTCATTGGCCCTCTTTTGGACCTTCGAGTCGTCCGGAAATCGGTCGGGATGCCAGATTTTGACTAGCTCGCGGTACGCAGTCTTGACGGCCTCAAGCGACGCTCCGGGCTCAAGCTCAAGCAGCCGATAGGATTCTCTAATCTCATCGGTCATGGCTTGTTGGTCATTTCGCCCTGATTTACCCCCCCCCTCCGGAAGAAGTCAAAGCCTTTCTTGGCCATTTTTGGCATCGAGAAACCTCCTGCAAAAAGGCTCATCGGAAATAGACGGCCTGCCTACAGCGCGTTACACCACCCCCGCAGCCCACCCCAAATGCAGCCCCCCCGGTCAACGCCCGACCCCGCCCGCACGGGTGAAAAAGCATTCTGCCGCCGCAGCCGCTACCTACTAACGACAGCAGCCCCGAGCGCTGTCAGATGTCCCAGCACCACGGCAGCACCGACGGCGGCGGTGCGATGAACCGGCCCCACGTAGCTACATCAAACAGGGTGGGTATGCGGTCCGGGTGCAGCAGCAGGCACCAGGCGAGCCAGATGCCGCGCACACTGACGGCGTTGGGCACCGCAATCCCCGCACACCACCGGCGCCATGACTGCACCGGACACCCGAGGAGCATACACGCACCGTCTCGCCCGAGCCGCTGATCCAAGTCCGAGAGCATAGCTCGCACCTCGCCAGCCGAAGGCCGGAGGCCGAACCCAACCCGAGCCCAACACGGGCTAAGCCTGCCGGGATGGCGGTGCATGGCGAGACGTTACCGTACCACTCGGCAGAGAGACAGAGGGAAACGACAACGCACATAACCCCCACGGCTTTTACTCGCACCCTTATAGCGTGCCCCCGCCCGGGGGTGCCCACGGCGCGCCAGAACCGCTCCCAGAGTGCCGGGCGCGGGCTACAGCGGGCTTTCAGGAGGCGTCCGCTACCCTGACATGGTCCGGTGCGTCCTGACACAGCCTGACACAGAATCTGGCCTTTTATGGGTTCTGACACAGACTGACACAAGCCCCAAACCTGACACAGACTGACACAAGCTTTCCTGCCCGTCATTGCAGATAGTCGCAACATAGTGCTTGCAAACATTGGCGCAGGCGAGTATAGGTAAGGGCATGATAGAGCAACCAAAGGTAACTATGAGTAACAACGAGAGCAGCCTAGATATAGGTTCAAGTCCTAGCCGGGGCACCAATTCCGACTCTTCTCCGTCCAGGATCCGATTGGCACTCCTGATCTTAGCCCGTTGACTGCGCGGATTCCCGCCGCCTCACCTTGGCGCGTCACGCTTTATCATCCCAGTACCTGCAATTGTCACTGCGGCGCGCAGGACCGGGCTTGTCAAACTGCCGCGATACCCGCTACAAAATGGCGGTGCGAAAGTTCCCGACTCCGTGCGGTTGAGCAATCAACCGGGCAAGTTCTATGCGCCGACCAGCGACCCAAGCCAAACCCGCCGCGCCGAGGACAGTTATCCCGGTGAGAGTGGGGTCGCGTTTGCCGGTGTGGCTGATGGCGGTCATGCTGGCACTGTTGACGATGGCCCTGTATTGGCCGACGACGGGTCATGACTTCATCAACTTCGACGATCCGAACTATGTCACTACGAATCCACATGTTCTGGGGGGTTTGACCTGGGAGAGTGCTGGCTGGGCTTTCACCACTTTGTACTTCGGTCTTTGGCATCCGTTGACGTGGATTTCCCACATGCTGGATTGCCAGTGCTTCGGACTGCGTCCCGGCGGGCATCACCTGACCGGCCTGCTGTTGCATGCCGCCAACACGGTGCTGCTGTTTGTCGTGCTTCGCCGCATGACGGGCGCCCGGTGGCGGTCGGCGGTGGTGGCGGCCCTGTTCGCGCTGCACCCGCTGCACGTGGAGTCCGTAGCGTGGGTCGCCGAGAGGAAGGACGTGTTGAGCACGTTTTTTGTCATGCTAACGCTTTGGGCATATCACGGCTACACCGCCGGCAGAGGGGCCAAAGCAGCCAGCGGAAAGCAGCAGCCAGCGGCACCTGGCACGCAACCCGCAACACGACTAACGTCCACCCTCCGCGGCATTGCTAAGGATGACCCTAAAAACGGCAGTTACCTTGCCTTCGGGTGAGTTTTCGCACCCGTAATTCGCGCCATTTTCCCGTCAACACCTCGAACCGCCTCACTCAGCCACTGGTCAAGACCAGCGAAGGGACTTTTAGCGGACGTCCCCCCAGTTGTTTCTCGAATATCTTGCTCAGAATCCGGTGCCAGCGTTGGGCGGAAGTCAACTGCTCCGCAGTATCCATCAAGCCCCTAAGAAACGTGCTCACGCGAGTGAGCATTTCCTGGATTCTCCCCGCTTGCCCATGAGCCGGGGTGATCGTCACACAAACCTGTCCGGCATGGGTTGTCCGGCGCCCCACCGCCCCCAGCAACAGGGGACGGCTGGTGATGGCTTCCCGCCGTTTGCTCGGATCGGCCAGACGCACAAAGAGGCTCCACCAATTATAGATCAGCGCAATGGTTCGGGCGGCAATCTGGCAACGCAGCAAATCTTTGGTCACAAAACCGCCCCAGCCCCATTGGTTCTTGAGCTCGTCGAAATTGTTTTCCATGTCCGCCCGATCACGATAAAGCTGCGCAATGGTCAATATTTCTTCCGTCAGGGAGGTCACCAAAACCGCATACTCGTAGCTGGGGCCTTGCACCGGAAATAATCCACTCCAGTTCAATAACAGTTGAACGCGTTGTCCCAAAACGGGCGCCTGGCGGGGTTGCTCCAGCTTGCGGCGCAAAATGATCACCCGCCGGGAGCAACTCCAGCCCTGCAAACGCAAAGTTCCTTCCTGCCCTTGCCAACCCTGACCCGCATCTTTCCAACCTCCAGTTTGTTCCATCTGCCGGATTAAATCCTTGGGTTTTCGGGTCAGGCGAAGTTTAAAGAGATACTTCTGTTGGCGTGCTTCGGCTTGAGCCATAAGCGATTCGTTGCCGAAGTTGCAGTCTCCCCGAATCAACCAAGGCTGAGCATCCGGGGTTAGTTCGTCCACCAAACGCCACAATCCAGGCTGCGTATGCAGCGCCGCGGTCTGCTTGCCGGGCTGCACCTCCACATCCAGAACCAAACGGGCGCCGCCCATGAAATAGGTGTGATAGACATGGGCCGGACGCCCACGCTTGTGAGGATTGTAGCCGACCTGGGCTCCCTCCTGCCGGCCATAGAGAGTTTTGATGGTGGTGTCCACATCCAGAATCCAGGGCTCATACAACAAGGGCTGATAGGAAAGCTGCAGGTGCTTCCGCTGCCAAAGCTCCATCCCTTCAGGCGATTCCTCTTCAAAAGCCCGCCGTAGCGAATCCTCGCTGACCACTTTGCTCATCCGCAAAAGGGGAGGATTGACCGTGTCGTGGCGCAAGGCCGTCACGTGGGCGTAGCGGTGGTGCCCAGCTAAAATCGATAGAAACGAAGTGCCCAGCACATCCCCCACCGCTGGTGCGTTTGGGCTGGTGTAGCGCAACGGACATTCCGCTACCCAAGGTTCATATAATTCCGCGGTCTTCAGGAACTGAGTGAAGAAAACCAATTGCCCCATTGGAGTCAGGGGCGCCTGGGGATCCCATTCCACATGAACGCGTCCGCCCGGGGTGTCCACGGCCACGGAATCGGGCAGCACAAGGGCAGGAACCGAGGTCGAAGTTGCTGAGAAAATCGACTCACCCTCAGGGTGAGCCACAACCACGCTCAAATCTGATGACATCCCCAATGGAATCAGTCATTCGCGCCACCTCCTAGCATTTTCTACTGCCGTTTTTAGGATGACGGGTTTCACGCTTCAAAAGTCGCGCCTCGCGCACTGCGGTTCTACCTCCTTTCCCTCGGCTTCTTCGCCCTTGGCTTGATGAGCAAGCCAATGATCGTGACCCTGCCGTTGGTCTTGTTACTCCTGGATTATTGGCCACTGAAGCGATTCGAGCTGGCGGCCTTGGTTGCTCGACCCAGGCTGGCGGCGGGCTTGCTGGCGGAGAAGCTGCCGTTTGTGGTGTTGGCACTATTGACCAGCTTGATCACCCTGCGTGCGGCGCATGACGTCAGTTCGCTCCCGTCGGCAGCGGAGTGCCCCTTGCCGAATCGGATGGCCAACGTGGTCTTCTCGTATGCGGGCTATTTCTTGCACGTATTTTGGCCCAGTAATCTGGCAATATATTATCCTTTCCCCCCAACCTTTTCGGGTTGGTCCGTGGCCGGGGCGCTGCTGCTGCTGACGGGAATCTCGGTCGCGGCCTTTTGCCTGGCGCGGCGATGGCCGTATGTGGTGGTGGGCTGGCTGTGGTATTTGGTAACGCTGTTGCCGGTGATTGGGCTGATTCAACTGGCCGCGTATTCCCATGCGGATCGCTACACCTACGTGCCGCTGATCGGGGTGTTCTTAGGGTTAACCTGGGGCGCGTACGATCTGACCCGGGCCTGGCGGCGTCAGGTGCTGGCGTTGTCGGTGGCGGGGGCTGCGGCGATCATCCTTTGCCTGGGGTTCACACGCCAACAGATTGCTTATTGGAAGGACAGTGAAACCCTTTACCGGCACGCGCTGGCGGTCACCCGGGACAATTGGATGGCCCATAACAACCTCGGCAACGCCCTCGACAAGCAAGGCCAACTCGACGAGGCCATCCGGCATTATCAGGAGGCTATTCGCCTGCATCCGGAATACGCTTTAGCCCACAACAACCTCGGCAAAGCTCTCGGGGGACAAGGCCAGACCGATGAGGCGATTCGCCAATTCCAGGAAACCATCCGCCTGAAACCGGATCACGCTGACGCTCACTGCAACCTCGGCGTTGCGCTCAGCAAGAAAGGCCAACTCGACGAGGCCGTCCACCAATACCGGGAAGCTATCCGCCTCGAACCGGATAACGCCCCGGCCCAGAACAATCTGGGCATCGCCTTTTACCAGCAAGGGCGCACTGCGGACGCGATCCGCCAGTTCGAGGAGGCCCTTCGCCTCAAGCCTGGCTTTGCCGACGCCCGCAAAAACCTGGGAGTCGTGCTCGCCTCCAGAGCCAATTCTTCGCCGCCGCCCGGCACCGCCACCAACCGTTGACCCTAAGAACGGCAGTTGATTTAACCGCAAAGAACGCAAAGATCACAAAGACAGATAGTTACTGCCAAGACCGCGGGATGGACGACACGGAGAACCCCTCACCCCAGCCCCACTGCCGTTGAATTAAGGAATGACCGGGAGCGCGGCGTGCCTTCTCCCTCTCCCCGTTGGACGGGGTTGGGGTGAGGGGAATCGGCGAGGTTAGCACGGCCCTCCTCACCCCGACCCTCTCCTCCCTCGGCGGGAGGAGAGGGAGAAACCAAAAAGGGAGGGAAACCTGGCTATTGTGGCACAAAACTGGCTTCCAGTGCCCCTAAACACGGCATCCTTGTGGGATGTGAATGATACAAAATGAGCATGAGCTTCTCTCAACTGCCCGTCAACCTCTTTGACTTGGTGGTCATTGTGGTGCTGGCCGGTGGCATTTTCCGGGGGCGCAAGCACGGGATGTCCGAGGAATTGCCTAACCTGCTCAAGTGGCTGGCTATCCTCTTCGGCTGCGCGGTGGCCTACGAACCGGGCGCGGAACTGATCAGGCAATTCACCAACATGTTCAGCCGACTGACCTGTTACCTGCTAGCGTATGTGGGCGGAGCTCTGCTGATCTTCCTCCTGTTCGTGGGCATTAAGCGGGCATTTAGCGGCAAACTCGTGGGCAGCGACATTTTTGGACGCGCGGAGTATTATTTGGGCATGGGGTCGGGCCTGGTGCGGGCTAGCTGCATGCTACTGGCGGCGTTGGCGCTTCTGAATGCCCGCTACTTCAGCCCGACCGAAGTGCGGGCCATGGAAGCAAACGACATCGGTATGTATGGCAGCGATCTATTTCCGGGCCTGCATACCGTCCAAGCCACCGTTTTTAATCAATCCCTCACGGGTTCGTGGATCAAAGAGAATCTTGGTTTCCTGCTGATCAAGCCGACGCAGCCGGAGAACAATGAATTCCATCAAAAGGAAGCGGCTTTCCCCTGAGAACGGCACTTATCCGTTAGAATGCCAGCCTCGTTGTGAATTTGGGTGGCCCCGGTTCAACCGGATTTAACCGGCGCTTTTATCGGACGGTGGCGCTGCCCTGAATGGGCAGAAGACCCGCCAGGCAGGGCGTCGGCATTTCGCCGGCAATCCGGCCTCGCCACCAGGCCCCCGGCAAAGTTGGGAAAGCGCTTTACACGGCCGGTTGGGCAAACTACAATCCGTTATCTATATTAAATGAAGGATTGATTGGACGTATTGGAAAGTATGGAAGCGAAAGCGAAAACAATTGACGGGTTTAAGCTGCACGATCTGGATACCGGCTCGGCGGATGTGCAAATTGCGTTGCTCACTCAGCGCATCAACCACTTGACCGAGCACCTGCAGAAGTTCAAGAAAGACCACGGTTCCCGCCGTGGGCTGCTGATGATGGTCAGCCAGCGCCGGCGTTTGCTGGATTATCTCCAGACCATAGACGTCAGCCGTTACGTGGGAGTTACCAAGAAGCTCAAGCTGCGCAAATAGGCGCGGCCTGCCCTCCTGCGGGTGGCGACGGGCAGTCCCGCCCGGGAGGTTCATGATTTGATCAGGCCGGCAAACGCGAACGGCCTGATTGTCTCTTTTAACAATCGCGTAAGAGAAAGCTCCTTTGCCCTGGGTAATTTCGTTCAGTCCCGAACGTTTTCGGGATTCACTGAAGTTCCTCGGTGGCAAAGGTGGGTTATAGTATTATGTCAGACAAAGTCATTGCCCCCGTCGGGGACAAGCAACTCATCATTGAAACCGGCAAACTCGCCAAACAGGCCGACGGCGCCGTCAGCGTCCAACTGGGCGAAACCATTGTCATTGTGGCGGCCGTCGCCGCCAGCAAGGCCAAACCAGGCCAGGAGTTCTTTCCGCTGACGGTGGATTACCGGGAAAGGGCGGCTGCGGCCGGCAAGTTCCCCGGCGGCTACTTCAAACGCGAAGGCCGCCCCACGGAAAAGGAGATCCTCACCTGCCGGCTGATTGACCGGCCGATCCGGCCCCTCTTCCCCAAGGGCTGGTACAACGAAGTCCAGGTCCAAAGCATCGTCCTGAGCACCGATGGCGAGAATGACCCTGATATGCTGGCGCTTATGGGCGCCTCGGCGGCCTTGATGCTCAGCGACATCCCGTGGGCTGGTCCCATCGGCGCGGTCCGCGTCGGGCGCGTCGGCGGCCAGTTCGTCGCCAACCCCACCCACACCCAGATGCTCGAAAGCGATCTGGATCTGGTCTATGTCGGTAACGACTCAGACATGGTGATGTATGAAGGCTCCGCCAAGGAGATCAGCGATGCGGACTTCAACGCCGCGCTTAAGTTCGGCCAGGAAGCGATTCAGCCAGCGATTGTCGCGCAGAAGGAATTGGTCGCCCGCGTCGGTAAGGCCAAACGCAAGATCACGCTCAACATCGTCCCCGACGAGATTCTCAAGGAAGCCAAAGCGCTGGCGGGCGACCGCATCGTCGCGGCCCTCCTCACGCCGGGCAAGCTCGAGCGCGAAGGCGCCGTCGCGGCCATCACCGTGGAGATCGGTAAGAAGCTCGTCGAGAAGTTCGGCGCGGAGAAGGTCACCGAGTTCGTGCTCAAGGACGCCTTCTACTACATCCAGAAGGAATCCGTCCGCGGTCTCATCATGAACCAGGGCAAGCGGCTCGACGGTCGGGATTTCGAAACCGTCCGCCCCATCGTCAGCGAAGTCGGCACCCTGCCGCGGGCGCACGGCTCGGCCATGTTCCAGCGCGGGGAAACGCAGGCTGTCACGCTCTGCACCCTGGGCACCGGCGAAGACGCCCAGGAGTTCGACTCCTACACCGGCGGCGCCACCGAGAAGAAATTCATCCTGCATTACAACTTCCCGAACTTCTCCGTCGGCGAGACCGGCCGCATTAGTGGTCCGGGCCGGCGCGAGATTGGCCACGGCGCATTGGCGGAACGTTCGCTCGCACCGATGGTGCCGTCGGCGACCTATCCCTATTCCATTCGTATCACCAGCGATATCCTGGAGTCCAATGGCTCCTCCTCGATGGCCTCCGTCTGCGGCGGCTGCCTGGCACTGATGGACGCGGGTGTCCCGCTGACCCGCCCGGTGGGCGGCGTCAGCATCGGTCTTTGCACCGAGCATGATGCCCAGGACAAGATCACGAGTTACAAGCTCCTGACCGACATCCTCGGCTGGGAAGACGCCTTCTGCGACATGGACTGCAAGATCGCCGGCACCGAGAAGGGCATCACCGGCTTCCAACTCGACCTCAAGCTGGCCGGCATCCCGCTCAGCCTCATGACCGAGACCATCGAGAAGGCGCGCATCGCCCGCCTGCACGTGCTGGCAGAGATGGCCAAGACGCTGGCCGCCCCGCGCACGGAGATCAGCAAGTATGCCCCGCGCATCACGACGGTGAAGATCAATCCCGAGAAGATCGGCCTGCTCATCGGGCCCGGCGGCAAGAACATCAAGAAGCTGGTCGAGGAATCCGGCTGCGAAATCAACATCGACGACGACGGCACGGTCAACATCTACTCGGTCTCCGCCGATGGGATGAAGATCGCGGTGGATGCCATCGCGGGCATGACCGCCGAGGCCGAGATTAACAAGGTCTATCGCGGCAGAGTCGTCACCATCAAAGAGTTCGGCGCGTTCGTCGAGTTCCTGCCCGGCAAGGACGGCCTGGTCCACATCAGTGAGCTGGCCAACTTCCGCGTCAAGATGGTCGAGGACATCGTCAAGATGGGCGATGAGATCTGGGTCAAGTGCCTCGGCGTGGACGAAAAGGGCCGCGTGCGGCTCTCCCGCCGGGCGGCTATGGCCGAGCGCGACCAGGAACATGGCGGTGCGCCCGCTGAGGGTGCCCCGGCTGGCGAAGGCGCCGCGCCTCGCGAAGGCGGCGACCAGGGCCAGCCTCGTGAAGGCGGGGACCAACCGCCTGGCGACCGCGGCGAGTACCGAGGCGAACCGCGGGGCGATCGTGGCGGTGAGCGCCGTGGCGGCGGCGGCGGCGACCGCGGACCACGCCGAGACGGCGGTGGCGGTGGCGGCGGTGGCCGAGGCGGTCACGGGCGGAGATAATCCGCACCCGAATTAATTCAAGCCCAAAGGCGAGCCGGTCACGGCTCGCCTTTGCTTTGTGCGCTGTGCGGGTAGCCACAGGGCGCATTCGCGAGTTCCTGGTACGGAGTCCCGGCTTTAGCCGGTCTGGCGCGCCACCGCCCTGCCCGTTGGCTTGCCAATCCTGGCCCTCGCCGGCTAAAGCCGGGACTCCGAACCAACAACTCGTTGCCGGATACTTGCTGCCTATGCCCGGTCTGGCTGGTAAAGTCGACCCATGACAAAGCTGCTCAGCCGCTCGCTTATTCGGTTCGGCCTTACCCGGCCAACGACCTTCCCGACTCCCATCGCGCTCGTTCTGGCATCGGCTATGGCCACCGCATTACCAGCCGCGCCGGCTTCTCTTGCGCAACAGCAGCCACTGGCTCTGCGCTCCGCCACATCACCGTCCAATACTGTGCCTCAGTACAGCCGCACGGAGCTGACCCTCGACCTGGCGGCGACTTACGACAACCCATTCAACCCCAACGAGATTGACGTATGGGGCCTCTTCACTTCTCCCAAGGGGCAGACCATGCGCGTCAACGGTTTCCTCGATCAGCCGTTTACCCGCCGCCTCGACCACGATGCCGAACAGATACAACCCGCCGGAAAGCCAGCCTGGAAGATTCGGTTTGCGCCCGTGCTGGAAGGCACTTGGCGCTATCGCCTGTTCGCCAAGGATCGCAGCGGCGTGGCCGACCTGCCTCAAGCGTCCTTTACAGTGGGTCCCTCGAAGAACCCCGGCTTCATTCGCCGCGCCCAGCACAATCCGACCATGTTCGCCTTTGACAATGGCCAGCCCTACTTCGCCATCGGTGAGAATATGTGTTGGGGCGGCAAGCGAGGCTCATTTGATTATGACGATTGGCTGCCGCCGCTGGCCAAGGCCGGCGGCAACTGGATTCGCATCTGGATGAGTAGCTGGAACGGCGCGCTCGAGTGGTCGCGCGAGAACCACGGCGACTGGCGGAGCGGGCAATACCACGGCGTGGGGGTCTATAGCCTCGATAACGCGTGGAAGATCGACACCCTGCTCGACCTGGCTGAAACCAACGGGGTGGCCGTCATGCTGTGCTTCGGCACTTACGGCGAATTCAACACCGGCGGCTACTTCAACGAAGGCCAATGGAAGGCGAACCCCTACAACGCCACCAACGGCGGCCCATGCCTCAAGCCCGCTGACTTCTGGACCAACGCCACCGCCCGGCAGTTCTACCAGCAGCGCCTGCGCTATTTGACCGCCCGCTATGCATCCCGCACCTGTATCCAGTCCTGGGAGTTCTGGAACGAGGCCAACGCCCCCGCGGCCTGGGTCGGTGAAATGGCCCGCTGTCTCAAGGGCACCGGCGAGTTCGCCGACCACGCGCTTGATCCCTACGGACACCTCGTCACCACCACCTATGGCACCCCGTCAATTTGGCGCCTGCCCGAGGTGGACTTCACCCAAACCCATCATTATGGCAAGGGCGATGTGCCCGATCACGCCCCGGTCCTTCACCGGGACGCCCTGGCCCACACGTCCTACGACAAGCCGCATCTGATGAGCGAATTCGGCATTGATTGGCGCACGGCGGACGACAAATACGATCCCGAAGGCCGCGCCTGCAATCTTCATAACGGGCTCTGGGCTTCCGCCCTCTCCGGCAACGCCGGTGGCGCCATGCTCTGGTACTGGGACGGCTACGTTCATCCCCACCGCCTTTACCCGCAGTTCGCGCCGCTAAGAAAGTTCGCGGACACCGTGCCCTGGACCGGCGCCACATGGAAGCCTCTGACCTTTGCTGTCCGCCGCGTCAAAGTCACCTTTGCCCCCTCCGAAGGCGTCATGCATCCGGCCAAAGGTCCCTGGGGACGCCCATCCCAGAGCGAATTTACGTTGACGGCCGATCCGCTGGCCGAAGGCGCAGAACTGCCGCAATTCCTTTACAGCCCCGCCAAACCGGCCGAGCGATCCACCCCGGTCTTCCGCTTCAACTTCGACCGCCCAGGCCGTTTCCAGGTCCGGGTTGATCGGGTTTCGGATTTCGTCAACCTGCGCTTCGTTCTTGACGACAAAATTGCGCGCGACCTGTCGCTCTCCGCCGTGCCCCCGAAGGACACCAACGCCACGCCCGAATACGCGCAGACCGAACTGAGCCAGGAGTGGAAGGTCTTCCAGGCTCGCTTTGGTAAGGACTACGGCATCGACGTGCCGGTCGGCGCCCATTCGCTGCGCCTGGAAGTGACCCAGGGCGACTGGATCAGCTTCGAGAGCTATTCCCTCACAGGCTATCAGGAAGTCGAGCGTTCGGCGCCGCTGAACCTCTACGGCCTGCACAACGGACGCATGGCGATCCTCTGGGCGCAGAACGTCGAGCACAACTGGAAGAACCTATTCGATAAAAAGCGCATCCACCCAGCCCCTCCGACCAGGTTGGTGTGCAGCGGACTGCCGGCGGGGTCGTATATCGTCGAGTGGTGGGACACCTGGAAAGGGGGGATGACCCGCAAAGAGCCAGTGTCCAGCACCGCTGCTGGGATAACCCTGGTCCTGCCCGAACTGGAGACCGACGTGGCCGCGCGGATCGTGCCTTCGAAGTGAACTGAGAGGGAAAGAACCTGGCGTTGGCACCAGCCGGAAAAGCAGCACCGGGATCAAAGCTTGGCTGAGCGGCGAGGATCATACGGCTGGGCGGGATGAGCCGGTGGGTGGATTCCTCGCGCCATCTCTAAAACCCCGCAGGGGATTTCAAAAAGCAGCCCCGGATAAGCGAGTCAAGGAGAGCCACCCGGGTTACCCCCGTCCCAAGGCACTGAAGTGGAATCCCTATGGGAGAATGGCGCCTGGCGCTTTGCTGTTCGAACGGGCTGCTAACGTAGATCCACACGGCGCCTCACGCGCGTTCACGCGGCGCTTGAAACTGCCATGCGAAAGCTGCAAGCTGTCGCCGTTATATGGTCTCCGCCATCATTGTCGCCGCCGGCAAAGGCACCCGCATGGGGGCCAAGGGCGATAAGATTCTCCTGGAACTGGGTGGCTGCCCCATCGTGGCGCACACCTGGCGGCGGTTTGACGAAGCCGGGTGCATTGACGAAATCGTAATGGTCGTCCGCGACGGCATGCAGGCCACCTTCAGGGAGCTGGGGGAACGATACCGGTTCCGAAAGAAGGTGACGCTGGTGGTGGGCGGCAAAGAGCGGCAGAACTCCGTCTGGAACGGGTTGGAGGCGCTGTCACCTGGCACCGAAATCGTAGCGATTCAGGATGCGGCCCGCCCCTGCACCCGCCCGGCTTTGATCGCGGCGACCGTGGCCGCCGCCCGGGAAACCGGTGCGGCCGTGGCCGCACAGGCCATTACGGATACCATCAAGGAATCGCGCGACGGCAGACTCATCGAGCGCACGCTGGACCGCGCTCAGCTTTGGGCGGTGCAAACCCCGCAGACTTTCCGCGTCGAGATCATACGCCGGGCTTTGTCGGAAGTGCGCCAAAGGGGCCTGCTGGTCACCGACGACACGGCGGCCTGCGAACTGATCGGCCAGCCGGTCCGGCTCGTCGTCAGCGCCGAGCCCAACCCCAAGGCCACTCGCCCGGAAGACCTACCGTGCATCGAAGCGATCCTCCGCTGCATGGCGGCGCAAGCCTGATTCGCAGAGTGGCCCGAGCGCGCCTGCCAAGACCGCGGGATAGAGGACCCCGAGCAACCCCTCACCTCGCCCCACTGCAATTGAATTAGAGAAGTTACGGCGCGAGGATGGCCGTGCTAACCCCGCCGACTCCCCTCACCCCAGCCCTCTCCCCGTCCGACGGGGAGAGGGAGAAGGCATGTCGCACTCCCTGTCATTCCTTAATTCAATGGCGGTGCCCGCTCGGCGCCTTGATTGGCCAATCGCCT
>CAIWJG010000957.1 GCA_903912925.1 uncultured Verrucomicrobia subdivision 3 bacterium | reverse complement strand
TGACGGCTGGCAGCACTTGGAGCGGGGGGAGAGCGCCAGCTTTACGACATGGCTCTTTGCGTCGCCGGCGCATTCGCTTTATGACGTGCAGTTGGCGGCGCATCTGGCCCTGGCCAACGCCAAGGGTTTTAACCATTCCAGCCTGGAGGCGATTTTGCGCAATACGTCCTACCTCCTGCTGCGGCGCAACCTCTTGCGACCGGAAAGCGACTACCTCTTCATCTCCGGCGTGGGTTACGGTTGGAAGCAATGGGTCAGCGACGCCTTCTGGATGAGCCGCGGCTTGGACGACCCGAAATACGACCAGGCGGCGCATGGGGCGGTGTTTTATGAGCGAATCAATTATGAGGACAACGCTCAGTACTATCTGATCTGGTCGGCGCTGGTGAAGCGGGCCGGCGGCGCACTGGACCCCCGCACGGTGAGCCGGGCCTATCACTTCATCCGCGCCCATGAGCAGGAGGGATTGTATTATCCGCCGCGGCTCACTCCCGACAAGAAGATCGCCAGGACTTATCACGACCAGCTTCCCTACGAAGACGATGACGCGCCTTCGTCCAACCAGGGTTTTCATTGCGGCGCTTTACTGGCCGCCAGGGAATTGGGATTCCCGGTGACCGATGGGGACATCGAAAGCGCCATCGCGGGTTATCGGCGCATGTTCAATGCCACCAATGGTTATTTCGCCACGAGCTTGAAACAGCAGCAGCACATCGGTCAGGACAGTTTGTATGGCGCGGTGCTGACCTACGCGGTGTTCGGCCGCAAACTTCTGCCGGATGAAATGGTGCGTCGCCATCTGGAAACGAGTGTGCGGCTGCAATCACCCTACGGCATGAGAGTCATCTCCCAAGCCAACGGGGATTTGCTCGCGGGCCACAGCGGGGTATATGTCTTTGGCGGGTCGTGGTTTCTTAATGACGGCGCGAATTATCTGGCCGGACAAATTCACGGGATGGACGAAACTTGGGTGAACGACCGGCTGTTGTGGCGCTTGGAAAAGGAACTGGCCGTCATGCCCGCCTTTCACGAATCCATCAGCACCGTCAATGGCCAACCGCACGGCCATCATCTGTATTCCTGGAATTCTGGTTTTTGGTGGTTGCGCCGCGAGATTCGCACGCGCCTTGGCTTGACCGGTGATGACCCGCTCGCCGCCCATTTGGATCGTGAGCTGGGCGTTGGTCGTCGCGATGGATGGTTAGTATTGGAACCGGGAAAAGCGACATTACGGCCGCCTGCGAAACCCTGACGTGGATCCACACTGTCCTTTTATAACCGGGCTAGGGTGCGGCATTCCTCGTCCAGGCTGCGGTTTGAACTCACTATGAAGAAAGACCAACTCGTAAAACAGATTATCACCAGCCTGACTGAGAGCCTCGGCGTTCTGGAAAAGGCCGCCCGCGCCTCGCACGAGGAGGCCACGCATGAGAGCAGCAAGGCGGAAAGCAAATACGACACCCGTGGACTCGAAGCCGCCTACCTCGCTGGCGGTCAGGCCAGACAGGCAAAGGACATCCTGGACTCCATCAAGGCATACCAGGCGCTGGCTACCAGGGATCTTGCCCCCGGTGCGCCAATTGAGTTGACCGCCCTGGTGGAACTGGACACCGATGGCACTCCGGCGACCTATTTTATCGGGCCGAGGAGCGGCGGCTTGGAAATCACGCACCGGCGCAAGGAGATCCTGGTGATAACGCCCCAGTCACCCCTGGGTCAAAACTTAATCGGCAGGCAAGCGGGCCAGCGCTGGGCGGCCAAACTTGGCGGTTCGACGGTGAAATATCACATCGTCTCGGTGTCATGATTAGCCAGCGCCTCTGAGGAACGCAGATTCGCTCACCGCGACGCCTGGCTCCCGTCCGCTCCACGCTTCGGTTGCTGGGCTAATCAAAGGATGAATCATCGCCCCGTTTCGCCGATCGGTTTCTGCCAGGGAGTCGAGCCACCGCGCTGGATTTGCTGGCGCAGTGCCGCGCCCAGTTCGTTGATGATTTCGCGGCGCTTCGTGGCCAGGTCGCTTGTTTCCTGCGGATCGGATTTCAGGTCGTAGAGTTCGAGTGCGGCGAACGGGCTGTCTTGCAGAAGTTTCCAATCACCGCGGCGAAACACCTCGATCGTCTTGCCGCCGTAAGCAGCACCACCTTCGCGGCGAACGAAATAGCAGTCAGGGCGTTCGCGCGCCTCCGTTTCGCCGCGCAGCGTCGGCAGGAAACTGGCACCGTCGATCTTGGGGGGCGGTTGAACTCCGGCGACCGCGCAGGCGGTTGCGAAGATGTCCATCGTCAGCGTCAGGCGGTCGGTGCTGGTAGCGGGCTTGATCACGCCCGGCCAACGGGCGGCCCCGGGGACGCGCAGGCCGCCTTCATACATGTGCCCTTTGCCGCTGCGCCACGGACCGTTGTTGGCACCGTTGGCAAGCAGCCCGCCGTTGTCTGAGGTGAAGATCACAAGCGTGTTGGTGGCTAAGCCGGTGCGGTCGAGTTCCGCCAGCACTTTGCCGATGCCGGCGTCGAGGTGCTCGATGAGCGCAACGAGCCGAGCGCGTTTCTCCGGCAGTCCCGGCTCGCGTTGCTTCACTTTCTCCAACCACTCCGGCGGCGGCTGGACCGGGTCGTGCGGAGCGTTGTAGGCGAGGTAGAGGAGGAACGGGCCGCCCGCTTTGGCGCGCTCCGCGAGATAGTCGCAGGCCCAGCCGGTGAAGATGTCGGTGGCGTGGCCTTGCGGATCGATCACCTCCTGGTTGCGGCGCATGAAATTGTGGCCGTGCCGGCGGTGAGTCCAATAATCATCCATCATGTCGCCGAGAAACCCCTGGAAGAAATCAAACCCGCGCTCCGTTGGTGTATTGGGCGAGCCAATGCCGAGATGCCACTTGCCGATGAGCGCCGTGCGATAACCGGCCGGCTTGAGCAGTTGGGGCAGCAATCTTGCGCCCGGCGCGAAGTAGCCCCAGGAGTCGTCGGGCGTCTCTTCGCGAATCACGCCCGGCACCCCGACGCGGTCAGGGTAGCAGCCGGTCAGTAGCGCCGCCCGCGTCGGTGAGCAGACACAACTGTTGGCAAAGAAATTCTGAAACGTGATCCCCTCCCGAAACAGTCGGTCCAGGTGAGGCGTGCGAATGTCTTTGGTGCCAAATGCGCTGTAATCGCCCCGGCCCTGATCATCGGTCAGGATTACGACGATGTTGGGCTTAGCGGCTGGGGCCGAGGTTGCTCGCTGAACCGCCAGCACCATGATCATGAACGTCGCCGCCACGAGCAGTGACCTGCCTGCCCTGGAAATGTACCTGAGCATAAGACCTGAGTCTGGATTCCCTCCGCATCAAACGCAATCCCGCGGATTGCGCGTAAAACTGTAGGAGACGACGTAAGGAGTCTCTAATACAGGGGCGGGGCCGGTGGGGCGAGGGACGGGGGGGGGTATTGCCTAACAGCACGTTCCGAGAAAGGGCAGGTTTGGGCCGCAGGCCACGAGATCAGAGACTCCTAACGTCGTCTCCTACGATGACTTAAGAAATGTTGAAGCGATGGGCCGACTCAGGTATGACTTGGAGGCGATACGAGCAAGCCGTCCATGAACAGAAAAAGAATGGCCAATAGAGCCGCCACGAACAAAGCGCCTCCCCGCACGAATCAGTGCTTCGCCGAAGTCCTTTCGCACGACCGGGAATTATCAGCCCTGCGAGCCGATTACGCGCTGAAGCCCGCGGCGAAGCGCCGGATGGCGGCGCAGTGGGCTTATGATGACAGCATAGCCAACCGTCTGTTTGGGGCCGCGTTGGCACGCCTTCAGCGCGAGCCAGCGCCAGCGCCCGAGCGGCCACCGGGCTTTGCCGCGTTGGCTATCGACCCGGAATTTGCTCCCGCTCTGCTGACGGTTGGCTGTCATGATTATGACTGCGGTCACCAGGCGGAAGGTATGAAGTTGCTGCTCCAGTTGACACAGCTTTCCCCAGACACCGCGGATTGGATTGAAATCATCGACAAAGCCGGGCAGTCGCTGATGGACGCAGGGGATGCCGCCGGCACCTGCCGCCTATATGAGGCCGCCTTGAAAGCTCGCCCTGACGAGCAGGAGTTTATTATTGGCATCGGCTGGGCTCTGTGCCGCGCTGGCAAACAAAATGAAGCCCTGCCGTGGCTGGAAAGAGCCGTTGCGGATGCCCCCAACGACAGCTTGGTGCTCAATGATTATGGCTGGGGGTTGGCGGAATTGGGCAGATTCGACGAGGCACAGAAAGCCTTGGAGAAAGCGGTCCAATTTGCCCCTGCGGGTTACGTACTGCCGGTCAACAATCTGGAACGTCTCCGGCAATTGCGGCAAAAGGCGCAAGCGTAGCCGCGGGCGGCCGATGATCCAATGAAACCTCCCTACACCCCGCGCCAAAGAGAATCTCCACCCTATGGCAAAAACAAATAGCCCACCTGCTCCCACGATCCCGCTCGACCTGTGGCGTGAACTCTACCAGGCAGCCGCCCGCTTCCAGCTTTTGGCCCCTTGGCAATGGATGGATGACATCCACATTTTTGGTGTGAATAACGAGCACGGGGTTCGCCTGCTAACCGTGCTTGGCGGCATGGGTGAGGTCTTCGGCCTGGCCAGCTACCGCGGCAGTGCCGGCGCCAACTTCCTCTTGCGCCTCCGGCGTGCTGAATTTGCCCCTGAAAGCCCCGACGCCCGCTTCTACCAGGACGCCTTGCTGGTCGATTTCGTCCCCGGCAAGGACCTTCGGAAGGCAGAGCGAGCCATCATCCAGCAGATCGATTTCCAACCGCTGACCCGCAAACCCAGGCTCTTTCCGGAGTTCCAAAGCCATAAACCGGGGTATGTGCCGTGGTTTATTGATGAAACCGAAGCCCGCCTCCTGCTGGATGATTTGCGAAAGGCTGTCCCTTTTGCGGAACTGCTGCGAACCAACCCCGCAGTTTATGTCTCGCGCCAGGAGAACGAATTCCCGTTCTTGCCCGCCTCGGGCTCCGAGCCTTTAACCCTGGATCAGTTCGAATGGCACACCATCTCGCCGGTCCCGCCGCCCGCCGATCCGCCCGTCGATACCCACGCATTTGACCTGCCCCCCTTGCTCGCGTTGCCGCAACCACCGCAGTCTGCCTGGGAACTCACGGCCTTCTACGCTCCCCTGCCCATCGGCGAGCCGCCGCGCCCTTACTTCCCCAAAACAGCGCTCGGAGTCGATGCGGCGACGGGAATGATCCTGGCCTTCCAGCTCACTGGCCCCGAACAAACCATGGCCCAAACTGCTGCGTGCGGCCTGATCCAATCCATCCAGGCGTCCGGCTACCGACCCGCCGCCGTCAAGCTGGACTCCATCAATCTCATTCGCGCCCTGCAACCACTCGCTGACGCACTTGGAACCAAACTCCTCCAGGCAAAATCGCTGCCCATGGCCAACGAAGCTCGCTGTTCGCTGGAGGCTTTTAGCCGCCGGTCTTGAAGAAGATTATGCCCTGCCCAGTCCGTCCGCCTCGGTGGGCGCGAACTCCCGTTCAATTCGCTCCAGTTCGCACCGCACTTCCGGATCAGCGGCCATTGCGGCCAAGCCAGCCTCCCAGACGCCACCAGACGGCGGCTCCTCGCTGCACCGGAGGCGGTGAACCAAACGCTCAATCACACTCCACTGCGTCTCGCGCGGAAGTTGCGCGAACTGGTTCTCGATTTCTTGAATTGGGGCAATTGCCATAAGCTTGGGTGACCTTAAGCGCGGGCCGGCACACCAGCAGCCCGCACGAAGTGCGGTAAAATGGTCTCAGCGATCATGCCGATACAATGGCAGCAACCGGGGTGAGCGTCAACGCAGCGGTCCAGGCGTTCCGGCGGCCCGAAACCCGCCATCAAGAGGAACTCCATCAACCTCATCCGCGCCCTGCAGCCATTTGTCCTCTAATAGTTTTGCTGCCAGGGCACGTACATGAACTCGCGCACTGCAACGTTCCGGGAAAACATAGTTGCTTTATTCGACGCAACGGATGAAATAGCTCAGACCTGACTGACAACCAACAGACTAACGCAAAGGCCCCTGAACCTATGACTACTACCAAAGCTCTGAAACTCGCCTGCATCGGGTGCGGCGCGCGGGCGCAAACCTACGCGACACTGGCCGCCCGCCGGCCAGAACAATTTGAAATAGTCGCGGGCGCAGACCCGGTCCCAGAACGGGTGGAAAAGCTGCGCGTCATCTCCGGGCGCACTGATTTCCGGGGCTTCCCTGACGCCGAAGCGCTGTTGGCTGCCGGCAAGCTGGCCGATGTCGCCATCGTCGCCACCCAGGATAATGACCACTACCGCTGCTGCACCGGGGCCCTCCGGCTGGGCTACAACGTCCTGTTGGAAAAACCGATCTCCACCTGTGTCGAACAGGTCCTGGAGATTCAACGTCTGGCCCGGCAAATGGACCGGCGCGTCATGGTCTGTTTCGTCCTGCGGTTCGCCGCCTTCTACCGCAAGGTGAAGGAGATTATTGATTCGGGCGTCCTGGGTGAGATTGTCTCCATTCAGGCCAGCGAAGGGGTGATGCCGTGGCACCAGGCGCACTCGTTCGTGCGCGGGCACTGGTCGGTGGTGCAGAAAAGCTCGCCGATGATTCTATCCAAATGCTGCCATGACACCGACATTGTCCATTGGCTGGTGGGGCGGCGCTGTCGGCGGGTCGCGAGCTTCGGTTCCCTGGAGTATTTCCGCCCCGAACGCGCGCCGTCCGGCACTCCAGCCCGCTGCACGGACGGTTGCCCGGTCGGCGACACGTGTCCCTACAATGCGTTGCGCTATATCGGCGACATGCGCACGCCGTGGCTGGGCATGGTCTATGACCGCGCGCAGGAAGCGTCGCCGGATGAAATCACCGCCTGGCTGCGCACCAGCCCGTGGGGCCGCTGTGTCTATCGCTGTGATAACGATGCGGTGGATCGGCAGGTGCTGGCTCTGGAGTTCGAGGGCGGCGTGACCGGCACGTTCACGATGACTGCATTCGCGAACGGCCGCCACATCGAGGTGTATGGCACGCGCGGTGTTCTCAAAGGCGGTGAGACTTATCGCCACCATTTCGGCACCCATCTGATCCTCATCCCGCATGAAGGCGAAGCAACCCGTTATACGGTGCAGGCGGAAGACGGCGGCTACGAATTGCACGGAGGCGGCGATCCCGGCCTGGTGAATGCCCTCTATGACGAGATGACCAGCCCGCCTGGCTCGCCGTTGGCGGCCAGCCTCGACTCGACGGTCCACAGCCACTTGATTACCTTTGCCGCCGAAGAAGCGCGGGTCACCGGGCGCACCGTGGCTTTGGTTCAGTAAAGCGACGGCAAGGTGCTCAGCCAGACTTAACCGAGCAACTCAATCGATTCCAGTTACTTACGCAATCCACGTCAGGCCGCCCCCAGACCAACACCAGTGTGGTACCAGTGCCCTACCAGAGCGAGTCGGGGCCGGCTCAGCCTGGCGTCACTGGGGGCCTTAGTCAGTCGTGCATGGGGGCCTCGAGGAGGCGAGGCTTGCGTTCGTGAAGCGGGAGCCAGATCCGGAAGGTGGTGCCCCGACCGACCTGGCTTTCGAGCTCAATGCGGCCGCCATGAGCCCGGACGATGCGCTGCACAATCATTAGCCCCAGGCCGGTACCTTTCTTCTTGGTGGTGTAGAACGGCTCGAAGATGCGGTTGATCTGCTCCTGCGGAATTCCGCCCCCGGTGTCAACCACGCTGACCCAGACACCGTCGGCACCCTCGCCTGTTTGCAGGGTGAGCGTGCCGCCTTTGGTCATGGCCTGCAGGGCGTTCTTGATGAGGTTGACCAGGACCTGCTGGATTTGCACCGGATCGATCGGGGTGACGGGCAATTGGCGCGCAAAACGGGTGCGTATGTCCACGTCACGGTTGTCGATCTCCGGTTTGAGCAGCTCGAGGGTTTTCTGGACCACGTCGTTGAGCGAAGCGGGTTTAATCTGCGGTACTGACGGCCGGATGGCTTGCAGGAACTGGGTGATGATGTAATCCAGCCGGTTGATCTCGCCGCGGGCGACCAGGAGATATTGTTCGAGCTTGGGGATAAGCTCGCGGGCTTCGTTCAGGCCCGCGGAAGCCTGTGCCCGAGTGCGTGAGCGGAGGAGCGTGGCGGGCTTGCCAGCCGGCTCGGCTGAGGCAGCACGAAGCTTCTTGAGCTCTCGCTCCATGAGCTGCAAGTGAATGTGCAGGGCGTTGAGGGGATTGCCGATTTCATGGGCGACGCTGGCGGCCAACAATGTCAGCGCCTGGATCCGCTCGCTCTCGATCGCCTCGATGGTCTTCTGTCGGGCTTCGGTGTCGTCATGCAGGATGAGCGCAACCCCGGCGCTACCGGCGGCTTCGCCATCGAGCGGGGCGGCGTAGAGCCGGAGGAAGCGCGGGCGGGGGTATTGGACCTCAAACTCATGCCGTACCACCCCCTGCCCTCCCGCGTGATCGAATTGGCGGATCTTGCTCCATTCGAGCTCGGGAATGAAATCCGTAATGGCCTGGCCTTCGACGTTGGACTGCAGGCCGAGCAGGCGCGTCACCGCCTGGTTCGAGTAGAGGATGCAGCCCGCCTCATCCACCACCAGGACGCCGTCCTCGATGGTATTGAAGAGCGTTTCGAGGAAGGTCCGTTCGCGCGCCAGGCGTTGAACGACTGTTTGCAAGCCAGCCTCATCCAGTCGTCCGATGCGCGGCAGCACCTTGTCGAGGAAGCTGGATTTGCTAGCCATGTAAGAACCTCAGAGCCATTTCTTCTTCCTAAAATACCAGTACGTGGCCAGCGTGGATAGCAGCGTCAGCGATAAGGCGGCGGTGTAGCCGTATTTCCAATCCAACTCGGGCATGTGCTTGAAATTCATGCCGTACCACGTGCCCACCATCATGAGGGGCGTGGTGATCACGGTAATCATGGTCAGCAGCTTCACGATCTCCCCCGTGCGGTTCGAGGACATGTTCAGATAGACCTGGAGGATGCCGGTGAGGGTATCCGTGTAGCCCTGGGCCAGCTCGGAGATGTGGAACAGCGCGTCGTAAACATCCCGGTAATACGGAACCAGATGGGGGCGGATCAGCTTGAACTCGCCGCGCGCGAAGCGACCCAGCACCTCGCGTTGCGGTCCGATGATCTGGCGGAGATGGAGCACCTCCTTCTTAACCTGGATAATCTTGTTCAGGGTGTGCTGGGTCGGGTGCTGCAGGGCCTGCTGCTCCAGCTCGGCGATCTCCAGGGATAGCTCATCCAACGCCGGCTTGTAGTTGTCCACGATAGAATCCAGCAGGGTGTGGGCGACCCGGTCCGGCGCCCGGGCGATGTTAGTGGTCGCGTGAACCGCGCGCTCTTCGGTCAGCGCCACGCTGCGCAATGGCTCCGTGTGATAGGTCACGAGGAAGTTCCGGCCGAGGAAGAAGTTCAGCTCGCTGGTGGCGAAGACGCCATCCTTCCGGCTGTAGTCCACGGCATGGATCACAATGAACAAGTAGGGCGCAAACAAGTCTCCCTCCTTGGGCGTGTATTCATCCACCTTGGGCGACGGACTGGCCGTCACACAATCCTCGATCGACAGTGGATGGAAATGAAAGACGTCCTCCAGGACATATTTGACCTCCTCGGGGGTCGGCCCCTCCAGGTCCACCCAGAGGAACAGGTTGGTGTCGGCCAGCAAGGTCGGCATCAAGAACATCTCGATGTCCTTGCTATGCAGCCGGCCTTGAGTTGTAAATACGAACGAGCGAATCATGCGACGGCCTGACGCGAGGCGTTCGAGTCAGGCTGCCAGCTAAGCTAGGCCCTTCAAGGTGGAAAGCAAGATCGTTGGGCCACGGTTCGGCCCCGCCGCGGCGCCATGTCCCCACTCCCCCCAGAACCCAGTGTCGGTTAGCGCTTCCGGCCACCGTAGCGCTCGGCAGCCGTCCGGTCCATGCGGCCTGGCACCATGCCGGGTCCGGGCATCATCCCGGGGTTCGCGGCAGCGGCGCCGCTTGCATCGGCCACGCCGGTGGCGGCTTTGAACACGCCCGCGACAACGCTCTGCTCCGGGTCAGGCAGCGCGAGGAATATCTTTCCGGTGATCATATTGGCTTCCACCTCGCCGAGTTCGAGTTTCATGGCGTAACCCGAGGAGAACGTCTTGGACTGCGCGGCATAGCGCGGATTGGTCTTCCAGCGTTTGACCACCTGCGGAACGCCCTTGCCGGCCGGGTCTTGCGCCGAAACCGTCCAAGTATGACCGGCCAAACTCTCGCCGGCGGTTAGGCGCAGGAAGATCTGAATCTCGCGGTCCGGCGCCGCAGCGGCACCCTGGTACAATTTCAGGAGCTGGGGCACACAGATGGCGTTCTCAACCATGAAATTGGTGCCGGAAACACTACCATTAGCCTTGCCTTCCGGAATCGTCGCCTTGTCCACATCCAGCGTCCAAACGGCGGCGAGCACGGGCAGTTCCTTGGGTGCCGGCGGTGGCTCCGCCGGCTCGGCATTGGTGACCGCTGGCGGGGCGCTGGCCTGCTGGGCTGCCTCGCTCCGTTTCGCCCACCACGCGGTGACGGGACCATAGCCGAGGTAACCGCCCACGCCCAGCACGACCACGACCGCGCCGACCGTAACCCACTTCTTGGCATCCCCCTTCTTGCCAGTCTTGGCCTGGCGCAGCCTCGCTTGCATGATGACCTCCTGGGGCGGGGGTGGGGGCGGCGCGGCGGAGCGCTCCGTTCGGGATAACCCGATCGAGAGCCGCGGTTGGTTAGCCTTAGCCGTCGCTAGATTTGCGTGTGGCGGAGCGTCGGGCTTCGGCGGCACGACAAATTGGCCCTTGCAGGTGGGACACTGGATCTCGTGCCCGCCCCAAAGTTCGTCACATTCAATATCCTGCCCGCAATGCGAGCAGCTAAACTTCATATCAGCCATAACTTTCGTCCGTTGAACGCCTGTGCCCGGCTTCGCCACCACCAATTGGGCTCGCCGTGCCGGCGTGAGTTACGCCATTATAAGCCACTGCGGGAAGCTCGCGTCAAGGAAATGTGGTTTTAGGCTCGCATGAAGGTGGCTTTGGGGGAGCCTTGTAGTCGCATTGGGGTGGCCTTAGGGTGGCTTTGTAGGCGCTTTAGGGTGGCTTTAAGGTCGCATTGAGGTGGCTACCGCCTGGCTAGCAACACGCATTGAGGTGGCTTTGATGTCGCATGAGGGTGGCTTGGAGTGGCTTCTCGATAGCCTGATCACTGGCCCCCTCCCCTTCCCGCCGTCCCGCCTTCGCTCTCCTTTTATGTCGCCCCTGGCGAAGGCTGATGGAGCATCGGCGCGGGGAGAAGTCGGGGGCCGACTATGAGGAGATTCGGCGGGACTGGCTGCTGGGTTCCGCTGCGTTCCGCCAAGAACTGCCAGCGCCAAGGGTGTGTCAGTAGTGAGGACTTGCAAGCAGAACAACCCCGGACCGCCTCGCGCAGGCGTCTCGTGGGAGTAAGCAACGGCTCACCCGGTTGATTTTGTTTGAGAGCAAGGATCGTTGATCCTACCATCCGCCATGTGCGAATAGATTATATCGAGAACAAGAACCGATTAACCTGTAGATTCTCCGGCCAGCTAACGACTACGCTCAGCACGGGTTATGGTGAAACCCTGGTGAGTCAGTTGGAGGCACTGCCGGAACCGGGCCGGACTAGCGGCACTCTGCAAATCGTTTTTGACCTGGAGGAGGTCACCTACCTTTCCTCCTCGTTTTTGCGGGTCTGCGTTATGGCCGCGAAAAGGGTGGCCCCCCATTCCTTCTCCATCACTAATACCAACCAGTTTGTAAAAGATCTGTTGATCACGTCGGGCCTGGATCATATCGCCAGAATCGAACTGAAGGCGCAGCAACAACAGGTTTTTGAGCCTTCCCCTGAATTTGCCGCCGCGGCCCACATCAATTCCTTTGCGGCATACCAACGCCGGTATGCTGAATCGGTCAATGATACGGAAACATTCTGGGCCGAGCAGGCAAAAAGCCTCGCCTGGTTTGAGCCGTTTACCAAAACCCTGGAATGGAATTTGCCCTACGCCAAGTGGTTTACGGGGGGCAAACTAAACGCTTGCTATAATTGTCTCGATAAGCATCTGCAGACTGACGTTGCCAATAAGGCGGCCTTGATCTGGGAAGGGGAACCCGCCGCTCCCGATAAGCCCGGAGAAGAACGCATGCTGACTTACCGGCAACTTCATCATGAGGTCAGCCGGTTCGCCAACGTGCTCAAGCGCAATGGCGTGCAAAAAGGAGACCGGGTCATCATTTACATGCCCATGACGCCCGAAGCGGTCATCGCCATGCTTGCCTGTGCCCGCATCGGCGCAATTCATTCGGTAATCTTCGGTGGCTTCAGCACGCAATCCATTGCGGAGCGAATCCACGACAGCGGGGCCAGAATTGTTATCACCGCGGACGGTGGTTACCGGCGCGGCGGCTTGGTTCAACTGAAGAAGAATGTGGACGAAGCCCTGAAGCTGACGAATGAAAAGGGGGACCGGTTGGCCTCCACGGTTGAAAAAGTCATCGTTCAGCGACGGGCCTTCAATGCTATCAATATGGAAGCAGGGAGGGATATCTGGTGGCACCAGCAGCTAGAATATGTGGACAGCGAATGCAAGCCAGAGTCGCTGGACAGCGAAGACGGGTTGTTCATCTTATACACCAGCGGCTCAACCGGTAAGCCAAAGGGAATCTACCACACCATCGCCGGGTATTTGCTGCAAACACAGCTATCTTTCAAGCATATATTCGATATCCGCCCTGCGGATATTTTCTGGTGTACGGCCGATATTGGCTGGATCACCGGCCATAGCTATGTGGTCTATGGCCCGCTGGCGAATGGCGCAACGGTGATGCTTTATGAAGGGGCGCCTGATTTTCCTGAACCTGACCGGTTTTGGAAGATCATTGAGAAATATGGCGTTACCATCTTCTACACCGCGCCGACCGCCATCCGGGCATTTATGAAATGGGGCGCGCAATGGCCCAGGAAGCATAATCTCAATTCCATTCGCCTTCTGGGATCGGTGGGTGAACCCATCAACCCCGAAGCCTGGCTGTGGTATCACGAAGTGATCGGCAATAAGCGATGCCCGATCGTGGATACGTGGTGGCAAACCGAAACCGGATCGATCATGATTGCCCCGCTGCCGGGCGCAATGCCAACCAAACCCGGTTCGGCCTCTTTCCCTTGCTTTGGCATTGTGGCGGACATTGTTGATGATGCCGGGAAGTCACTTCCTCCCAATGCCCTCGGCAACCTCGTGATTCGCAAGCCCTGGCCCTCGATGCTGCGCGGAATCTGGGGCGACAGCGCAAGATACGCACAGGTGTATTGGTCGGATATAGCCGGCAGTTACTTCACCGGTGACGGCGCTCGAAAGGATGATGACGGCTATTTCTGGATCCTCGGACGGCTTGACGATGTGCTCAATATTTCAGGGCATCGGATCGGGACTGCCGAGGTGGAGAGCGCCATGGCAAAGCATTCCTCGGTGGCGGAGGCTGCCGCGGTGGGGCGCCCTGACGACATAAAAGGAAGCGCGCTGGTGGTGTTCGTCACCTTGAAAATGGGGGTGCCTGCCTCAGCGGAGCTGCGGGAAACGCTGAAAAAGGTGGTCGTTAAAGAAATTGGCGCTGTGGCTAGACCTGACGAGATCCGATTTACCGAAGCGCTTCCCAAGACCCGTTCCGGCAAGATCATGCGACGACTCTTAAAGCAGGTAGCGGCTGGTACCGAGCTAAGCGGGGATATGACGACGCTCGAGGATTTCAGCGTGCTCGGTCGGTTAGGCGGCGAGGCGAGTTGAATCGTTCAACCTAAAAACGGCAGTTACCGAGGAGACCGCAGCATACATTACCCCCAGAGCTGCCGAGGCTTCTCCCTCTCCCCTTCCGAAGGGGAGAGGGCTGGGGTGAGG
>CAIWJG010000956.1 GCA_903912925.1 uncultured Verrucomicrobia subdivision 3 bacterium | reverse complement strand
GGCAAACCGCAGATTGCTCACTTTAGCCTAAAAACGGCAGTTGAAACGATGAAACGTGAGGCGTGAAACGTGAGGCGGGGTTACTCGGCAATACGCTGCAAATCCGTGTCCATCTGTGTTCATCCGTGGTTGAACCTAAAAACGGCAGTTAACGCAAAGACGCCAAGAGGCAAAGGCGCAAGGGACTCCCAAACCCGAATTTAACGCAAAGGCGAGAGATTCGCAGAGATTTCTCTTTCTCTGCGTTTCTCTGCGTCTCTGCGTTAAGCCCCCTTCCCAACGGCCGAAACCCTTGCGTCTCTGCACCTTTGCGCCTTTGCGTTGGTTCAACGGATTTCTTTGCGCCACCAATAGCGCGCACGGGAGCGGAGGGTTGCAGCGTTCACGAGGCTTTTGACCCAGCCGCGCCCTGTTTGTTCAACGGCGGCCTCCGCTCACCCTGCCCCGCGAGACGTTTCCACGGGTGACGACCTGACGCGACAAAAGCCAGGCTCCCGGACCTGGGCCCTGTGCGCCCTGCTTAACCCCCTGAGCCGTCGAACCTGCGAGCCTTGTTTAAGCACCTGAGCCGTCGGACCTTCTGCCGCATCGGCGCGGGTTCACGCCGCCCGGCCCAGGTCCTCAAGGAGCAGGCGCGCACTGATGCGGGCGGATTCGAAGATGACGGGCAGGCCGCTGCCGGGGTGCGTGCCGCCGCCAACCAGGTACATCCGGTCAAACTCCTCGAATCGGTTTCGGGGGCGCAGGTGGAGCATCTGGCCGAGGTTGTGGGCGAGGTTAAAGGTCGCCCCCCGGTAGATGCCGACTTTGTTTTCCCACTCAACGGGCGTCACGATGCGCTCGAAACGGATGCGTTTCTCTATGTCGCCGAGGCCGAGCTTGGCGAGTTGCCGCAACGCCACTTTCCGGTAGCGGTCGCGCTCTTTGCTCCAGTCAATGTTCGGGTGCTGATGGCTGACGGGCACCAGCACATAGAGCGCGCTGTGGCCAGGCGGCGCCATGGTGTCATCGTTGCGGCAGGGATTCTCGACGTAGAACGACGGGTCTTCGGTGAGCACGTGCTGGTTCTCGATCTCGTCGAGGTTCTGCCGGTAATTGCGGGCCACGTAGATGTTGTGGTGCATGAGCTGGTCATAGTGGCCCTCGATGCCCAGGTACATCATGAAGGTCGAGCAGGAGAAGCGCTTGCGGGCGATGGTCGCATCGGTCCATCGGCGCCGCAGCCGATCCGGCACCAGCGTCGTCATGGCGTGGCCGAAGTCGGCGTTCACAACCACGGCGTCCGCGCGCAGTTCGCCCGCCGCCGTGCGCACACCGACGGCGCGACGACCCTCGAACAGGATTTCCTGCACCGGCTCGTTCAGCCGGAGGGTGGCCCCCAACTCGGCGGCGACACGCGCCATGCCGTGCGTGAGCGAATTGCAGCCGCCGATCGGATGCCAAATGCCGTGTTCGTATTCGAGGAACGAGAGGATCGAGAACAGGCTCGGGCACTGGAAGGGCGACATGCCCAGGTATTTCGACTGGAACGTGAAGGCCAATTGCAGCCGTGGGTCGCGGAAATACCCAGCCAATTCAGCGTGGAGCGATTTCCACGGCTTGAGATAGGGCAGCACCGCCAGCAGGCGCGGGTGTAGCAGGTCGGTCCAACTCGAAAACGGTGACTGCAGGCAGGGTGCAAACTTCTCCAGCTTGACCCGGTTGTAATCCATGAACCGGCGGAACTGCGGCGCATCCGCCGGGGCCAGCTTCGCGATCTCGGCGACCATTCGCTCGATATCGGACGTGCAAAGCAGTTCGCCGCCCGCGCCGAAGATGAGCCGGTACTGCGGGTCGAGCCGCTTCATCGGCACTTCACGATGCAGGTCGCGTCCGACGGAGGTGAAGATCTCTTCCAGGACTTGCGGATAGAGGAAGAAGGTCGGCCCGAGGTCGAAGCGATAACCGTTGCTTTCGATCGCCGAAGTGCGACCGCCAACACGCGGCTGGCTTTCGATGACGGTAACCTCCAGCCCGGCCTTGGCCAGCAACATTGCCGTGGCCAATCCCCCTGGGCCCGCCCCGACGATGATCACGCGCTCGGCCATGGGTTCCTCTTTATCGCAACCGCGCTCTCATGGCAAGCTTAGCCGCCGAGCAGAAAACGGTAGGCGCGCTTTAGCGTCGCCAGCGAAATGCACGGGGGCGGATAGCGCAGCTTGGAGTCGAACGCGAATGAACCGCGCAACACTGACCGCCGGTGAGTGAAGCTTTCAAAGCTGGCCTGGCCGTGGTAGGCACCCATACCGCTGTCGCCCAGGCCGCCAAACGGAAGGTTCTTGCCGATCATGTGCATCACGGTGTCATTGAGACAGACCCCGCCCGAGCGCGTGGTGGTGAGCACGCGCTCCTGCGTCGCGCGCTGCTTGGTGAACAGGTACAGCGCCAGGGGAGTCGGCCGGTCGCGCAGCAACGCCAGGGCATCGTCCAGCTTGTCGAATTCCACCACGGGCAGGATCGGCCCGAAGATTTCCTCCTGCATCACCGGGGCATCCATCGGCGCGTCAGTCAGGATCGTCGGCGCAATATAGAGGTCGTCCGCATCGTGCTGGCCGCCGTGGGCGATTTGGCCGCTACCGAGATAAGCGGTGAGTCGATCCAGATGTTTCCGGCTTACGATGCGACCGTAGTCCGGGCTTTTCCGCGGGTCGTCGCCGTAGAACTGGCGAATGGTCCGCTTGAGCGCCTCGACTAGCGGGCCCCTAATGCGGCAATCCACGAAGACGAAATCAGGGGCTACGCAGGTCTGGCCCGCATTCAGGAACTTGCCCCAGACGATACGCCGGGCAGTAACCTCCAGCGGCGCGTCGGCGCAAACCAGGCACGGGGATTTGCCCCCGAGCTCGAGCGTGACCGGCGTGAGATGCCGGGCCGCAGCCGCCATCACGGACCGGCCAACGCCGGGGCTGCCGGTAAAGAAGATGCAGTCATATTTTTCGCGCAGCAGCGTCTCGGGGACCGCGCGTTCCCCTTGCACGATGGCAACGTATTCCTCCGAATAGATCGTGCTGATGAGCTGGGCGATCGCGGCGGCGGTGCGCGGCGCGAACCTGGACGGTTTGAGCACCACGCAGTTGCCGGCGGCCAGCGCGCCGACCAAGGGTGAAAGCAGGAGCTGGAGCGGATAGTTCCACGGCCCGATGATGAGCGCCACGCCATAGGGTTCGGGTTGGACAAACCCGCGCGCGGGCCACGTGATCAGCGGCGTGCGGCGGCCTCGCGGCTTCATCCATGCCGGCAGACAGCGGAGAGCGTGGCGGATCTCGCTCAGCACGAGGCCGAGCTCAGTGGCATAGGCCTCTTGCGCCGATTTACGGAGATCGGCCTGGAGCGCGGCCAGCAAAGCAGGCTCGTGCGCTACGAGCGCGTCGTGGAGCTTCTGGAGCTGCGCGCGGCGATAGCCGAGGGACCGGGTGGCGCCGGTGTGGAAATAGGCGCGCTGGCGCTGGATGAGTTGTGGCAGGTCCATATTTCGTTTGGCGAACTCTAGGCGATGGTGTAGAAGTCAAGCAAGACATGATTTGGAGAGTTGCAGCCTGGTTCTTCCTGAGCGCCTGCGTAACGTGGGCTAACGAGAGCAGCGACCAGCTAATGGCGGCCGGCGTCAAAGAGTTCACCGCAGCCTATAAAGCCTGGGACGGCCAGCGGTTCGGCGCGGCGGCGGAACTCTTCCGGCAGGCCAGCACCAACGCACCCGGCTCCGGCACTAACTATTATTGGCTGGGCGCGGCGGAGTTTCATCACATGCTCCAACTGCGCAGCCGGCCCGCCTCGCCCACGAGCACGCTCGCTGCCGACGCGGCGATGGATGCCGCGCTGGCCGCGCTGGAAACCGCGGTAAAGCTGGACGAGCGGCACGCCGAAAGCCACGCGTTGCTCGGCACGCTTTACGGGATGAAGATCGACGGGAACCTGCTGCGTGGCGTGCGGTTTGGACCGCGCGTAGCGAAGCATCAGAATAAGGCGATGGAGTTTGGCGCAGAGAATCCGCGCGTGCGCTACCTGCTCGGCACCGGCCAATTTCACACGGCTAGAAGGGCGGCGGCGCAGCGCGAGGCGCTGACCACGCTGCTGGCAGCGGAGACACTGTTCGCCGCGGAAGCGCAGCGCCTTGGCGGACCACTGGAACCGCGGTGGGGCCGCAGCAGTTGTCTCACCTTCATCGGACGGACTTATGAATTGCTCGGCCAGCGCGCGGAGGCGGCGAATTACTTCCGCCAGGCGCTGGCCGAACATCCATCGGATCACGTGGCGAAGGAAGGTCTGGCGCGGGTAGTGGAAAGGAAATGAAGCACACATGAGCGGAAAGCGAGTCATTGTTATAGGTGCGGGATTGGGCGGCTTGTCAGCCGCCATCTCGCTGGCGCAGGAGGGTTATGCCGTGACCATCCACGACAAGAACGCCAAGATCGGCGGCAAGCTCAACGTGTTGAAGGAGCATGGTTACAGTTTCGACCTCGGCCCCTCCATCCTCACTTTGCCGCACATCTTCGGGCGGCTGTTCGAGCGGTCGGGCAAGAAGATGAGCGATTACATCCCGATCCGCCCGCTGCGTCCGCACTGGCGCAACTTCTTCGAGGACGGCAAGGTGGTGGACCTTTACCCCGAGGCGGACCGCATGGCCGAGGAGGCGCGGAAGGTCGGCGAAGACCCGGCTTGCGTGCAGCGGTTCCTGAAATACTCGGCCGACCTCTACGACCTCGTGAACTCCGGCTATTTCGAGCAGGGTCTCGACAACTCCAAGGAATTTGGGCGCTTCTACGGGCTGTGGAAGTTCCCGAAGTTCGACCTGTTCCGCACGATGCACGGCGGCGTGAAGCGGTTTCTCAAGACGCGGCACATGCAGGATGTGTTCGATTACTTCATCAAGTATGTCGGCTCCTCGGCCTATCATTCTCCGGCCTTCATGAACTGCCTGCCGACGATCCAGTTTCGCTACGACCTCTGGTACGTCGACGGCGGCCTGTACAACATCGCCCTCGGCCTTCAGCGGCTCATGGACGAACTCGGCATCGGGGTCCACCTCAACAGCGAGGTCACCGAAATTCGCAAGGAGGGCAAAGCCTCGGGAAGGTTAGAGCCGACTGCCGTCGGCTGCTACGTACCCGGAGTTCGCAAGGAGGGCAACCGCGTTACGGGCCTCGTCGCCAACGGGCAGTTCCATCCCGCCGACATCATTGTCTCGAATATGGAAGTCATTCCGGCCTACGAGAAGCTGTTGCGGGAAGACGAGAAGTTCCTGCGCACGCTCGACAAGTATGAACCCTCCTGCTCTGGCCTCGTGCTTGAACTCGGCCTCGACTGCCAATACCCGCAGCTCGCGCACCATAACTTCTTTTTCTCCGAGCATCAGCGCGAACATTTCCACACCGTTTTCCGCAAACGCCAGTTGCCGCCCGACCCGACGATCTACCTGGTGGCCGCGTCGAAGACCGATCCGACCGTGGCGCCGCCGGGCTGCGACTGCCTGAAGATTCTCCCGCACATTCCGCACATTGAGGACGCGCACCCGCTGACTCGCGAGGATTACCTGGTGCTCAAGGAACGCGTCGTGGACAAACTGGAACGGATGGGCTTGAAAGACCTGCGGAAGCACGTCGTCTTCGAGCATTGCTGGACGCCGCTCGATATTCGGCAGCAGTATTATTCAAATAAGGGCGCAATCTATGGCGTGGTGAGTGATCGCTTCAAGAACCTCGCCTTCAAAGCGCCGAAGCAAAGCACAAGGTATCCGAACCTCTTCTTCGTCGGCGGCTCGGTGAACCCTGGTGGCGGCATGCCCATGGTCGTCCTCTGCGGCCAGAACGTCGCTCGCAAAGTCGTCGCGTGGGACCGATGTTGATCTTGCTGCCCGTCGCGCTGGGACTCTGGTTCCTGGGCTTCTTCCTTTGGAGCCGCCTTTGCCGATGCACCTGGGCCAGCGCCCCGGGCCATCCGCCGAGCTTCAGTATCATCATCCCCGCACGCAACGAAGAGCACAATCTCCCCACCCTGCTTCGGTCCCTCGCCGCCCAGCCGGTGAAGCCGCACGAGATCCTCGTCGTGGACGACGACTCCACCGACCGCACCGCCGAACTGGCCCGGCAGCTCGGCGCAAGGGTGCTTCCGTCGCAACCGCTGCCGGACGGCTGGCGTGGCAAGACGTGGGCTTGTCACCAGGGCGCGCAGGCCGCTCGGGGAAAGCTGCTGCTCTTCCTCGACGCTGATACGTGGTTCGAGCCGGACGGGCTGGGCAAGGCTATCTCGGCTTACGGCGGCGGGGCGCTCTCGATCGGCCCGTACCATGCTGTCCGGGAACCGTATGAGCAACTCTCGATGTTCTTCAACCTCAACATGACCGTCGCTACGGTGCCGCACGGGCTTTTCGGACAGATGTTGCTGGTGGACCAGGAGAGTTACCGGCGCGTGGGAGGGCACGAAGCCGTCCGGGGGCGGATCCTTGAGCATGCTTCGCTGGCCGCCCGATTTCGCGCGGCCGGGCTTCCGGCGCGCAGTGTGACAGGCAAGGGCCTGTTCTCATTCCGCATGTATCCGAACGGATTGCGGGAGCTGATCGGAGGATGGACGAAGGGCTTTGCGTCCGGTGCCGGGCAGACTGCTCGGGCCACCATGTTGCTCATTATCGCGTGGATAGTCGGGCTGATGCTTGCGCCGCTGGTCGGGCTGGTGACCGGCGACTGGCTTAGGTGGGGCGCAATTTACCTGTTGTACGCTGCACAAGTGAGTGGGTTCAGCCGTCAGGTCGGCGCATTTCGCTGGTTTAGCGCACTGCTGTATCCCCTGCCGCTGCTTTTCTTCTTTGCTGTGTTCGCCTGGTCAGTGGCGCACTCGGGCAGGCGCGTCATTTGGAAGGGACGGGAGATTCGTGCCGATTGAACTCCCGATCGCTTGGGTCATCACGCTGAACATCGCCGGCTGGCCCGTGATTCAACTTGGCCTGGCCTGGGCGTTCACACGAATGCCGGTGACCTGGTTCAATCCGGACGTTACACACGCCTGGGAACAGGGCGGACGCTGCTACGAACGGATCCTGGGCATCAAACACTGGAAGGACTGGCTGCCCGATGCAGCGCGCTGGTTCGGCGGGGGCTTTGCCAAAGGCCGGTTGGCAAACACCCATCCGGATTACCTGCGCCGCTTCGTGCGCGAAACCCGGCGTGGCGAGCTTTGTCACTGGTGTGCCCTAGCCTGCGCCCCTGTATTCTTCCTTTGGAACCCGTGGTGGGCTGATCTCATCATGGTTGGCTACGGCCTACTGGCCAATCTGCCCTGCATCCTCGCCCAGCGCTACAACCGGATGCGACTCCAACGGCTGCTCTCCCGACGGTCTTAAGACGATCGCCGCTCAGTCACATGCGGCCGGCGATGCCTTGATCCACGCCACTTATAGTTGGAACAGCTCCTCCAGCTTATCGTAAATCAGGAAGCCCACCGAGGTAACCTTCGCCGGATCGGCCAGCGGCACGTCTCAACGAAACCCTTGCAAACATTGAATGGTGCGCGATAGAGGGTTTGAACCTCTGACCCCTTCCGTGTCAAGGAAGTGCTCTACCACTGAGCTAACCGCGCCACCAGAATCGACGCCCGTTAACTGCTTCATTTCGAGCGCCACACTCAAAGTATCGGAAATCCGCGCCCGGCAGGCAACTCGAATTTGGCACTCGAATTTGGCAGAAGTTTTGTAGCGCTGTGTCTCCTGGCCGAAACGCGGCTGGTCCTCCGTTCCGAAGCACGGTGCTTTGGGGCGATTACGCCGTCTTCGGCTGACTGAAAGCCGACGGATGGGGATTGCAAACTTCCGGGCCTTTCGGTTAAACAAATGATTCATGGCCACCACCAATATATTGAGTCAATGCCTTGCAGGGGCGCTCCTGATCCTTGCCTTGGAGGGTTACGCCCAGAGCGAATCGCTTAAGGACTGGCAGAATCCGCGTCTGACCGGCATCAACAACCTTTCGCCGCACGCCACGATGGTCATCTGCCCGGACGCGAAGACCGCGCTGAAGATCGGCCCCGTGTCGAATGCCGAGCGCGTGAAGTCCCCTTTCTACCGCTCGCTCAACGGCCAGTGGAAGTATCACTACAGCAAGAACCACAGCGCCCGCGTGCCGGACTTTTGGCAGCCCGGTTTCAACGACCGGACGTGGACGACGATACCCGTGCCTGCAAATGTCGAGATGCGGGGCTACGGCATTCCGATTTACGTGAACATCCCGTACCCGTGGCCCAAACCCTGGCAGCCGCCCTTCGTGCCGGAGGATGACCCGAACAACACGGTCAATTCGTACCGCCGCACCTTCACGGTGCCCAAGGAGTGGTCAGGTCGCCACGTGCTCCTTACGTTTGACGGCGTGAATTCCTTCTGCCAGATCTGGGTGAACGGCCAGAAGGTCGGCATGGGCAAGGACTCCCGCACACCGTTAGAGTTCGACATCACCCCGTTTCTCGCGCCCGGGGAGAATTTGCTCGCGGTCGAGAATTTCCGCTGGTGTGACGGCTCATACCTGGAGGACCAGGACTTCTGGCGCCTGAGCGGGATCTTCCGGGACGCGTATCTCTGGTCGCCGCCAGAGCTTCATATCCGCGATTTTGAGGTAAAGACAGTGCTAGATGCGCAACACTGCGACGCGGCGCTAAGCGTGAGCCTGGAGCTAACCAACTACACCCGGTCACCGAGGGTCTGCTCTCTCGAAGCCGCGTTGCTGGACCCCGACGGCCGCGAGGTGAAGGGGGTGGGCGGTCCTCAGGAATTTCGCGCCGAGGCCGGTGACAGAACCCCGGCGACGATTACTGCCCAAGTGCCGAACCCGCTCAAGTGGACAGCGGAGACGCCGCGCCTCTACAAGCTGCTACTTACGCTCAGGGATGACAGGAACCGGGTGCTGGAAGTGATCCCGGTGAATGTGGGCTTCCGCAAGGTCGAGATCAAGGACGGCAACCTGCTGGTCAACGGCCAGCGTATTCTGATCAAGGGCGTGAACCGGCACGAAATCGACCCTGACCGAGGTCAGGCAATCACGGTCGAGGGCATGATTCGCGATATCTGTGTGATGAAGCAGCACAATATCAACGCCGTCCGAACCTCGCACTACCCGAACCAAACGGCATGGTATGACCTCTGCGACCGCTACGGGCTCTACCTGGTGGACGAACCCAATATCGAAAGCCACGGTATGGGTTACGGCAAGGAATCGCTGGCCAACTTCCCTGAATGGCAGGAGGCGCACTTGAACCGCACGATCCGTGCCGTCGAGCGCGACAAGAACCACCCCTCGATCATCATCTGGTCACTCGGCAACGAGGCCGGCAACGGGCCGAACTTCATGGCCACCTACGACTGGATCAAAGGGCGTGATTCCAGCCAGCCGGTGCAGTACGAGCGCGCCGGGTTCGCACGCAATACCGACATCTACTGCCCGATGTATCCCAAACCGTCCTTGCTCCAGCAGTATGCCAACGGTGAGCGCGTGGACGGGGACTGGGGGCGTGACTTCATCCTCGGACCAGAGCCAAAGCGAGCCCGGCCGCTGATTCTCTGCGAATACTCACATGCCATGGGCAACAGCTCCGGCAATATGTGGCTCTATTGGGACCTGTTTTACAGCAAGCCCTACCTCCAGGGCGGGTTTATCTGGGATTGGGTGGACCAGGGGCTGCGCCAACCCATCAAACGCAATGCCGCACGCACGGTTTCCCAGCCGGTGAAAGGCAAGCCAACCTTCTGGGCGTTCGGGGGTGACTTCGGCCCTCCCGGCACTCCCAGCGACCAGAACTTCGTGTGCAACGGCCTAGTCACGCCTGATCGCCAGCCGCACCCGGGTTTGCTCCAAGTGAAGCACATCTACCAATACGTCCACTGCAAGCTGCCCGACGCATCCGTGAGGACGGTAGAGGTGAAGAACTGGTTCGATTTCACCAACTTGAAGGACATTTCTGTCGTGCGCTGGCGCCTGACGGGAGGTGGCAAGGAACTGCAGAAGGGCGTAGTTCCCGGCCCTGACCTTGCACCCCGGGCAACGGCGCAACTTGCCATCCCGGTAAGACCATTCGCGCCTGAGCCTGGCGCCGAGTACTTCCTCGAAGTCAGCTTCCGCTTGAAGCAGGACGAATTGTGGGCGAAGCGGGAACATGAGATCGCGTGGGATCAATTCAGACTGCCCGATGCGGTGCCGGCTTCTGCTTTGGACACAGCAGCCCTGCCGGCCCTGCGCCTCAGCCAGGACGGCGCGCAAGCCGCTGTGAGCAGCAAGGATTTCACCGTCTCGTTCGACAAACGAGCCGGCACGCTAAACTCGCTGAAGTTTAAGGGGACGGAGCTGATCGAATCACCGCCGCGGCCCGATTTCTGGCGCGCCCCGACGGACAATGATCGCGGACGTGACATGGCCAAGTCTCAGGGCATCTGGCGACAGGCGCACGCAGGCGGCGAAGTGAGAAGCTTCCGGGCCGAAGCGAAGGCCTCCTCGGTGGTCGTGGAGATTAGCAGCCACCTGCCCAAGGTGGAAGCAGAATGGAACACCACCTACACCATTCATAAAACGGGCGACATCGTCGTGGATTTGAAGTTCATCCCGGGCAAGACCGGCCTTCCAAAGCTGCCACGCCTCGGCATGCAGATGGTGATGCCTGCCGGGTTTGATCGGATCGCCTGGCTTGGGCCCGGGCCACAGGAAACGTACTGCGACCGCAAAGACGCCCGCATCGGTCTCTATTCAGGTTCAGTTAGCGAGCAGTTCTTCAACGACTATGTTGAACCGGGGGAAAGCGGCAACAAGGTGGACGTCCGTTGGGTCGCGCTGGCAAACACAAAGGGCGTCGGCTTGCTCGCCGTCGGACTACCACTGCTCAGCGTGAACGCGCTCCACCACACCACCGACGACTTACAGTTGGCTGAGCATCCGTTTGAGCTACCGGAGCGCGACATTGTTGTGGTGAATCTCGACTTTAGGCAGCAGGGGGCAGGCGGCGACGACAGTTGGGGTGCCTGGCCGCACGAACAATACCTTATTCCTTGCCAGGCACAGCGTTATAGCTTCCGGCTCCGACCTTTCAGCGTAAGCCGAATGACTGACCAAGCCATGGCCCGAACCGCCGAGCATTTGGCGCGTCAGACTCTTCCCTGAGCCACTCACTACCACCGGCTTTGCGTAAATGCAAAGGCTTGGCCCAGCTTTCCGCGCGTATCAGACGTGAAGGTGGCCTCGCGGGAAAGCAGGACGGTTTGGCCGGATGTGTTCGACAGGGCGAATTCATAGCTGATCCTAACGGGCTGGTGGAGAATGACTTGTGATATAGTACGGGACACGCTTGCCGAAACGTTTTAGGCTGGCGGCATGTCTAGAAGCAAAATCCGTCCGAATCCGGAACCGCCGCAGCTAGTCGATGAGGTCCAACTCCGGTTGGCCGATGCCCGAGAGTTGCCTCGCGTCCAATCGTTACTTCGCCGGCATCACTACTTGGGCGCTTTGCGTCCCGTGGGGGAGCGGCTCGTTTATATTGCGGTGGATAAGCAGGGGCAATGGGTGGGCGTGCTGATATTCTGCGCGGCGGCCAAACACCTGCGGCATCGCGACCAGTGGATCGGTTGGACCCACGAGCAACGGCGGCGGCGCTTGGCGCTGGTGGTCAACCACGCCCGGTTTCTGCTCCTCCCGTACCGGACGGTACCTAATCTGGGTTCACGCGTGCTCAAGCTGGCTTTGGCGCGACTCAGCGCGGATTGGCAACAGAAGTACGGGCACCCGGTCCTGGTGGTGGAGAGCTTTGTGGATCCGGAGCAATTTTGCGGCACGGTTTACACCGCCAACGGCTGGCAGGAGTTGGGATTGACGGATGGGTGGGGGCGGTGCGGGCGGGACTACTACGTCAAGCATGACAAGCCCAAGCGGCTGTTTGTAAAGGAACTGTGCCACAATGCCCGTCGCAACCTGCAGGCGCAGCACCTCAAGCCCGCCTTGGCCCCGGTAGAAGGCAAGGTGGCCCCCCGCTGCACCCAGAGGGTGGAGCAGCTACGCCCGCTCAGAGAACACTTCAAGCAAGTGCCGGAGTATCGGGCGCGCGTGGAGTCCTACCCGCTGTGGTCGCTGTTGGCCTTGGCGGTTTGCGCGATTTTGTCCGGCGCTCGGCGCGGGCCCAAGGCCCTGGCGGCTTTCGCCAAAACCCTCGCTCAGTCGCAGCGCCGGGCGCTGGGCATTCATCCCTTGGCCAACGGCTGGTATCCCGCGCCCAGCCAGCCCACTTTTTCCCGAGCGCTGCAGGCCGTGGACCCCGAGGCGGTGGATCGGGCGGTGCTGGCTTTCCAGGCCCAGGTGCGGGGCCAACCCCCCAAAGAGGAGTTGATCGCGATGGATGGCAAAGAGCCCAAGCATGGCGGCGGCCATAGCATCCTCACGGCCGTGGCGGTGCCCAGCCAATATTATCTCGGCAGCGCCCTGGTGGATGAGAAGACCAACGAGATTCCCGTCGTGCGCAAACTCTTCCAAAAACTCGACCTGGAGGGCCGGTTTGTCTCGCTGGACGCGCTCCACACCCAGACGGAAACCGGCTGGGACTTGGTGCAGGAACACGGAGCTCACTACACCCTGACGGTCAAAGACAACCAACCCGGAATTCACGACACGATAAAAAACCTGCTGCCGGAGATTCCGGCAGCCTTTCCCCCCTCAGGAATCAACCCGCACGCGGGCCTGCACTCAGGAACGCAACCGCAGCCGAGATGAAATCCGCATCCTCTGCACCACCCCAACCACCCCGGAGGCGGTCGGTTTCCCGGCTGCCGCACAGGTGGCTAGAGTTCACCGTCTAACCACTGACCGCCAACCCGAGACCGTCGCCCTGCTGACCAGCGCCCCACCCGAGGAACTCGACGCCCGGGCCTGGCTGCGGCTTAATCGCGCCGGCTTCGGCGGCATTGAAAACGGTCTGCACCAGCGCCTGGACGTGTCTCAGGACGACGACCGTTGCCGCGTCCGAGACCCCAACGCCATGCACGTGCTGGGCATCTTTCGCCGCTTGGGCAATAGCCTCTTTATGGAATCTGCCTGGCTGATTGACTCAAGTAGGCCCCACAGGTTGTGGTTCGCGGCTGCATTTGTCACACAGTTACCGCTATGCCTTGGGGCCACTTGAGTCAATCAGCCAGGCAGGTTATGGAATGGCGCTCCCGCCAAACCAAACCCCAGTACCTAATGACCAGCGATTTTCACACGGACATGACCGCCGAAGCTCACCGCCGGGCGATGATCATGGTAACCACAACCCACCCCTCTTTCACCAGAGCCCCATGAGTTGGCTCCGCAGTTCTTAAGCTCATCCCGGCCATCGCTTCAGAGCCGCCCAGGAGGCACAAAGCCTCACCGCTGAGATCTGCCCAGACCCCACTCTCGGTGGCCCCAAACCGACCGCCACCTGCTCGATCCAGCCGCAAAAGCGTCCAAAAACTCGCGCAGCGGCATACCCACGGTATCAACCGACTCCCCAACGCTCGCTTCCTACCTCCCATTCCCAAGGGAATCGCCTTTCATGAATTCACCCTGTGTGTTCGATTTGAGTTGGATTTGCCAGTTGACTTGTCGGGCGTGTCTGGAGGAAGGTAGCGGCCGATTATGGAGCAAATTCGACGCGCATTGCTTTCGGTTTCCGATAAAGTGGGACTCGTCCCGCTGGCGCGGGTCCTGGCGGCGGCAGGTGTGGAATTGATTTCCACCGGAGGCACGGCCAAGTCCCTACGCGAAGCTGGCTTGAACGTCACCGACCTGAGCGCATACACCGGCTTCCCGGAAATGCTTGATGGCCGGGTGAAGACCCTGCACCCCAAAGTTCATGGGGGCCTGCTCTATGTCCGTGGTAAGGCAGACCACGAAGCAGCCGTGAGCACGCACGGCATCCAGCCAATCGACCTCGTGGTCGTGAACCTGTATCCCTTTGAACAGACCGTGGCGCGGCCAAACGTGAGCTTGGAAGAAGCAATCGAGAACATCGACATCGGGGGCCCGTCCATGCTGCGGAGCGCAGCCAAGAATCACGAGAGCGTGACCGTGGTGGTGGACCCCGCTGATTATGAACTGGTCGGCGAACATATCCAGGCGACCGGTGGTACGACCCTGGAACTGCGGCGCAAGCTGGCGGCCAAGGTGTTCGCGCGCACGTCAGCCTATGACACCGCTATAGCGGCGCACTTGGCCCAGGCCTTCGAAGCCGCACCAGTCCCAGTCGCTGCAGTGCCCTCGGCGCTGCGCGTCCAGGCACCGCTGACCCAGCCGTTGCGTTACGGTGAAAACCCTCATCAAAAAGCCGCCCTTTACGGCGGATTTCACAAATACTTCCAGCAACTGCACGGCAAGGAGCTATCTTACAACAACATCTTGGACTTGACTGCGGCGGCGGACCTTGTCGCTGAGTTTGCGGCCGCCCGCCCCACGCTGGCCATTCTCAAGCACACCAACCCGTGCGGGATGGGCCAGGGAACCAGCCTGCGCGAGGCTTGGGACAAGGCGTTGGCCACGGATCGCCAGGCTCCATTCGGGGGCATCATTGCGGTGAACCGCACACTCGATCTAGCGTGCGCAGAAGCTATATCGGAGATCTTCAGCGAGGTTATCGTCGCGCCCGAGTTTAGCGCGGAGGCGCTGGGCCTGCTACAAAAGAAGAAGAACCTGCGCCTGCTTAAGGTCTTGAAAAGCCCGCTTGCGGCGCAGCCGTGGGACGTGCGCAGCGTGGGGGCGGATTCGTTTTTGTGGCAAGAGCGCGACGTGAAGGTCACCACCACCGACGGTTTGAAAATCGTCAGTCGCCGGAGGCCAACGGAGGCCGAGCTGCAAGCCATGGTGTTCGGCTGGCACGTTGTGAAACACGTGAAGTCAAACGCCATCGTGTATGCGGCCGAGGATCGGACGCTGGGCATCGGCGCGGGCCAGATGAGCCGGGTGGATGCAAGCCGGATTGCTGTGTGGAAGGCGGGCGAGGCAGGTCTTTCGCTAAAGGGCAGCGCGGTGTGTAGCGACGCGTTCTTTCCGTTTCCGGACGGCTTGATCGCGGCAGCGGAGGCAGGCGCTACGGCAGCCATTCAGCCGGGCGGCTCGGTGCGTGATGTTGAAGTGATTGCGGCCGCGGACGAGCGTAACATGGCGATGGCCTTCACCGGCACAAGGCACTTCCGGCATTAGGCAGATCGCTGCGCTTTCAGTGAAGCAGCCAGTAGATAAGACCAACCTGGCCCAGGGAAACAACCGCGATTCCCGCCCAGGTAAGCCCTTCACGGAAGCGTAACCCCACCTGCCGGGTCTCACTAAGCCAGAATTGCATTCTCAGGGAGCCGATATCGATCGCATCCCCATTGCGCATAACGGTCTGGTGCACAGGCTGTCCGTTCACGGTAGCCAACGCGTTGGGCAAAGCACTGAGGACGATCCCCTCCGCAGGATTGAAATCGAGTTGCAGATGTTGGTCCCACACGCCGTTCTCCTCCAACTGCAAGTCGGCAGCGGCTGAGCGTCCAATGCGTACAGGAAAACGGCGGGCCACCCAGATAGTGCCCGCCTTATTCCCGGACAGGACCTTAAGCTGGACCATTACAAGAGCCGGCGCGGAACATGGATGGTGTCGCCTGGATAGACTTCCGGATCCAATCTAGGATTGTCCAGCGCTTTAAGGCAATTGACGGTTTGAGTGCGGCCATCCAACCGCGTTAGTTTCACCTTCTTCTTGTTGGCAAAGTCGGTGAAACCACCGGCTGAGGCAATCGCTTTCAGCACGGTGATCCTGCTAGTGTAAATTTGCCGAGCGGGCTGCCTCACTTCACCATTTACGTAAAACCAGCGGGTGTTTTCCTGCTGCTTCACCGTAACCGTCATTTGTTTGAAATAATCAGGGACGTAACGCGCCCGAATGTCCTTCTCCAGGTCGCCCCGGGTCTTGCCGTCAGATTTGAAACTCTGATTCAAGATCAGAGTGATGGTTCCGTCTTCTTTAATCCTCCCTTCGAATGGCGGAATCACATTCGGAGTATCCATGAAGGCGATCGTCAACGAATCACCGACACGGAAAACTTCCGGTTCAGGGCCGGCATTACTGGACATACCCGAAACCAAAACCGGCTTGGAATCAGGAGTCGCAACGGCTCCCTTGACCGTTGCGCTGCTAGCAGCAGAGGTGGCTGTGAGGCTGGACGGGGCCTTCGCGGATTGGTGTTTGGGTGCCTGTGACCGACATCCAGTCAAGCAAAGCCCCCCCAGAACAAACCCACAAACTGTAGCCCAAAGCCGCAACCCCTTACCGACATTCTCGATACTCATTTAATTCAAATCCCTATCAATACTTCTGCTTGATGTCCAGTTTGGCCTGGTCTCCGGTTGCGGGCTCCTTCTGCGTGGCCGACTCGGACTCCTCGCTGCGGTAATAGTTATCATGGTAATACCCGCTGTAGTAATAGTAGCTCTCGTCCTGAGACATGTTGATGTTATTCAACACAATACCCACCAGGTTGCCACCGACCTTTTCGATCAACTGCTTGGCACGGATGTTCATCGGCTGAGGATACCGTCGGTACTGGATGACTTGAATGGTCATATCCACTTCGCTGGCGAGGATCGACGCGTCGCTGACGCCCATAATCGGCGGTGAATCGAAGAAGACAATATCGTAGCGCTGCTTTAACTCACTGATCAGATCCTTCATCTGCGCGGAGCTGAGAATGCCTAAAGAACTGCTGGGCAGCTTGCCGCTGGCCAGGAAATCCAGCGTCGGCATCTTGCTAGTTTGTATAACTTCTTCCAGCGTGTTCTGTTTCAGCAGGTAGTTGGTGAGCCCAAGGTTATTGGTCACGTGCATCATTTTGTGCAACGTCGGCCGGCGCAGATCAGAGTCCACAATCAAGGTCCGCTGCCCGCTCTGGGCGAAGACCGCGGCGAGATTGAATACGGTGGTCGATTTGCCTTCGCCGGCTCCCGCGCTCACAACGGCAATGGTGTTGAGCTTATCGTCCTTGCGCGAGAACAAGAGGTTAGTGCGCAAAACACGGTATGCCTCCGCGTGCGGACTTTCCGCTCCCTCCTCCACAAGCAAGCCAACATTTTGAGGAATGACGCCCAGCACAGGACATTGTAGCGAGCGCTCGACATCATCAATCGTCTTCACGCTTGTGTCGAGATACTCGATGAAGAAGGCCAAACCGACACCAACCACCAAGCCGATAATGATGCCCAGCGCGATATTGAGCGGTTTGTTGGGCCGCACCGGACGCAGGCTAGGAACAGCTTTGTCCACGATTTCCACCATCATAGTCTTCGGCAGGTCGACGTCGATCTTTTCGGCCGAGATCTTAACGTCGAGGATCTGGCGGAAACGCTGAAGTTCATCGAGACTGCGTTTGGCCTCGAAATAGGGCCTGGTCTGATTGGCTCTGACGACGTCGTTGGTCGTAGCCAGCGCGACTTCCTTTTCCAGATTGTCGAGACTGTTACTGAGTGAGAACACCCGAGTTTCCAAACCGAGCATGATACCCTCGACCCTGTTCTTGATCTTCTTGTGAAGGTCATCGGTCATGGCCTTGCATTTGATGACCTCTGCATGTAGGGGACCATACTCCTTTTCCTGGATCACCAGCCGTTGCTCTGCCACGCTCAGTTGTTCGAGCAAGGAATTTAGCAGTGAGTCCGTGACTGCGGTCGGTATCGCTTGGGCAAGGCCTTCCGGGCCAAGTTCCTTCCCCAAGGACTTGAGGTGCTCCGCCATGGACGCCTGACGGACATACTCAGTTTTGCTTTCTATGCGCAAAACTTCGAGCCTGCGCAGCGTATCGGCCGTCATCAGTGACGACGGGTTATCGCTGCTCGCTGCCGCGTCCGACATGTTCAGCTCTTCGCGCAGCTTATCCACACGTTGCTGCGCCTTCTTGACCTTTTCTTGCTGCTCCAGGAACCTCTCTTCCAGCGCTTTGATCCCGCCTCGGCTCAATAGCGTTCGTTGCGCCAGCCGATGGGTTTTGTAAGATTCGGCGACAGAGTTGGCGATCTTGGCTGCCTCGTCAGCCTTCTCACTGTACACGCGAATTTCGATCAGGCTGGTATTCCGCACAGGCCGGAGATCAATTCTTCCTTTCAGCAGGGTGATCGTTTCAGAAAGCTTCAGACGTTCTCCGTTCGCATACTTCTTGCCCCAGACGGTGCTCAGATCGAGGTCGTCGATCACCTTGCCGAGAATAACCTCGGACTGAATCAGCTCGAACTCTGTCTGGATGAAATAGGGATCGTAGCTCTGGATGCCACCGCCGCGCTCGGCAAAGCCGCTAATATCAGACTGGTCACGCTCGATCTTGATACGAGTGGAACTGGAGTAAGACTCCGGCAAAATGAACGTCACCAGCGTGGCGGTGATAACGACTAGCAAGAAGACCGCCAGAATAATCGTCTTCCGAATTCGGATGATGCGCCAATAATCCAGGAAGTGAAGTTTCGTTTCCTGGGGTGGCGTCACTTTCAGTGGATCCATAAATCAAAAAAAACGGGGGCTAGTCATGACAGCCCAGCCCCCGGCCATTAAGTCAGAATTAAGCTAATAGCTGCCTGTGACTCCGATATAAACCCGGTTTCGGTCATAATGAGCCTGCACCCCAGTCAGGTTGTCGTAGTTGTAGCCCACCCCTGCTGAAAAATTGGGATTGAATTGGTATCGCAGATTCAGACCGACGAGGAAAAAGTTATCGCTCTCGCCATCGTACACCCCGCCGACGTACATGCTGTTCTGATACTGGGCCAGAATACTACCGTAAAGCTTGGGGACGATCCGATGATTTAGCGCCATAAACACGGTGCCCGCCTCCGCACTGGTGTTAATCTGATTGACTGAATTTACACCGGGATACAAGGAAGTCGGGCTATAATCATAACTACCCCCGAGCTCAAAAGAGCTTTCCGGCAAATAAGTGTATTTGAGGCTGGCCATCGCATAAGGGCTGCCCTGAGTCTGACCATCCAGAGAATTGAAATAATCGGTATAGCGGCCGCCCAGACGAACTGACCCCGTGAAGTCCGGCCGAAAATTATGGTCAAGCCCCAGATACCCGTAATATGAGCGCGCATTTCGGCTATCGCTCATGATAGGCTGGCCGTTCGAGTAAGGAGCCCCCGGACTAATATCCTGGTCAGCCGTGAAATCCGTTTGCCGCAGTTGGACACCGAGGATCCCAACCGTCTGCGGCTGGATCTGGTAGCGTCCATCGAGATGGACTGCATTATCCATCTCATTCAACAGACCGGCGTTGCTGGCCTGGCCCGTTACAGCGGGATCTGTATTATCCGAGTAAGTCACCAAGGTATTGGCATAGCCCAGCTCAAGTCCAAACTCCGGAGTAAGTTGGGCCAGGAAATCAATCGCACCGTAATTGCGCATGTTGTTTCCAGAATAGCTTTGGAAGGTGGTGAAGGTATTTCCTGCCCGCAGAAAATCAGGCTCCTGACCAATCACGAACGAGTCTTTCACGCTGATACTATAGCGTTCACTGAAGGCGTGGGTGAGGCCAGCATGAACGTCTTGCGTATTAAGGTCGTGACCGTTGCTATTGACAAGCTTGTTCTCGTAATACTTCAGGGAATAGACATAGCCAAAGCTGAGCGTGGTTTGCTCCCACGGAAAAAGGAATTCGATAGCTGGACTGACCTCAAAACCATAGCTGCCTTGGGGACGCAAACTATTCGGCTGCGTGCTCGGGTTATCATCATAGAATCCGCGTAGCGTGGCCGAGGCGGTCCACGGCTTGCCGGATTCTGCTGTGAGGCCCGGAAACACATCCGCTTGAAGGCCAGTGACACCAACTGCAACCAAACCGACGGAGGCAACGATTTTTTTCATAGATAAAGTTTAGCTCGTTTTATACCCACAGATCAACAATGCCAACGGTAATACTTGCCCATATTTACTGGATTGTCCAAGAACTTGTCAAATAAATCTTTATGTTTTTTTTGCGCCGCGGAACCCGGCCAGCATCGCCCCGCTTCTGCCTGCCTTCCGCCGCCTCACGATTGCTGCCGTTGTCACCACCGGATTCGCAGTCTGCTCCACGAACACCTACCCGCTCTGCGCGCTGTAAACTCGGCAACCGTGCAGCCTGCCAGCCTCTCCCACACAAAGAGGCATCAAACCATTGACCCGGAGGCGGGGGATTTTGTTCAAATTCTATTCGGTGACGAAACACCTTTCAGCTACGGCGCCGGGATGGTCACAGCCCGGCCAACCTGCAGGCGCCGGGGATCCAGCTTGGGATTTGCAGCCATCAGCGCCTCCACTTTCACGCCATATTTTCGGGCAATGATAGTCGGCGTTTCGCCTGCTTTGATGATGTGTGTCCGTAAAGTTGTTGCAGGCGTAGCCGGTGGCCGGGCCGCGCTGGCTGAATTCGACGTCGCCGCGCCGCTCGCAGGCGGCTGGCCTGCAACCGACGGTTGCACCGGGCGAAGTGTGGGCGATCCTGCGCGAGCCTGGCTGGCGGCGTTCTGCTGGCCAGCAGCGTAGGCGCGCCATTTATCCAGGTCCTCCCGGAGTTGTTTGTTCTCCTCCAGGAGGCGCTTGTTCTCATCCACAAGTTTTTCAAGCTCCTTTTGCTGCCTCTCCGTCACCGGGCCCAGCGAGACCGATTGCGCCAATTGCTGTTTGCAAGCCAGGACGTGGGTCTTGACCATTTCTTCCTTGCCCGAGTTTGGCGACAGTTTGAGGTAACGCTCGTAGTGGTAAATGGCGGCAGCCGGGTCGGACTCCTTTTGTTCGTACAGAACGCCCAATTCAAAGTGGGCGGGGGCGGATTTTGGGTTCACCTCGACCGCTTTTTCGAACGACTCAATGGCCCCTTTGAAATCCATCGTTTTAACTCGGCTCTTGCCTGCCAGGAAGAATTGTTCTTTCTCCTCGTCCTTCGGTCCGGGTGGCAGGCAGCCACTCAGCAGCACTCCAACGAGCAGGAGCAGCGCGGTCCGAAAAAAGCCCACTGAAATCGTCATGGCCTGAGACTAAACGAACGGCGAGCTACGCGCAATCACGCGAATGGGTTGCCCTTCAGGGCCGGATCCGGGCGCCGCGGCAGGCACAGTGGACTAATGAAGAGATAGACCCACCCCATTACCAAATGCACGGCTCCTGTCACTGCCAGACGCAGGAGATCCAAAGCGCCCCAGCCGTACAGGAAGACGGCGGCACACATCAGGAGGGCTCCCGGCATTAATGCCGCGCCAGCCAGGCGCCAGCTCCCGCCCAGACGGCAGTCCCGATTCGCAAAGAACCCGACCAGCCAGACCGGCAGACAATACAGAGTCGCCAAACACGCCCAGATTACCATCAGTCCCGTCACCACCGACCCAGCCACAATAGCCAGAATCGCCGGAGCCCAGGCGCCCCACCATGGCCACAACTCAGTCCGATTAAACGCCAACGCTCCGTCGTGTGGATAACCGCCTCGGCCACAACCGAAGAGGGAATAGACCCTAAAATCCGACCGCCCAAGCTCCAATTGCACTTGCGCTGGTGAGCGGGCTTCGCCGGTGTGGTCCAGATCGACCGCGAACGCCAGGAACCGTCCCTCCGCCAACGACAAGGGCGAAAGCCCTGTCCAGTTCAAACTGCCAGCGCGAAGCTCTCCCTTCGCCGGCAATGCGCGGATCGCCTCGCCTATCGTAGGGAACCAACACTCCTGCAAGAACCAGACCACCGTGCCCGCGGCCAGCAGCGCCACGATTAATTGTACGAGCAGCAGCCGCCCCAACGATGCTCGCGCAAACGCCGCCACCCCCCTCGCTGTTAGTGGTTGCCACGCAATCTGCGCTTTGTCGTCCGATGCACTCATAGAAACCCCGCCCCCGCTGCCAGCATCCTCGCCCGGACCGCCACTGACCCGGCTCACGACGCGGGCGGCTGCGGGGCAGGCGGCGTCGATGAGCCCGTCGGCTGAGCCGGCGGCGGCACATGGACCACCGGCACCGGGTAACGAAGCTTCATCACATCATCCACCAACACTTCGACGTAGTAAGTGCCAGCGGTCTTAAATTCAACCTGGGGCAAAAGCGTGACGGTCGTGGCGTTCTGTGCGGCGCTGTGCAAGGTGAACTTCACCTCACCCTTGCGCAGGACCGTGGTCTGATCCGGCGCGATGAACCGCGAGGTCTCCACAAACTGCCCCACGCCCGCTGTCCAGCGATTGAAGATGCTCAGCTTGAACGCCACTACCGGCAGTTGGGGTACTCTAATGAAATCAATCACCCCCACCAGGAAGAAGTTCCCGTTGGCTTCCCGGCGGACTTCCTCGCACAGCAACGAGGACTGCAGATCAGGCAAAATTCGCGTCGCGTTCATCAGGGATCAGTCCTTCAATTGGGTTTCGGGTTCCGGTGTCAGCGTGCCGCTATTTCGGCGGCACGCACAGTGTTCTGCATCAGCATGGCGATGGTCATCGGCCCCACCCCGCCGGGGTTGGGGGTGATCTTTCCGGCAATTGGCTGCACCCCCGCGAAATCCACGTCCCCCACCAGCCGCGAGCCGCCTTTGGCCGCCGCATCGCTCACCCGGTTCACGCCTACGTCCACGACCACCGCCCCGGGCTTGACCATGTCGGCCTTAACAAACTCCGCCACACCCATGGCCGCGATCAGAATTTCCGCCCGCCGGCAATGCGCTCGGATATCGCGCGTCCCCGAATGGCAAATCGTCACCGTGGCGTTGGCGTGTCGCTCCTTCTGGCAAAGCATCGCGGCCATGGGTTTGCCCACGATATTACCCCGTCCCAGCACGACTACTTCGGCCCCGCTAAGCTTCACTTCCGCGCGCACCAGCAGCTCACGAATCCCCGCCGGGGTACACGGATGGAAACCCGTCGGGTCGCCCAGCATCAGTTTCCCCACGTTGACCGGATGGAACCCGTCCACGTCCTTCTCCGGCCGCACCGTGGCATAGATCACTGCGGAACGGATCTGGGGCGGCAACGGGGCTTGGACCAGCACGCCATGCAGTCGCGCATCCACGTTCAACCGGGCCAGCATCGCGAGCAACTCCGCCTCGCTGGTTGCCTCGGGCAAGACATGCGTCTCGGAAAAAATGCCCAGCTCGGCGCAGGTCTTCTCCTTCCGGCCGACATAGACCTTCGACGCCGCGTCTTCGCCCACCCGCACGAAGGCCAGCCCCGGCTGGACCCCAGCCGCCTTCAGGGCCGCGATGCGCTGAACCAGCTCGCCTTGAATTTGTCGGGCGATGGCTCGCCCGTCGATAAGGTTGGCTGGAGCCATTACTCCACGACCAGAATCTTCTGAATCGTCAATACGGGCATGTTCGGCCAGCGCTCGTCCAAGCCCTCTTCGCCCGTCACGATAATCCGCATGCCCTTGTAGCGCCGCAGGTCCAGCTCCTTCGAGTCCGTGAAGAGGTAATCAATGTCCCGGCCATCCTGCGGGCTGATGAGCACAAACTTCGACGGCGCCTGAATGCTCGTCATGCCGCGCACAATGCCCTCCCGCTGCACAATCCGTGGCGGCGGCGGCTCGTCCGGCGACGGCATTTCTTCGACTGTCGCTGGCGGGGTGGTCACCTCGGGCGCCGGCGTCGGAGCAGGCGCAGCGACGGTCGGGGCCGGAGCGGGCGCGGCGACGGTCGGGGCCGGCTCCGGAGCCGGCACGGCGGGCGCTTCGGTCGGCGGCGGAGCTACTGGCGGGACCGCGGCCACCGTGGTCGGTGTCGGAGCCGGCTCGGTCGGCGTCGGGGCCGGGGCTGGGGCTGGCACGACTGGAGCCGCGGCCGGCGGTGTCGCTACCGGCGGGATCGCGGCCACCGTGGCCGGAGTCGGAGCCGGCTCGGTCGGCGTCGCCGCGGGGGCGGCAGGCTTGAGCCCATCCTGTTTGAGGTACTGCGCGGCCACGAACGCGTAAGCGCTAGTCGGCGCTTCGATTTCCGTCCAGTCACCTTTGGTGGTGACCAGCTTGACCGCATCACCGCTCTGCAACCGACCAACCACACTGTAATTCTCGCCCGGCCCGCCGCGCAGGTTCAGTTTCCTGGCCGTGACCGTCCCGTTGCTGGCATTGATGTGTGTGGTGTTGACCCACACGTGCGCCCCGGTTGGCAGAACTATCTTTGCCCACGCCGACGGTTCCTCCGGGCCCGAGTTATTCCGCACAATCTCTTCGATGACGGTCACCGACTGGCCTTTGGTCAGCCGCGTCAGAACCTCGCTGTTGAGCTTGGCCTGGCCGCGCACGTTGACGTGGGTGGCGGCGACTTCCGCCAGTCCGGGCACCAGCGGTATCGTCTTCACCCCCGCAACGGCCTCTTTCTTTTTCGACTCCGCGACGCCCGTCTTCTTCTTGGCAACCACCTTCTTCTGGGGCGCCTTTTCGGCTTTCTTCTTGCCGGCCTTCTTCTTGCCCATCTTGGCTGCTGGTGCGTTGGTCTTGGCGGTCACGGGCGCCAGCGTTGCCGCGGGCGCCGCCGCCGGCGTCTCGATCGGCGCAGACGGGGCCGGATTAGCCGGCTGTTGCGCCAAGAGGCTTGTTGAAAGCATCGCCCCTAGAATTAACCAGCAGTTCGTTTTCATAGCTCAACTCATTAGAGATTTAATTTCCGGTTCTGTCAATGCCCGCCATTTGCCCACCGGCAGCTCGCCCAGCTTGATCTTGCCGATCTGCACCCGCTGCAAGCGTTTCACCGCGATGCTCTGCGACTCGAACAGCCGCCGCACCTCCCGGTTCTTGCCCTGAGCCAATTCCAATTCCACCACGCTCCGCGTTTGGCTGGCGGAAACCAGCTTCACCTTCTCCGCCTTCAGATTCTCGCCCAGGTGCCGCACACCTTGCGTAAACAGGTTCAGCACTTGCTCCGACACCCGACCTTCGACGATGGCGACATACTTCTTGCGCACCCCGTAACGCGGATGCGTCAGGTGCAGGCTAAACTCGCCGTCGTTGGTCAGGAAGATCAGCCCCTCGCTCAGGTAATCCAGCCGCCCGACCGAATGCAGGTGGCCCCATTCCTTCGGCAGCAGCCCGTAAATCGTCGGCCGCTCATGCTCGTCCTTGCGCGAGCAAACCAGGCCCTGCGGCTTATGGAGCGCCACGTAAATCTTGCGCTTGGCCCGGACCGGCTGGCCATCCACCGCCACTCGGTCGTGGTCCGGGTCAATCCGGGTGCCCAGCGCCGCTACGGTTTCGCCGTTGACCGCCACCCGCCCGGCCAGAATGATCTCCTCACCGGCGCGCCGCGAAGCGACGCCCGCATCCGCCAGGTATTTTTGCAGACGAATCATCTGAATGCCGGGTGCGGGGTGTGGAATACGGAAACAGGACCGGGCCGACGTGGCGACAAAGCCTCCCCACGGCGTGCGTCATTCCGCACACCGCACTTCGTATTCCGCACTGGCCTAGGCGTCCTTCTTGGTCTTGCGCAAGCCGGTAATGCGCTCTCCCTCTTTCCACTGACCGCGTTTCTTGAGCACTTCCAGGCGCTCAAATCGCTTGAGCACATTTCGCTTGCCGCCCAAAGTGGCCGCCGCGCGCAGACTACGATGCTGTGACATAAATCAAATTCCTGTTCCTGTTCTATAACGTTTATCCCGCTCCCGTTGGAAGCGGGCACTGTTTATAACACCCCGAAGCCGCCTTGCCAACGCTATATTTCGCGGTGGACAATCTGCCCGTCCACCAGCTCCATCACTTTCGGCGCGCGGGCGGCCACGCGAGCGTCGTGGGTGGCCATGATGAACGTGGTTTGCTTCTCGTCGCGCAGCGCGCACAGCAGCTCGATAATCTCCTCGCCAGTGTGCGAATCCAGGTTGCCGGTGGGCTCATCCGCCAGGATGAGATCCGGCTCGTTGATCATCGCCCGCGCAATGGCCACCCGCTGCTGCTCGCCGCCCGAAAGCTCGTAGGGCTTGTGGTCAACGCGCTCTTTGAGGCCGACGCGCGCCAGCAGTTCGCGCCCGCGGGCCTCGGCCTGAGCCGCCGGCATGCGCGCCATCCGCGCCGGCAGGCACACGTTCTCCAACGCGTCCAGCTCCGGCAGCAGGTAATAGGATTGGAAGATGAAGCCCACTTCTTTGCTGCGCAGCCGCGCGAGCTCACCGCGCCCCAGTGTGGACAGGTTCCGACCGGCCAGGCGGACCTCCCCCCGGTTGGGCGTATCGAGCCCCCCCAACAGGTGCAGCAAGGTGCTCTTGCCCGCGCCCGACGCACCCCGCAAGGCGAGGAACTCGCCGCGCTGCAGCTCCAGATCCACGCCGCGCAACACTTCCAGCGAGCGCTGGCCGAGCGTGTAGGTCTTGTGCAGGCCAATGGCCGAGAGCAGCGCCTCACTCATAGCGTAACGCCTCCACCGGCTTGAGCCGGCCCGCCCGCCAGGCCGGGATCACGCCCCCGAGAATGCAGATCACCCAGGCGCTGCCACAGACCAGCAGGATGTCCCGCGGAAAGATCAGCGCCGGCAGCTCCGTAAAGCCGTAGATCGAGGCGGGGAACAACTCGAATCCCGTCATGCGATTCATGAAGTGCAGGAACTCGTTCCGATAGGCCAGGGCCAGCATCCCCAGCCCATAACCGGCCAGGTCCCCGACGGCGCCGACTAGCGCGGCCTGGCTGAGAAAAACCAGGCTGACCTGCAAGTCGGTGGCTCCCAGCGCCTTGAGCATCCCGATCTCGCGCGTCTTCTGCACCACGAAAGTGATCAGCGCGCTCAGGATGCATAGCGCCGCCACAATCATGATGAAGAACAGCAGATAGAACATGACGTTCTTTTCGACCACCAGCGCATTCAGCAGGTTGGCGTTTTCCTGCATCCAGCTCCGGAGCTGATAGTCGGGCCCCAGCGCCCGGGCCAGCTCCCTCTCCACCACCTGCGCCTGGTAGGGATCGTGCAGCATCACCATCAAGCCGTGCGCGGAACCGTGGAGGTCATAAAGGTCCTGCGCGTCCTGCAGCGAGATCACCACCACCGCCAGGTTGTATTCGTAATACCCGACATCAAAAATGCCGCGCACCTCGTATTCCGGCAGCACCGGGACCGGGGCGTTGGTCTCCCGGGAACTCCTTCGCCAAGCCTCCAGCATACTGGGCGAGCCGATCTCAACGATGTCGCCCACTTGCAAACCCATGTTGCGCGCAAATTCGGTCCCAACCAGCAGCCCCCGGTCGCTGACGTCGAACTTGCCGCTCACGATGCTGCTCGGCAGCACGCTCATGTTCGTCTCGATCCGGGCATCGATACCGCGAATATAGGGCGCGCCCACCCGCGACTGGCTGGAACCTGCCTTGGTCTCGAGCAGCACGGGGCCCATGACAAACGGCGCCACGGCCTTCACGTTCCGGTTGGAAGTTACTGTGCGGGCGATGGCGGCATAGTTCGTCATCGTCTCGTAGCGCGGCATGACTTTGATGTGGGTGTTAAACCCGAGGATCTTGTCGCGCAGTTGGGCGTCGAACCCGCTCATGACGCTGATGACGATGATCAGCACCGCGACACCCAGCGTGACACCCAGCACGGAAATCAAAGTGATCACCGAGACGAACGTCCTTTTGGGCCGCAGGTACCGCAGCGCCAGCAGCAATTCGAACGGCAACCCAGACATGCGTGCGAAGTTAGACCCCCGGCCGCGCCGTGTCAACGAATCGCGGAATTGCACAAGCTGCCGATTCTGCATCCTTCATTCTGGCTTCTGCATTCGCCCCGAGGTGGCTTTGAGGTCGCATGAAGGTGGCTTTGGGGTAGCCTTAGGGTGGCTTGGAGGTCGCATGAAGGTGGCTTTGGGGTGGCTACCGCCTGGCTAGCAACACGCTTTGAGGTGGCTTTAATGTCGCATTGATGTGGCTTGGAGGGGGCTTTGCCGGCCCATTTCTTCATTCTTCATTCTTCATTCTGCATTCCCTGTGTGGTGGGTTCCTGCTCCATAAGCTACTTCTGGGAATCCTCTTACCTGCCGCCGTCCTCCTCGATTTTGATTTCGTGCTTGGACAGGCCTCGGATCGCATACACCAATTCGTCTATCTCCCGCTCCAACGCGCTCACGTCCGCCCCGGCATCCCGCTACTTCGCCCCGAAAATGCGGGCAACCAAGCGCTCCACCGGCTTTTGTTCTTCCGGCGGCGCGGCGGGAATCGGAAAAGAAGAATCAAGTGGCAACGAGTTCCGCATCCAGCGGGTTGCCTTTCTTGAATTTGCTCACGCCCATGACGCTGAAGCCGATGACCTGCCCCTGCGCGTCCAGGCGCTCCATGACGGCGTCATGTTTGGTTATCTTTTCGTAGCCAGCGGCGTCGGAAAAACGGACTTCCAGGAAATCCCCCTCCGCGTCGAACCAGACTCTTATTTTATCGGCCTTCACGCGGGCTGGGGAATGGTTTCAAATGCCACCCGCAACGGCTGCGCGGCTTTAGCCGAATAGTTCAACCGCTCAAAACCAATGACATGACCCTTGCGGTCCTTCATCAAGATCACTTCCTCGCCGGTTTCTTCGCAGACGTATTCCGTCTGCCGCCGGCCAAACCACACGGTCAAGGTGCGGCCTGTCGGATCATAATAAACATTTACTTCGGCCATATCTTTTCGCCTTCTTTGATGGCGTCGGTCGGATACGCCGTGATGAGAAAGCCGGTCCGGCCTTCCTGCTTGCTCACGGCGCAGACCCAACGCCGGTTGCGTCGGCTGCGGTAGAAAAGATACACGTTCGCGTCGCTTTTGCTACGCCGAATTTCCTCCGGTGTTTCCAGAACGGCTTGCACCTCCGTTTCGCATCCGGCCATGACGGGATGTTTGACCGTGGTGATGATGTTCCAATACTCCCTCGTGACGCGCACGGTGAAACCGAGTGGCGTCCGGGCTTCAAACAATATGTCACGGCTCTTGCTCATGCGTTTCCTTCCACAATTTGGATTTCTTCCGGCGTCAGACCGTGGAGCGCATACACCAATTCGTCTATCTCCCGCTCCAACGCGCTCACGTCCGCCCCGGCATCCCGCGGCTTCGCCCCGAAAATGCGGGCAACCCGGCGCTCCACCGGCTTTTGTTCTTCCGGCGGCGCGGCGGGAATGGGGACTTAAAAATCACGCTTCAACTGTTTCCATCTCAAATCCTCTGTGAACGTGGTCACGCCGGCCGTCTTGTTTCCGCCACAGAGCGGACATTGATCCTTTCTTGAGTTCATAGTTTGCGTTTCGTTCGATAGTCGGCTTCAAGAATCTCCAGCGACGGCCCGTAGGCGGTGATGATATCTGTCTTTGTGATCTTTGCGTTCTTTGCGGTTAAAAACAACTGCCGTTTCCGGGTTCATGGTTTGCCAGGTTTCCCTGGTGGAGCAGGCTTGGCCAGCGCTTTCGCTTTCTTCACGGACTGGGTCAAGGCGAGGTAGTTTTCGCTGGTGACGACTTTGCGTCCGCTTTTCTGTTCGAGGTCACGCCGGGCGTTGCCGGCCACCGTGCCGCCAGCGCCGGCGGCGTGTTTGTTCTGCGGAAGGGTATGTACAATCTGTACCCGCCCTTTACCCAACTCCGGGTCGCGCTGCTTCATTCGCTGGATGTATTGCTTTGGATCGCGTGAGTTGATGAGGGCGAGCACGACATCCGCCATCCGTCCCATTCCTCCCATCCGTCCCATCCGTCCCATGATGAGAACTGCTGCGTGCTAGCTGGCTTCATGGCCGGAGGGCTTTCCGTTTGATACGGTAAGGGGCAGCCTCTTCCTTAATGATGTTTTGTCCGCGCTTCAAGGTCGCAAATTGCGACCTTGAACGGCTGCATTCGGACGCCTCCTCGGTCATCAGCCGAAGCAGAAAGTCCGGTGGAAACCGTCCGGCATTCCGCTTGACCTGCTCATTGAGCCGTTTGGTCGGCACGCCGTAAATGCAGGCAAGGTCCGAGAATAGGGGTTCATTATGATTTGATCACCAGCCACGTTATCAGTTCGAAATCGGTGGTCTGGCGGGCCTGCTCCTGTTGGTCAGGGATGACGAAATCACGCCCGGATTGCAGACCGGCGGCGACGCGCTTCTGGAAGGTCCTGGCGATGGATTTCATGAAGGTTATTTGAGGCGTCTCACGCTGCTGGCCGTGAGCAGGGTCCGCATCTGGGTGATGGCGATGCCATTGAGCATGGCGAGGCGCTCGGGCTGCGGCAGGCCTTGACGGACGAGAACGGAATTAAGGCTTTCGAGATTGGTGAGGACAACCAGTTGCTCCAGCGGAGCGTGGTCGCGGATGTTGCCCTCGGCGTCAGGATGGGCATCCCGCCATTGTTTCGCGGTCTGGCCGAAGAGGGCGACGTTGAGCAGGTCGGCTTCGCTGGCATAGACGGCGGCGGCCTGCGCCTTGGTGACGGATGGCGGGATAAGGGTTTCCTTGATCGCGTCGTTATGAATGCGGTAGTTGATCTTGGCGAGCGTGCGCTGGAGGTTCCAATTCAGTTGGAGGCGGTCATTTTCGTCGTCTTTAAGGCGCTGGAATTCCTTGATGAGATACAGTTTGAACTCCGGGCTGAGCCATGAGCCAAACTCGAAGGCGATGTCCTTGTGGGCATAGGTGCCGCCGTAGCGGCCCGCGCTGGCGATCAGTCCTTTGGCTCCGGTCAGGTCGATCCACTTCTTTGCTGAGAGGAAAAAACTGTTCCGGCCCGCCTCATTTCTAATTCCCTCGAATTCGAGGGAATTAAAATCGGGATTATTGATCCGCTCCCAGACGCCGAGAAACAGAACGGTATCTTTGTTCTTGAGCCACTGCTCGATCAGGGCACCCGCTCCATCGAAGTGGCGAACCATGTCGGTAAGGGAGATATAGTCACCGCCCGGGCGCGAAAGGATGCTGATGGTCGTTCCCTGAACTTCGATGTTGCTGCGTTTGGCTTTACTCATGGAATGAAGGGTCTGAGGCACATCATGGCGCTTTGATCACCAGCCCGTGCTTTGACCCGGAAGGAAGGCCAACTCCGGCTTGCGCCGGGCGGGCTTCGCTGGCACAAAGGCGGGCAACGCATGAAAAAGCTCCTCTGCCTCGGATTGGTTTGCATCGGTTGGGCACTCTCAGCCTTCGCCCAGGAACAGCCTGCGGCCGCCGCCGTGAAGGTATTTCAGATCGGCACGGCGGATGGGGACTACCGGGAGTTTGCGCTGGCGGGCAACTATGGGGCCTACGCGCAGACGTTCCCGCACGATGCCGAGTTCGTCATGGGCACGAGCGACCCCGCGAAGGACTGGCCGTGGATTCAGCCTGGACCGGCGGACTCCTGGGCTGGCGGCCGGGCGCATACGTTCAAGATCACCTTTGGCCTGCCTGAGGTGGCCGCGGGCTACTACCGGCTGGTGCTCGATTTCGTGGACACGCACTCGGGACAGCCGCCGGGCCTGATGGTGGGCATCAACGGCACTGAGCTGAAGCTGCGCTGTCCCCCAGGCGCCGGCGATGGGTCGCTGACCAACCCTAAGCTGGGCAAGAATTACTCGTTGCAACAGATGTTCCCGTCATCGTTGCTGCGGGCGGGAACCAACACCATCACCGTGCAGACCGATGTGGGCAGTTGGATGCTTTATGACGATGTGCGGCTGGAGAGCGGCGTGGCGGCACCGGCAGAGCCGCTGCGCCTGCAGGCCGAGGCAATGCCGTGGCTGAAGCGTGCGGGCAGCGGCGTGCAGCGTCAGGTGCGGGTCTGGATCGAGAACCTGGTCAGCCCGAGCGAGCCCGCAACCGTCGCCTGGAAGGGGGGCGGCAAGACCGGCGAGCAGGAGCTGGCGCTGCGCTTCGGACACAATGAGCTGTATCTCCCTATGGCCGAGGTGACGGAGAACACGCCGATCGAGGTGGCACTCAAGGCGGGCAGCCGTGAGGCAAAGGCCCGCACGGTGCTGCGGCCCACCCGCCGCTGGCGTGTGTTCATCGTCCCGACGGTCCACACGGACATTGGCTACACGGACCTGCAGGACAAGGTCGCTGCTCTCCATGCGAGCAACACCATGCAAGCGCTGGCGCTAGTGAATGAGCACCCCTCCTTCAACTGGGATTTCGAGACCTACTGGCAGCTCGACTGTTTCCTGCGGGCGCACCCGGAGAAGGCCGAGGAAACGTTCCGCCGCCTGCGCGAGGGCCGGATGGGATTGTCGGCTCTGTTCGGTAATATGCTCACCGGCCTGTGCTCGCACGAGGCGCTGAACCGCGCGACACTGGCTTCCCGTAACCTCGCCAACAAGGGGGAATTTGAGCTGGCGTCAGTCATCCTTGATGACGTGCCCAGCGCGATTGGCAGCCTGCCCACCATCCTGGCCAACTCGGGCATTCGATATTTCATCGAGGGCGTCAACACCGACCGCGCCCCGCACGCCACGCAGGGGCTCAAGAACCCGTTCTATTGGGAAGGGCCGGACGGTTCGCGCGTGCTGAGCCACATCGCCCCAGGCTATGCCATGGCGGGCGGTGTGATCGGCTCGATCGAGCAGGCGGGTGAGCGGCTGCCGGGGCTGCTGGCGGACTACGACAGGGCGGATTACCCCTATGACGCGGTACTCATCAATGGGGCCTTCAGCGATAATCAGGGCGTGGCGCCCTGGCTGGCAGAGGTCGTCGAGAAGTGGAACGCTCAGTGGGAGTATCCCAAGCTCATCCTGGGCCGCCCGGCGGACTTCTTCCGCTATATCGAGCAGAACTTCGCCGCCAGGATACCCGTGGTGAAGGGCGACTTTGGCGCGTGGTGGGAAGACGGCGCGGCATCCAGCGCCCACGAAACGGTGCTGTGCCGGCGGGCCGAGGAGCGGGCCGTCACGGCTGAGATGCTCCATTCGCTGGCGGCGGTGCTCGACGGCAAGCCTTACCCTAAGTGCGAGTTCGATGAGCTTTGGCGCAACATCCTGCTCTACGACGAGCATACCTGGGGCGCGGCCGGCAGCATCTCGGCGCCGACATCGGAGCAGACTGTCGAGCAGTGGCGAGTGAAGAGCTCGTTTGCGCTCCAGGCCGACACGGCGTCGCGGGAGCTGCTCACCGCGGGCATGTCCAAGCTCGCGACGATGGCGCCGGCTGCCGACTTGCTGGTGTTCAACCCCCTCTCCTGGTCGCGTACGGATGTGGTTACGACCGACCAGGCCGCCGCCGTGCAGGACGTAAAGACCAAGCGCAAGATTCCCTGCCAGGCGTTGCCCGAAGGGGGCAGTTGCTTTGTCGCCACTGAGCTGCCCTCGGTCGGCTATCGCTCCTATCGGAAACTGTTCGAGACGGAGACTCGCGCAAATGCCGTCACCCTCGCCGAGGGCCAGATGGAGAATGAGTTCTACCGGGTGACGGTCTGCCCCGCCACCGGCGGGCTGAAATCCATCCTGGACAAGGAGAGCGGCTGCGAGCTGGTTGACCCCGAGAGCGAGTATCGTCTGGGCGAACTGATCTACGTCACCGGCGGTGAAGGCAGCCATGCCATCAGCTCCAATCTGAAGGGCCTGCCGCCCCCGAAGTTCTCCTACCACCGTCAGAGGCCGGTGCGGGTCACGCAATCCAACGGCCCGGTCTTCGGCGAGCTCGCCAGCGAGGCGACGGCGGAGAAGTTCCCGAAGATCACTCTGCGCGTGCGGCTCTACAAGGGGCTCAAGCGCATTGATCTCCGCTGTGAGCTGGACAAGGAAGAGACACGAGCCAAGGAGAGCGTCTATATCGCGTTCCCCTTCGCGTTCGAGACGGCAGCCGGAGGGTTGTGGCTGGAGTATCCGGATGCCATCACCGAGCCGCTCAAAGATCAGCACAGCTCCGCGTGCCGGGATTGGTATGCCGTGCAGCGCTGGCTGGCGGCCTCCGACGGCAAGGCGACGGCTGTGCTCTCGCCCCTGGACAGCCCTCTGGTCACCCTGGGCGGCCTGACCGCCTCCACCTGGCCGCGGCAGCTCTCGCTCAAGCGCGCGCATGTCTTTGCCTACGTGATGAACAACTACTGGCATACGAATTACAAGGCGACCCAGGGCGGACGAGAGGTGTTCCGCTTCTCGCTGACCTCCGCGCGGGGTGGCTTCGTGAAACGGGACGCCGTGGCCCGCGGCTGGGAGATGTTCTCGCCGCCTGTCGCCCAGAGTGGCGGCGGCCCGCTCAAGCCGGTGCTCTCGACCCCGGCGACCAGCCTGGTCAGTGTCGAGCCCGCTAGCCTGCCCCTGATGGCGCTCAAGCAGGCCGAGGACGGCAATGGATACATCTTCCGCGTCTGCGATTTCTCCGGTGCCGGCGGCAACCTGAAACTCACCTTGCCCAAGCCGGTGCGAGAAGCCTTCACTTGCGACCTCGTGGAAGCTCATGCGACCAGGCAGACCTCCCACGGCAAGAAGATCACCGCGCCCGTCAAGCCATTCGCGCCCGTGACCATCAAAGCACAGTTCAAGTGACCCTCACAGGAACAGCCACAACAACGCACGTCAGGTGCGCAGCTTAGATTTTTCGGAGCGCGGACATTCTTGTCCAATGCCGCTAGGATTTGCTGCCAGACAAGCCTCGCAAAAACTGGCCAAGTCATAGGTTCCAGTGGCAGCGTGAGGGCGTAGGAGCGTCGGACCGCCGGCAGTCTTCAGGCCAACGGCCTGTTTCATACCAGCCCAGGGCAACGCCCTGGGTTCATCGCCCGTTTTGCCGTTGCAGGCCAACGGCCTGCCTCATACCAGGCGAGGATGAGCCGCGCCTTCAGCGCTCCAGATGGTTTTTGGGGCGATGAACCCAGGGCGTTGCCCTGGGCTGGT
>CAIWJG010000955.1 GCA_903912925.1 uncultured Verrucomicrobia subdivision 3 bacterium | reverse complement strand
CAAGTGCTATCGCACGTGGCAGGGCCGAATAACTTTTTGGGGCAGACGGAAGCTAAGGCCCGCTATTCTCTGTTGCAGTCTCTTGCCCGTATCTGGTTGCAGCAGAACAGAATCCATAGAAGTTACTTGGAAGAATTGCTGGGGGAGGGTGGGGGTTGCTTTACACCTGCCGGGGATGCCTTCATAGTGTGGCGGGCAAGCGGCGCGCGGGATGCCGGGTCGGCGACCTCGAAGGCGATGTTCTTTGGCCTATGAATCGCCTCGAAGGCTGCGTGACCCACGAACCAGCGCTGTCGAACCCATACGCTTTGCAGAATCAAGCAGCCATTCCCTGTGAGTCGGGCCAGCATCCGCCGCCGAGCGCGGATCGCACGGCCACGCCGGCTATTTCGATTCGCGGCCTTACCAAACGATATGGGGCGCTGACCGCCCTGAACGATCTCAACCTGGAGATTCACCGGGGCGAGATCTTTGGCTTCCTCGGGCTGAATGGGGCGGGCAAGACCACGGCCATCCGGCTGCTGCTCGATTTGCTCCGGCCCACCAGCGGCCAGGCGTTCATCTTCGGCTACAACTGTTGGGCGGAGGGCCTGGACGCCCGGGCGCGCATCGGCTACCTGCCGGGAGAACTGGGGCTTTACCTCGACCTGACGGGGCTGGAGACGCTCGATTTCCTCGCGGGCCTCAACCGGCAGCCGTTGGATAAAGGACACCGGCAGTCACTCTGTGACCGTTTGGAATTGTCGGGCAACGACTTGCGGCGGCGGCTGCGTCAATACAGCACCGGCATGAAGCGCAAACTGGGGATCATCCAGGCCTTCCAGGCGAAGCCTCCGCTGCTGATTCTGGACGAGCCGACCGAGGGCCTGGATCCGCTCATGCAGGAGTCGTTTTACGGTTTGCTCGCGGAGGTCAAACGCGGTGGCGCGACCGTCTTCATGTCGTCCCATGTGCTGTCCGAAGTCGAGCGGGTTTGCGACCGGATTGCGCTCTTGCGCAAAGGCGAAATGGTCCTGCTCTCGAGCGTGCAGGAAAGCCGCCGCCTGGCGCCGCGGCGCGTGCGCGTTTCTTTCAGCGAGGACGTGAACGCGCCTCCGGAACTCCCCCCGGGTTACCAACTGACGGAACAGACTCCCCGGCTGTGGCGGCTGGCCGTCGCCGGCCCGCTGGGCCCGCTGCTCGCCCGGCTCGCGGGATTGCCCGTCAAGGATATGGATATCGACGAAGCCCGGCTCGAAGACGTGGTCCGGAGATACTACCGCGGGACAGACGACCCCGAGCAACCCCTCACCCCAGCCCTCTCTCCTTCGGAAGGGGCGAGGGAGAAGCCTCCGCAGCCTTGGGGGTAGCGTATGCTGCGGACACTTCAGTACTACTGCGGGGAGGCTTCATGAGCGGCGCATTTCTGTTGCTCCGGCTCTCGCTCAAGCGCGTGCGGCTGCTGCTGCTCGCGACGGGCCTGGTGCTCGCGGGATTCCAGGTGTTGCGGGTCCTCATCGCCGCCTCGGTGCATAAGGCGGGGGACTTTGAGCAGATCGCCGCCCTGCTGCCGCCGGCCGTGCGCACCGTGCTCGGCCCTTCGGTGACCAGCGTGATGTCGTTCAACGGCATTGTTTGCGGGGGCTACTTCGACCTGGGCATCGTGCTGGCCCTGGTGGTGCTGACCATTGCGCTGGCCACGCTGCCCGCCGCGGAAATCGAGACCGGCTTCGCCGACCTGATTCTGGCCCGGCCCATGCGGCGGCACTGGCTCATCACCCGGACGATCGCGCTTGTGCTGCTGGCAATCGGGCTGATGCTCTTCATGATCACAGCGGGCATTTGGTCTGGCCTGGCGCTGTTCGCTCCCGCCGATGCTCCCGGGCCGCCCGCGCGCCAGGTCGCCGCTCTGGTAGTCAACCTGGGGATGCTGCTGCTGAGCTGGGGCGGCGTGGCTATGGCCTTCGGCGCCGCTTGCCGCCGCGCCGTCGCGGGCCCGGCCACGGCCCTGATCGCCTTCGCGTCCTTGCTGCTGGACTATGCGCAAAAGCTGTGGTCGCCGCTGGAATGGATCGGGTGGCTGTCGCCGTTTCGGTATTACGCCCCGTTCGAGCTGATCATGGGCGACCCCTTGCCGGTGGAGAATCTCCTGGTCCTCGGGGCGATTGCCCTGACCGGATTCACGGTGGCGTACTTCATCATTTCTGAACGAGACATTTCCCGCTGATGTCTGCCGATTGCAGCATCGGGGCGTTTTGATATTGCAGCTTTTTCCCTCTTCACGAACCGCCCTGGGACCAGGGCCAATTCATGAAGGACAGAAGGCTGGGGCGCTCTAAAGTCGGTTGGGATCTGCCTAAAACCGAAATCCGAAACCCGAAAACCGAAGGAAATCCGAAATCCGAGTGCCGAAAACCGAAAGTGAAACGGCAGACGTGAGACGTGAAGGAAAGGTCGTTCGGCCTTCAGATTTCGGATTTCCTTCGGATTTCGGGTTTCGGGCTTCGGATTTCAGGGCTGCAGAACATGATCTTCCCTCAACTGGCCGGACTTTAGCGCAGCCCTGGTCCTTCCAGCGTTTCGAAAAGCATTTCGAAAAGCGGCGCTTGACTCCCTTAGGCGCTGAGGATACCACCACCTGCGGCTGGTCAGGCGCCTCCTGGCGCTGCCGTTAGACACCTTTAGCACCCGATGAAACATTGCGCCTATTGTGGGAAAGAGAACACGGACGATGCCGTTGCCTGTCGCGAGTGTGGAACTGAGGAGTTCAAAGAGGCTCCGTTAGCGGATAAGCCAGCGGAGTCGGTAACACCGGAAGCCGAGTCTGCATCAACCGAGCTGGAGTTCCTGACTCCCACGCCGCAGGAAATGGAGATGGCCCTGGTCAACCTGGCGAGGTGTCGGACGCTCGGAGAAGCCGACCTGCTGGTGGCGCAGCTTGAAGCGGCTGATATTCCGGCTTTCATTCCGGATCAATTCCTGATGCAGAACATAGGCTTTAACCTGAACACGTATGGTTTCGTCCGCATTCAGGTATCGCCCAAAGACTACGAGGCGGCAAAAGAGGTTCTGTCGGGGCTAGGACAGAATGCTTGATCGGGGCACGGGGCAGATTGCCCTCCGGGCTCCCCCACGGCCGGACGAGCCGGTCAGCGCGAATGCTTTCGCCAACCGCGCGTTCGTCAAGACCCTCAGCGGCTTTTAACCTGGAAAGGGCAGGCTGATGGGAACCCAGCAAGTGCGTTATTGCAGGGAAGGGCGCGGAACCTCGCCGCGGAGCTGGGCTTCCCCACCTTCTTTTTCATAGACTCCATAGAAGAGCGAACAGGAGTCGAGCCAGACGGTGAGGCGGTGCAGGTCTTCGGGCGGCAGTTTCAGGTCGTGATGTCCTTCCCGGAGCATGGCGTAGAGCCGGGAAGCCCGCGCTCCGAAAGCGCCCGGCGTGGTGCGATACCATCTGGCGTCTTCCCATCCGCCGCCGCCATAATTGAAGAACCCGAATTTTGGCGTGAGGCTTACATAAGACGCGAAGAAAGTGGTGTTGCCATGACGGACGGGCGCGGCATCCAGTCGGGGTGCCTTATCCGGGGATTTGGCATGGCAGGGAACGCAGCGGGTCTCGAGCACGGGTTGGACCAGTCTGGGATAGCTGAACGGGTTGGTGCCGTCCGCATCGGGTTGCAAACGGGAGGGCGGGCGGCGCAGGGCCAGCGGTGTGGCGGCCGGCGCGCGCGGCGCTTGCGACCTGGGTTCATGACAGCCCTGGCAGGAGAGGTGTTCGCCGGGTTGAAGCTGCGTGGCGGAACGCATGGATGTGATCGCCAAGCCGTCTTGGTCGAGCGCCTGAAAGAATAATTCGCGCTGAGCCGGGACGGCAAAATGAGCGCTGCCGTCCGCTTCCACCGGCGCGGTGCCAAGAATTGCGCGGGCGATGTTGACGGAATCGAGGCTCTGGGGGATGCGAAGGCCGGTCTCGTGCGGCGGCGCTCCGGAAGGGACTGACATCGGGAGCACCTGATAGACGCGCAGGGCGGCGATCTTCGTGCCCTCCGGCCAGGCGCGCTGGCTGTCATACACGTTCGCAATCGCAACCGTCGCTTCATTCGGTGCGGTGGAGACTGCTGGTCTGGCGATTTCCTGTATGACCGGCGGGCGGGGACGGGCTCGCACCGGGATCGGACTGAGGCAGGAGATGTCGGGGTCGCGATAAATCAGCTCGCGGTTGCCAAAACTATCCACCAGGTAGAGTCCATACAGGCCCTTAGCGCCGGGCAAAGGTTCAAAAGCGCAGAGGTGGTAGTCCTCGCTCAGCGGCCAGGGAGTGCCTAACGATTCGGTTCCGCCCTGGGTCTCCGGAAAACCGATCTCGGGCGTGATGCGCCGGACCGGTCCCATGCCGTCATCATCGGCACACGTCGGGTCAATGAGGATCAGCGAGCCAAATGCCTGGCCATGGTGCGGGGCGGCCACCGCCACAAGCCGGGCGGAGCCTGGAATGGCGTGCAAATCCAGCTCCATATCCGCCCGGGAGGGCCGCAGGGAGAAATTGCCATGCACGGCGCGCGGGTTCCGGCCATCCGGCGTCATCTCCCAGGGGTGATGGGCCGTGCAGCCATGGCGGTCCACATAATCCCACCGGGTCCAAATCAGCATCCCGTCATTGCTCACGCCGGGGTTCCACTCGTTGGTCTCGTGAAAGCTGAGGCAGCGGATATCTGAGCCGTCATCCGCCATATCGAACACTGTGAAGGTCGGGCAAACCCGTCCGCAGCGCAGATAGCCCCCGCGCCGCTCGCTGATGAACGCGATTCTTCCGCTCGGCATGAAACAGGGATCGAAATCGTTCCAGGTCCCGTCGCTTAGTTGGCGCAGGTCAGACCCATCGAGGTTCAGGCGGAACAGGTGATAGGACCGGCCTTCCGCCCAGTGACCGCGGGAAGGATCGGTGTGGCGGGCATGGTGGCGGTCGCCCTGGCATTCGACGTATGCAAACGCCACCGTCTTTCCGTCATAGGACAGATCGGGCGAGAGAAAAGAGCCCCCTCCCGTGGCTTCGCCCTTGAGATTGCCCTCGCCGTCATAGGAGATGTTCCAGTTGCGTTTGGGGCCGCCGGTGAGCGGTTGACCTTGGAGGCGCCCGTTCATCGGAGTGGCCTGGGCCAGAAGATCTCGCACGGCTGGATGGGGTCCGAACGGATCCGCCAGGACAAACAAGCCGCCCCCGGGACGCTGCGTGATCCCGTAATACTGATCGCAGCAATGGTTATAAATGGATCGGTGTCGTTTGATGAAGAGGAGTTCGTCAAAAGCGACTAAAGGGTTGGCGAACGCAATTTGCCGGCGGAGGTGGCAGGCACGATTGAACAAGGCGCGGCGTTCCGCCGTGTGCTTGATCGCAACCTGGCCGGCAGCGGCAGCCAGGGATTCCAGGCTGCTCGCGGCATTCGCGAGATCGGGCGCATTGGGTTTGCGGCGGAGATCGGCCAGCAGGGATGCCGTCCGCCGCAGGATCACGTCGAGCGGATCGCGGTCGGTATCCTGGATGAGCGACTCGGGGCGGAAGGTTTCCTTCGCGAAGCGCTGGAAATGCGCGCGCTGCCGGAGATCATGCGCGAGCATCTCGTATTGACGGTCCTCCTCGCCCGACGGGTAAGCGGCTCCCGACGGGGCGGTTCCCATCCATTCCGATGTCGCTCCCGGGCAGAGTTGCGTTGCCAGCAGACACAACAACAGAGCGTGCCCGATGCGAACGCAGCCTTTCAATGAACTCATGTGAGGGCAGGTTAGGCCCCCCGGAGCGAGCCAGTCAAGCTTCCCAGCCGCTGTCCTGCTTTCCTGCCCTTGCGGGGTTTGTGCTCAAGCCTTTCCTCGCTTCCTAATGCGGTAAGGAATGGCGACGCCCTGTTCGGTGAAGACGTAAAGCCGGCAAAGCCACCCCAAGGCCACCTCAGGGCCTGATTTGCTGTAACTTCCGGGCCGGTCGCGGCTCCGTATTGGAAGAAACCTTATGAAAATGGAAATGATTATACGGCGGTTCGCTGGAAGCTTCATCCTCATCAGCCTGCTTTTGGCGCATTATCACAGCCCTTACTGGCTCTGGTTCACCGCCTTCGTCGGCTTCAATCTGATCCAATCCTCCTTCACGCATTTCTGTCCGCTGGAGATTGTTCTCAAGAAAGTGGGCGTCGGGTGCAGTTGCTGCGAGTCGGAAAAGACCGGTGGCTCGTGCTGCGCCAAATGACGAGGGCACTGGGCATATTAGGGCTGGTGCTTTTGTGGTCCCTCTCGGGGCTGTGCGCTGAGCCGTGGACCCTCGAACGCGCCTTGCAGCAGGCGTTGTCGGGCAACCCGGACGCACGCCTGGCGCAGCAACGCATCGTGGCCGCGCAGGCCGGGCTGGACCAGGCCAACGCCGCGTTCTGGCCGCGCGTGCAGTTGCAGTCCAGCTACAGTGCGAGCGACAACCCGATGCTGGCCTTCGGAAGCATCCTCAATCAGCGCGCATATAACTCGTCGCTCAACTTCAATGATGTGCCGACCGTGGACGACCTGAACGCGCGGGGCCTGGTCACGGTGCCGCTTTACGCGGGCGGCAAGAACACAGCGACGCGCAAAGCGGCGAGCGCAAACACTGAAGCCGCCAAGCAGGACAATGCCGCTGTCCAGAACGCGCTCGGCTACGAGGTGGCGCGGGCCTTCTACACGGTGCTCAAGTCGCGGCAGTTCATCCGGGCGGCAGAAGCGGGCGTCAATTCCTTCGAGGCGAACCTGGCCGTGGCGAAGAAGCGACTCGACGGCGGGACGCTGTTGAAGAGCGGCGTGCTGGACATCGAGGTCCGCCTGGCGCAGGCGCGCGAGGATCTCGTCCGCGCCCGCAACTCGAATGCGCTGGCCACTCGCGCGCTGCGGAACCTGCTGGGCATCGAGACCGGCGAGTTCGAGGTCGCCGACACCGCGCCGACGACGCGGGCACCGGACTCGGGCGATTTCTCCGGGCGTCCGGAACTGACCGCCGCGGGTCACCGTGAGCGGGCGGCCCAGGAGCAGGTGACCGCCGCCAAAGGCAGTTACCTCCCGCGCGTGAGCGCGTTCGGCAGCCTGGACTATGATTACGGCTGGAAGTACGAGAACGGCGGCGGCAGCTACACCGCCGGCGCATTTATGCAGTGGGACGTTTGGGACGGCAAGCTGACTCGGGCCAAAGTCCGCGAGGCTAATGCGAACCTGGAATCGTCGCGCGAAGAACGGCGCAAGCTGCGGCTGGCGCTCGATCTCGAAATCGCGCAGGCCCGGCTCGAACTCAAGGCCGCCAACGAGCGCCTGAGCGTGACGGATCAGGCCGTGGCGCAGGCCACGGAGAGCGCCAGCCTGACGCGCGCCCGGTTCGAGCAGGACCTGGCGCTGCCGAAGGACACGATTGATGCCGAGACGGCGCTGGTGGCCGCGCGCGTCCGCCGCGCCGAGGCCGAGGCCGACCGGCAAATCGCCACCGCTGCCGTGCGCAAAGCACTGGCCTTGCCCCAACTGGAATCCGAAGCGAAATCGAAATGAGAAGACCCTACTCACGTATGCTAGTCCCGGCGCTTTCTCGATATTGGACCAAGTTCTTGTCCCGAAGGGACAGCCTGAGAATAGCCCAACGCTTTAGCGTTGGGTTCAACGCCCGGGAGGACCAAGTCCCGAAGGGACGGCTGATTGACCTGGGGACAGAACCGTTCTCAACCGTCCCTTCGGGACTTGGTCGTGACAGCACGCCGTTCCCAACGCTAAAGCGTTGGGCTATTGTCGCCTATCCCTTCGGGATAAACGCCTTGTTCAGCCTGTTCCTTTCGGTACTTGTCACCTTCCTCGCCGGCTGCGGCAAGAAGCACGAACCGATCGCGGCGACCGGTGAGAGCCTGCCGTCCGCCACCGTGCGCGTGCAGAAGATTGAAACGGTCAAGCAGCCGGCGGTGGAGGAAGTCGTTGGCACAGTGCAGCCGAAGCTTCAGGCCGTCATCGAGGCCAAGGTCAGCGGCCGCATCACGCGCCTGCCGGTGACGGTCGGCCAGTCCGTCAAGCAGGGAGACATGCTGGTGGAGCTCGCTACGCAGGAGGTTCAGGCCCGGCTCGACCAGGCCACCGCCGCGTTCCGCCAGGCGGAACTGGACTTCAATCGTGTGTCGAATCTGCACAAGCAAACCGCCGCCACCCAGGCCGAACTCGACACGGCGCAGGCACGCTTCACTGTCGCCAAAGGCGCCGTTGCCGAAGCGGAAGCAATGTCCGGTTACGCAAAGATCGTCGCGCCGTTCGATGGCGTCGTGGCCCGCAAGGTTGCGGACGAGGGCGACCTGGCCATGCCCGGCAAACCGCTGATCGAACTGGAAGGCCGGGCTGGGTTGCGCCTGGTGGCCGACGTCCCGAACCTGCTCGCCAGCCATGTGTTGCCGGAGGCGAAACTCGCTGTGCGGGTGGACACCCAGGCAGACCTCATTACTGGAACGGTGGCGGAGATTTCACCGACGGCGGACCCGGCCTCGCGCACGGTGCGTGTGAAGGTGGACTTGCCGGAAACGGCGGGGTTGCGGTCCGGACAGTTTGGCCGGCTTGCGGTGCCCGTCAGCGAGGCGGCGTTCCTCTTTGTGCCGCCCCAGGCGCTGGTCCGACGCGGCCAACTTGAGATCCTGTTTGTGGCCGCTGACGGCAAGGCACAGATGCGCCTCGTGCGCACTGGCAAGCAGACGGCACTGGGCATCGAGATTCTAGCTGGCCTGGCTGCGGGCGAGGCCGTCGTGGTGGAAGGCGCCGCAACCTTGCGCGACGGACAGCCGCTGCAAATGCGCTGAACTCCAAGACGGTTACATGAGTTACACGAGTTACAGCGGTTACAAAGGTTACAAGGGATACATGAGTTACATGAGTTACATAGGTCTAAACAACGATGCCACCGCTTACTTCGATGCCCCATGCAACCCATGTAACTCATGTAACTCATGCAACCCATGTAACTCATGCAACCCATGTAACTCTTCCCGTTAGCCCATGACCACAGACTCTTCCAAGCCGGACTCGGCACGCCTGGGAATCGCGGGGCGCATCGCCCGGGCGTTCATTGATTCGAAGCTGACGCCGCTGCTGGTCATCACCTCGATCCTGCTGGGGGCGGCGGCGACGTGGCTGCTGCCGCGCGAGGAGGAGCCGCAGATCAAGGTGCCGATGATTGACGTGCTGGTCGCAATGCCAGGCTTCAGCTCGAAGGAAGTCGAGGAGCGCGCCACTCGACCGATGGAGAAGCTGCTCTGGGAAATCCCGGGCGTGGAATACATTTACTCCACATCGCGCGAGGGCGAGAGCCTGGCCATCGTCCGCTTCAAGGTCGGCGAGGATATCGAGCGCAGCCTGGTGCTACTGAACCAGAAGATGCAGGCGAACTTTGACCGCATTCCGCAGGGTGTTTCCTTCCCGCTGATCAAGCCCAAGTCAATTGACGACGTGCCCATCCTGGCGCTCACCCTCCATGGCGGCGGGCTGGACCACTATGCGTTGCGACGCATCACGGCGGAAGTGGATGACGCGGTGAAGCAGGTGCCGCTGGTAGCCGAGACGACGCTCATCGGCGGCGAGCGCCGCCAATTGCACGTGCTGCTCGACCCGGCCAGGCTCGCCTCGCGCCAGCTCAGCGCGGCGGAGCTCGTCCCGCGCCTGCAGGCGGCCAACCGCCAGCTCATCGCCGGCCCACTCAATTCCGACAACCGCGAGGTGCTGCTCCAAACCGGCGCGTTCCTGGCGAGCGCCAAGGACGCCGGCAACGTCGTGGTAGGCGTGCACGGAGACAAGCCCGTCTATCTGCGGGATGTGGCGACGATCGTGGATGGGCCGGAGGAGCCGAGTCAGTATGTGTTTTACGGTGGCGGGGCGGCGTCAGGCAGTCGTGCGTCTCCTTCCCCCTCACCCCGGCCCTCTCCCCAGGGGAGAGGGGGAAACGGTTCCAGCGCTGGAGGAGATTCGAGCGTAAGCAATTTGCCTACAGCGGGTGAGAGCAGCTCCCTCTCCCTAAGGGAGAGGGCTGGGGTGAGGGGGAACGCGGCTACCGATTACCCTGAAAGCTCCAATCGCGAAGAGGAACCCGCCGTTACCCTGACCATCGCCAAGCGGCCTGGGGCCAACGCAATCTCGGTTGCCGAACAAGTCCTGAAGAAAGTGGATACTCTCAAGGGCCGGGTCATCCCCAATGGCGTGCAGGTGGCGATTACGCGCCACTATGGCAAGACGGCGGAGGAGAAGTCGAACGAGCTGCTGCTCCACATGGGCATCGCCGTGCTCGGCGTGTCGGTGCTGATTCTGCTGACACTGGGCTGGCGCGAGTCGCTCATCGTCGGTATCGCCATCCCATGCACGCTGGCGCTGACATTGCTCGTGTTCTACCTCCACGGCTACACGCTCAATCGCATCACGCTGTTCGCCTTGATCTTCTCCATCGGCATCCTGGTGGACGACGCCATTGTAGTAGTCGAGAACATCGTTCGCCACTTCCACTTGCACCACAACAAGGGCCGCCCCTGGCCCACCATCGCGGTCGAGGCGGTCAATGAAGTGGGCAACCCAACTATCCTGGCGACCTTCGCCGTCATCTCAGCGGTGTTGCCGATGGCCTTCGTCGGCGGGCTGATGGGGCCGTACATGCGCCCGATTCCTACCGGGTCGAGCGCCGCGATGTTCTGGTCGCTGGCCATTGCGTTCATCGTCACACCGTGGGCGGCGATTCGGATTCTGCGCTGGGGTCGGAAGTATTCGCGCCTGACGGAGGGTGCTGCCAGCGCGACCGAAAGCGGCAAGCCGCACTCCCATTTCGAGCACCAGGAGGATTTCTTTACCCGGTTCTACCGTTGGTTCATGGCGCCGCTGATTGCGAAGGCCCGGTGGCGTTTTGCCTTTCTGGCCGGCATCGTCGGGCTGCTGCTGGCATCCATGGCGACAGTGGGCATGGGTTGGGTGAAGGTGAAGATGCTGCCGTTCGACAACAAGAGTGAATTCCAGATCATCCTGAACATGCCCGAGGGCAGCCCGCTGGAGCTCACGGCCCAGGCTGCCCATGAGATCGCCGCCGCGGTGCGCGGCGAGCCGGAGGTGACGGATTACCCGATCTACACCGGCGTCGCCTCCCCCTTCAACTTCAACGGCCTGGTGCGCCACTATTTCATGCGCCGTGGCCCCCACATCGCCGACTTGCAGATCAACCTGGTGCCCAAGAACGAGCGCAAATGGCAAAGCCACGATATTGCCAAGCGTGTCCGCCCGCGCGTCGCAGCGATCGCCGCCAAATACGGCGCCCGCGTCGCCGTCGCTGAGGTCCCGCCGGGGCCGCCGGTTCTACAGACCCTTGTGGCTGAAATCTATGGGCCGAACGAGGATAGCCGCCGGGCACTGGCCAACAAGGTGATCGACATCTTCCACCACACCGATGGCGTGGTGGACACGGATTGGTATATTGAGGCCGACCAGACGAAGGTGCGCTTCATCGTGGACAAGGAAAAGGCCGCGCTCAACGGCATCAGCGAGGAAAGCATCGCGCAGACAGTGAAGATGGTCGTGGGCGGGGCTGCGGTGGATTTATTGCACCTGCCGCGCGAGAAGGAGGATGTGCAAATCGTGGTGCGCCTGCCGCAACCCCTGCGCACGTCACCCGAGGATTTGCTGGCTCTGCGCGTGCGCGGCGCCAATCCCGGCAGCGCGCTGGTGCCGCTGCGCGAACTGGTCAAAGTGGAACGGGGCCTCGTGGACAAGAGCATCTACCACAAGAACCTGATGCCGGTGAGCTATGTCATCGGCGACGTGGCGGGCGCGGTGGAGAGCCCGGTCTATGCGATCCTGCAAATGAACAAGGCGCTGGCAGCAATTGACACGAAGCAATTCGGCGGCAGCGGCGCGCCGCTCAAGATCTACAACGCCACGCAGCCCTTCACTGAGGACGAGCCGGCCATCAAGTGGGATGGCGAGTGGCACATCACCATCGAGGTGTTTCGCGATCTCGGCACGGCCTTCGCCGCGGTGCTGGTGCTGATCTTCATCCTCATGGTCGGCTGGTTTCGCTCGTTCCTGACGCCGCTGGTCGTCATGGCCGCCATTCCGTTCTCGCTGGTGGGCATCCTGCCCGCGCATGGGTTATTGGGCGCGTTCTTCACGGCCACCTCGATGATCGGGTTCATGGCGGGCGCGGGCATTGTGGTGCGCAACTCCATCATCCTCGTGGATTTCATCGAGCAGCGCCTCGCTGAAGGAATGCCGCTCGACCAGGCGGTTGTGGATGCAGGGGCGGTGCGCTTTCGCCCGATGTTGCTGACCGCGATGGCCGTGGTGGTGGGCGCGAGCGTGATCCTGGCCGACCCGATCTTCCAGGGCTTGGCCATCTCACTAATGGCCGGCGAGATCGCATCCCTGCTCATCAGCCGTATGGCCGTGCCCGTGCTCTACTACATGGCTCGCCGGGGTAAGTTCCAAGGCCCTGCTTAACCTGAGTGCTCCGGGCCATTAGCTCTGCGACGTCTCTTGAACCAGCAGTTCGTAGCGCAGACTTCCAACGTCGTCCCCCTGTAACCACACCGGAGTCTCACCGTAGTACCTCTGATCGGCGATCAGAGGTACT
>CAIWJG010000954.1 GCA_903912925.1 uncultured Verrucomicrobia subdivision 3 bacterium | reverse complement strand
GGAAACCTTCGTGTTTCCCTACGCCCGAGTCGTACACTCCATCTACAACGCCAAACCGTGAGCGGAAGAACCGTATGCCTTAATTGGGCTAGTACGGGACTGTGGGGGAGCCGGTGGGCAACCACCGGCTCTACCCGGAAAAAGTCTTCTTTGGGCTCGCCGATCTTGATCGCGAGACTTGCGGTATCATCGCCGCGGCCATCGCTTACCGCCATTAGCAACTGGAGCAAGTTCTCCTGCAACCGCGGCGTGAGGTGGCCTACCATGCCCAGGTCAAGCAGCCCGATGCGATGATCGTCCGTGAGGAAGACATTGCCGGGATGGGGATCGGCGTGGAAAAACCCGTCCACCAGGATTTGCTTAAGATAGGCGTGAAAGAGTTCTTCCGCCAGATCGGCTCCCTTAAAGTCCAGACGAGCCAGAGGGCTAAGTTCGGTGATTTTCTTTCCGCTGATGAATTCCATGGTCAACACCCGGGAAGTGGTAAAATCCTCGATCGGTTCCGGCACGATGATTCGTGGAAATTCCCGCAGGTTCGCGCCTAAAGTGCTGAGGTTGCGCGCTTCCTGGCGATAGTCCAGCTCACGCCAAAGGCTCCGGCGCAATTCCTCGAGCATCTTGCCAAACTCGTAGCGTTTGCCCCACGGCGTGTGCTTATCCAGGAACGCCGCGACCTCTTCCAGCACCTCCATGTCCTCCGCGATAATCTCCCGAATCCCAGGCCGCTGCACCTTCACCACCACTGCCCGACCATCATGCATGGTCGCATGATGGACTTGGCCCAACGACGCCGTCGCCAGGGGTTTCTCCACAAATGCTGCAAATGCTTTTGAGATTCGCACCCCCAACTCGCCGGAGACGATGGCTTCCACCTGTTCGAACGGAAATGGATCGATCTGGTCCTGCAAGCGTGTCAGCGCATGGATATAAGCCGGGGGAAGAAAATCCGCGCGAGTGGACAGGAGTTGACCGAGCTTGATAAAAGTTGGCCCCATCTTCTCCAGGTCTTGCGCCAGTTCATCCGCATTTGACGCGCCCCCCGTTGCCTCCACCGCTGTATCTAGTTCCAGCGCGTCGTGCAGTCCGGCATGTTTCACAACATCCGACCGGCCATGCTTGATCAGTAGGAGAGCTATGTCCTTGTATCGTTTCAGATGTTTAGGCTTCAGAGAGATTTTCATTTATTCACCTGGATACCGCGCCATCAGGAACTTCAACGCCCAGCGAATCAGGCTGACGCCGCTCCATGATTTTGACAATCGTGTCTTCCACTTCCTTCGCCAATCCTTTCAGTTGCGCCCTGTTGAACATCGCGAGCCGAGCGGTTGGTTTCAAACTGGCCAGAATGTCTTATCGCGTTGGTCAACACCGGTTTCCTTTCACGGTTAGCCTCCCTCCTTCTTCTCGGCTGCACGGGCGGCTTGGACCATATGATCATGTTCCGCTTCGGCGATGCCGTATTCGACGAACTGTTCATTATCGCTCCGTCCCTCCTCATCCTCATCCTCGCTGGGAGCCGCTGGTACTTTGTGTCCGGTTGAGCCTGGTACCGGGTCCCAGCGTTCGGATTCGGTCGCTGCTCCAAGCGCAGCTTCTTTGGGGTCCGTGTCCGGCTCGCCGGTCAGCTCCCGTCGGGCCTCTTCACATTCTGATGTCGACACGTCTTGCTCGGAACGACCGTCGATGACCGCCAGTTCGGCCGCGCGTTGATGCACCATCTTAGCGGTCACCGGGCCGATGCCCGCGGAATTGTCGGTTAGGACACCTTCCTTCAGTGGGTTTGGTTTCATAGGCTAATAGTTACCGTGCGTGCGGAAAGGATTGCGGGTGGTGGTGACGAGTCAACTTTCGTTCTTTGTATGGTGATTGGTATGTTTGGCGCTGTCATTGCGCCCAGCTACGCAGCTTTCTTCTCCTCCACAACCTCAGCGTCGATAATCGGACTTTCGTCGTGCTTGCTGCCTTCCGGCGCGCCGCCCGCTTCGGGTTGTGTTCCGGACTGGCCGCCAGCGGCTCCTTGGGCCGCGTGCGCCTTCTCCGAGGCCGCCTTGTAAAGTTCTGCTGAGACGGCCTGCCAGGCTTCGTTGAGTTTTGCGCTGGCCGTCTTGATGGCCCCAGCGTCGCTGCCCTTGAGCGCTTCCTTCACCTCGTTAAGGCAGGAATCGATCTTGCTGCGGTTAGCATCAGAAATTCTCTCCTGGTTGTCCTTTAACAATCTCTCCGTGCGATACACCGCGTTGTCGGCCTCGTTACGCGTTTCGAGCTCTTCTTTGTGCTTCCGGTCCTCTTCGGCATGAAGTTCGCCATCCTTGCGCATCTTCTCGATCTCGTCCTTGGAGAGGCCGCCGCTGGCAGTGATAGTGATCTTCTGTTCTTTGCCGGTACCAAGGTCCTTGGCGCTGACATGCAGGATGCCATTGGCATCGATGTCGAAGCCGACCTCGATTTGCGGCACGCCCCGTGGTGCGGGCGGAATATCATCGAGCTTGAATTTGCCGATGGTCTTGCTGTCGCGGGAAAACTGGCGTTCGCCCTGCAAGACATGGATTTCCACGCCGGGCTGATTGTCCGCGGCGGTGGAGAAGGTTTCCGCCTTGCGGCACGGGATCGTGGTATTACGTTCGATCAACTTGGTGAATACCCCGCCGAGAGTCTCAATGCCGAGCGACAGCGGCGTCACATCGAGCAACACCACGTCCCTGACCTCGCCTTTGAGCACGCCTGCCTGAATCGCGGCGCCTACCGCCACCACTTCATCCGGATTGACGCCCTGGTGCGGAGGTTTGTTGACCAGCGTGTGCGCCGTTTCGACCACGCGCGGCATCCGGGTCATGCCGCCGACTAGCACCAATTCATCGATCTTCCCAGCCGCGATGTCAGCGTCTTTCAAACAAGCCTTCACCGGCGCGATCGTGCGTTCGAACAGCGCATCACAGAGTTGCTCCATTTTGGCGCGCGTGAGTTTCAGGCTCAGATGCTTGGGGCCGCTGGCATCCGCGGTGATGAACGGCAGGTTGATATCATATTGTTGTTCGCTGGAGAGAGCGATCTTGGCCTTTTCCGCTTCTTCCTTGATGCGCTGCAAGGCATCTGGCTGCTTGCGCAGGTCCATCCCCTGGTCCCGCTTGAACTCATCCAGCATCCAATCCATCAGGCGATTGTCCCAGTCGTCGCCGCCCAGGTGAGTATCCCCGTTAGTAGCTTTAACGTGGAAAACGCCTTCGCCCAGTTCCAGCACCGAGATGTCGAATGTGCCGCCGCCCAAATCATATACGGCGATCTTCTCATCCTTCTTCGTGTCTAAACCATAGGCTAGCGAGGCCGCCGTGGGTTCGTTGATGATGCGGAGCACTTCGAGGCCCGCGATGCGGCCAGCATCCTTCGTGGCCTGGCGCTGCGAGTCATTGAAATAGGCCGGAGTCGTGATGACGGCTTGGGTGATCTTCTCGCCCAGCCGCGTCTCGGCATCCGCTTTGAGTTTGCCAAGAATCATGGCCGAGATCTCCGGCGGGCTGAATTGCTTGGGTGTGCCGTTGACTTCCACTTCCACCGCGGCATCGCCGTTGGCGGCCCGGACTACTTTATAGGGGACGCGTTTGATTTCTTCCTGCACTTCCTCAAACTTTCGCCCCATGAACCGTTTGATCGAATAGATCGTATTGCGGGAGTTGGTAACAGCCTGCCGCTTGGCGGCCTCACCCACGAGTCGGTCGCCGGTCTTGGTGAAGGCCACCACGGAAGGCGTCGTGCGTTTGCCTTCGGAGTTTTCGAGCACGGCGGGTTCGCCGCCTTCAATGACCGCCATGCAGGAGTTCGTGGTCCCTAAATCGATGCCGAGTACTTTTGCCATACAATAATAGTTGAAATGCGGGCTTGGTGTTTTGTTGTGGAAAGCAGGAAGTGCTACAGAGTTTTGCGCCGGAAGGTCTTGCGATCGTCAGCTTCGAGCCAGTCGAACGTGCTGTTCATCTGCGGATTGAGCCCCAGCGCAGCGCAGCTCTCAATGAAGTAAGAGCGTGTTGCCGGGTTCTTCATCAGGCTGCTGGCCTCCGTTTCATCGGACCACGTTTTGATTTCAGCCGGCGTCTTTGCCGTGCCGTTGGTCTGCAGCCAAGCGCCGACGTCTTCGTAATTTGTCGAAGCCTGAACGGCGGTTTTGAACTGCTCGCCGGTGATGCCCTTGAAGCTGAAGAGCACATTGTCCAGCGGACAATCGTAACGATATTCGCCCAGCGTTCCCGCCACGCTGGCGCGGCATTTATCCACGGCACGATTGGCGATCGCGAACCCGGCGAGGCGTTCGCGCGGGCTGTGCGGGGCTTGTTTGGTTAGGTCGCGGGCGATAATGGGAGTGCTCATGATTCGATAACTGCAATTCTGTCGCTCTTTGTCAGGTCGTTGGTTGGTTTGGCTTCGTCAATCAGTCAGCCGCACCGATCGGAGCCAACTGGCGCGCGGAACTCAGCTCGATGGCTTCCTTGGTCAGATTCACGAACACCGTGGAGTCCGGATAACTGATGCGGTCCACCGCCCGCGTCGGTATATGCACTTCCTTGCCGGAAAACCGATGTCCGATCTTGATGACCAGTTGGCGAATCGCCCAGCTCTGGGCATCCATCATGAAATCGCATACATGGCCGATGATTCCGTCGCTCGCCTGGAGGTGGTAGCCGCCCACGGCTTGTGTGCTCCGCAGATGCGCATCGGCGCTTTCGGGGGAGCGGTTGCTGGCAAAGGCCTGCTCGCTCGGGAGAGGTGCTGCCGGCAGTTCCAAAATCGGGAAGCCGCTCATGCCCCACAACCCGTCACCCTGCCAATAATAGGGCCAGCCGTAATATCGGTAGTATTCCCCTTCGTATTGGCGCGACACTGGCTTGTGCGACTCAATCGAAGGGCTGTTCTCAATCTGCTTGCGGGTTAGATTCACGTGCAGGAGCTTTCCGTCCTGATGAAGACTGCCGAAGGCATGGGGCGAGATGAGCACCTGGCGCCCCGCTAACCACGAACCCGTGTCTGCCACCACATAGCGAACCGCCCAAATCTGATCGTCAAAATAGAAATCCTTCACATGGCCGATTTCGCCATCCGACGCGCCGAGTTTGGCTCCGTAAAGCTCCGTAACAATTCGTACCATAAGCCTGCCTTTCTACGTCCGGTTATGAAAACCGTGAACCCGGGTGAGGTTCCGTTCCGCGAGCAAATGCGCCTCGGCCTCCAGCCAGTGCTGCACATCGTGTCCAGGCAGTGAACCCTGGTTCACATAACTGAAGTAGGCCCTCCTGGCCACCTCGTCGGCTGAGGGTGCACAATCAATTCCGCCTTGATTGCGGTCTGCAGTCGTGGCCGGCAGTAATGCACGGGCCGGTTTTTGATTTTGGTTATGGGAAGTTCTATTGGGTTTCATATTGGGCATTGCCAGGTTGATATGCTTGTTTTCGTAAGTTCTCCTCTGTCCCTTAGCTAGTGGAGGGCCAACCTGGCGCGCTGCGCCCTAACCTCTTTAATCCAAGCTAATTAAGGCGTTTTGGCGCCGCCTTCGGTGAGCACTGAGGGATGTGAAACCATTGCAACTTGCACGAGTGCAGCCTCGGCATCATGCAGGTTGCACACGTGCCTATGACAATGCGCTTTTCTTCACCGCCCCGAGCTCGAGCACGCGGCAGACCGTGCTCGCGATCATCCATTCCTCGTCCGTGCGAATGACTCGCACGGTGACTCTGCTGGTTGTTGCGGAAATCACGCCTTCATTCGCCGCGTTGCGCGCTTCTTCGAGTTCGATGCCAAGAAATCCCAGCCCGTCGCAGATCCGGGTGCGAACCACCGCCGCGTTCTCTCCGATGCCGCCGGCGAACACCAGTGTGTCCAGTCCGCCAAGCGCCGCAGCGAACGCACCGACCCATTTCTTCACCTGGTAGCAGAACAAGGCGACCGCCTCGGCTGCCCGCACATCCTGCGCTTCGCACTCCATCAGGTCTCTCATGTCCGAACTGGTTTCGGATATCCCAAGCAGTCCGGACTGGAAACTGACCATCTCGTTGAATTGCTTCGCGCTCATCTTCTCGCTGCGCGCCAGATACCAAACCAGTCCGGGGTCGAGATCGCCGGACCGGGTGCTCATGGGCACCCCGGCGGTGGGAGTGAACCCCATGCTTGTGTCCACGGGTTTGCCGCCACGCACCGCCGCCAGGCTGGCGCCATTGCCGAGGTGGGCAAGGATAATCCGGCCTTGGGCCGCTTCCGCTCCGGCCAGGCGAGCCAGTTCTCCCATCAAGAAGGAGTAGGACAAGCCGTGAAAGCCGTAGCGCCGCACCCCCAGCGCCTCATACCGGCGCGGGATCGGCAACAACCGGGCCACGCGCGGCAGGTCGTGGTGAAAAGCCGTGTCGAAACATGCCACTTGCGGCAGTTTCGGAAAGCGCCGATGAAACGCCTCGGCCAACAGGATTTCCTCGGGCAGGTGTTCGGGGTCGAATGGGGTGAGCTGACGCAACTCCTCGACCATTTCCCTGGTGATTAACTGCGGGTCGCTGTAATGCGGGCCTCCATGCACTACGCGATGCCCCACCGCTGTCAGCGCAACCCGCCCGAGTCTTTCCTCGATCCAATCCATCAGCGCGCCCACCGCCGCCGTGTGGTCCGGCGCCGCTAGCGGCCGCGTGAAGTTGTCCGCCTGGTTCAAGCCTTTCACCCGCAAGGTGGCCTCGGGCAGTCCAATCCGATCGATGCTTCCCTCCAGCACGCGTTGGAGCGGGTCCCCGGCCTCGAACAGCGCGAACTTGATGCTCGAAGAGCCGCCGTTGATCGTCAGAATGCGTGGGTTACCAGGTTTCATGGTCGAAGATCGTCGAACCATTCCCCCTCACCCCGGCCCTCTCCCCAAGGAGAGGGAGCCAGATTCGCCGCACCGGCAATGGTCCACCGTTCAGTGAATGCGCGCAAGCGGGCGTGGCGGATTCCCTCTCCTCTGGGGAGAGGGTCAGGGTGAGGGGGGACTGCACGCTTAACTGCATAGATACGGCTTAGGAGATGCGCCGGGTGCTGTTGCCGAGAGGGGCTTGCAGTTCCTGGATTTGGTAGTCTAACAAATCGCCAATACGGTCGATTCTTACGTCGGCTGGCGGGTGAGATGCCAACATCTTTGGATCGCGGGCATAGTGTCCCTGCCGCACAAACACGGTGGTCACCCGCGAGCGCCACTGCTTTTTGATGGCGGCCAGGATGCGCAGCTTGTCGTCCACCATTACGTAATGGTCCGCCGGATACCGGGCTTCCACGTCCGCCAGCTCGTGCTCCTTATGCGCGTAAATCAACGCGTGCCCATCCACCGCTTCATAAAGTCCGGAGCGGTCCACTTTGCGGGGTTGGAATACAACATCGCCGTCACTAAGAAGGACGGCGGCTCCCCATTGTTTAACGCGCTTGATAACGTCGAGTGATTTCGGGAAAAGGCGGTCGGCAAAGGGATAGTTTATGAGGAAACGTGAAACGGCCAGCAGACCCAGATCGTGCGGATACTCCCTTCGGAAACGCTGCAAGGTGCCCAGGTAATCGGCGTAACCAAGCCGGATTCGCAACTGCTCGAAAATGGCCCAGTAACACCGCGCCCGCTCGGGGCCGACCTCGCGCTTGAGATACTTGCTGAGATCGGCAATAACGCGGTCGTTGTCCAGCAGCGTATTGTCAACGTCGAACAGGAAGACAACCTTGGTTCCGCCCGGAGCTTTTGGCGTCTTCCGTTTCATGCTAAAATCATCATTACCAGCCTTCGGATCAAGCTCGTCGAGATAAGCTTGAATGTCAAAGAGGTGCTGCCCGTCACGAGTCTCAACCTTCATTTCACCAAAGCGCAGCGAGGCCCATTTCTGCTCCAGGCTGTGCCGCCAATCAACCATTTGCCTGCCGATTATGCCTTTATTGGTGATGCGCAAATGGCAGGCGGTAGCGGCCGGGAGATGGTGTTGGTCGGTGTATTCGCGCACCATGCGGGTGGCGGAGAACTGCGGCGTCAACCGCGCCTCCTAACGGCGGAGCTGCCCGCGCTCAGATCCAGCCCATCGGCATATCCCCCACTAATCCCCCAGTAAACCCCCTCTATACCCATTGTAAACCCCATATATTCCCTATAGAATTGGCTTACAAGGGGTATAGAGGGGGTTTACTGGGGGATTAGTGGGGGTGTAAGTTGGGATATGGCTCGGATCGGGCAGGCACAACGATGGGATGGGCTGGAAACCGTGGGGGTTGGGCCGGCTTGAGCGGGCGCTTGGCCTACTGGGCGGGGATGCGGGCGGAGATGGTTTGGGGCAGGTCGCGCCAGCCGTTGATTTGCTGCACGGTTCGGATGAAGATGCGCTTGCCGACGGGCAGCAGGTGGAACTTGGCAAGGTAGAGTTCGGTGATGTCGCACACGCCGCCTTCCGGGTCGGGGAGCAAACCCAGGAAGGTGTAGTGGTCAACATAGGACACACCGGGGCTTTGGGGTCTGGCGCCGAAGACGAGGATGTACTGGACCGGCTGGGCCGAGAGCGGAAGTTTGAGCGAGACGTCGCCGCCGAGGTTGGTAATATTCAGGCCCGCCACCGGGTTCGCCGGGAAGACCGGGACCGGGCTCGGGGTTGGCACCATGGGCAAGCCGATCGTGGCCAGATGGACGTTGACCTGGACGGCGAGTTCGTAGCCCGACAGGTCACTGGACTGGCCGAGGACCGGGTGGGTCTGGCGGGTGCGGGCCAGGGTGTTCCAGGCGAGGAACTGCTCGTCGGTGAAGGTGCCCCAGAAGCTGCGGGCGCGCTGGAAGGCGGTCCGGCGGTCGAGTTGCGGGCCGGTGCGGGGATCGCGCGGGATGACTTTCCGGCGGCGGATGAGCCCATAACGGCTCTGGTAAGTGACGGTCTCTCCGACGCTCCCCGTTTGAGGTACATCACGAATCTTCATACCTGTCTTGGAAAGCAGTTCCTGCGCCGAAAGTCAACACCGGTTTTTCATGCCCCCGGGCGGCCGGGCGGCTGCCCGGGCGATGCGCGGCCAGCCGTGACTTGCCCCAACGATTGCTCGAAGCTCCCGGGGCGAAGTAAGCCCCTCTGCGTCCCTGTCCCGGCTGCGCTTCTCTTCACCAGCGCATCAATACGATCCCATGAGGCGGGGCCGACTCAAAACGGCGAAGAAGCGCCCAGCCGAAACATGACATCCTCACGAACTGACACCCGCCCTAATGGGCGACCCCTTTAAACTCTACGACCAAGCGGGCCAACCGCAACGGATGGCCACGGTGGACCAGGACGCGACGATTATCGAGAGTCCCAAGGAAGCCGCCTATTGGCATTATGGTTACCGTTCACAGCCTTGGGGCGCAGAGGTCGGAAGAATTAATTGAGGTAAATTGAAGATAGTGCCGGTGTCACGTTTAGTCTCTCGCTAAAGTCTGGGTTGGTGGACCTAGAATGGACGATACGGCGACGGCGGATCGAGCAGCAAGACTTACTGCTGATTGGTGATCTCATCAGCACGGATGGTCACCGCGGACGGAGTTATATCTC
>CAIWJG010000953.1 GCA_903912925.1 uncultured Verrucomicrobia subdivision 3 bacterium | reverse complement strand
GTCGTCTATCCCGCGGTCTGGGCAGTAAATCAAGCGCCCGTGCGGCTGCTCCTGCGCAAACGAAAAGCGAGCGCAAGGCCACCCAGTCCTGCCAGCGCAAGCATGCTCGGCTCCGGGATCTGGGAGTACATAGGGATCATCTCCTGAGTGAAGGCGTAGTCCGTCGAACTGGCAAAGTTAATCGCGTAGTTGAAAAACAATACGTCGCCGATCCCCAGCGGCGCTCCCGCGGAGAAGATCATCGTCCCCTCGTATTTGCCGGTGTACGGCCCGCTGCTCTGCAAGGTGGGTGCCGTGGTGCTGGCGAGAAACCAAGCGTCTGGGGGAACGGTCGATACGACTGGAGTTCCAAAAAACGTAAACGGCACGCTCATAATCACGTTCACCTGATAGCTGTCCCAAACGTACCCGGTGTCGTTGTCCACGGAGCTGCCCAGGAAGAGGGTCGGATCACCCGGGCTGTCCGTGGTGTAGGTGCCCACGATTCGCGCCGTGTTCATGCTCAACTGAGTTCCGGTCATGCTCACCGCGTCGCCATCGAAGTCCTGACTGTTGCAGGTGAGGTTAGTGCAGCTAGATGGGAGCCACTGCGCACCAGTGAGCATCGCCTGGCTAACAGAGCAGCAGGCGAAGGTTGCTACCACGACCAACAGAACGATTTGCTTTTTCATAGGGCCTTTTCAGTTGAGCACAGGTCATGCAGCACCAGTGCTCGGATTTCAATTATGTTCCTTTAACCTCATAACTCGGAATTAGTCAAGCCCTTTCGCCACTTTCTCACACTTTTATTGCTGGTTGGAAGTGACCGTTTTTCAAGGACTTGCCAGGCAAACGCTGATTCTTCGTTGTCTTTTATCGGACGACTGCCTATCCCGGCTCTGTTGGATGTTGGATGTTGGGGTCCCTCCTTCAGGGGTTCGAAGCACAACAAGCATCCCGTATATCCGCAGATTCTGATGAGTAGCGGCACCTGCGGGCGCACTCGGGATTTCAGTATCGCGAGGCACTGTTTTTCAGTACCGTCCAACCATGAAGATGGTTTCAATGGGCCTCAGGTTTGCTGGCTTCCTCCTGCTCGTTTGCATCGGCGGGCAGGCGGGGAATCTCGTGTCCAATGCCTCGGGCCAATCTGCGCCAATCGCAGACTTTGCCCATCCGCCGGCGGAGTCGCGCATCCTCAAGATCATCCATTCGTGGCCGGACGAACCCGCAGCACAGGATGCGCTCATCCAGACCTTGGCTCGGCAGGGCTTTGGCGGAGTGGTTTGCAATGTGTCGTTTGCGGATTACTTGGTCAGCGAAGCCAAGTGGAAGGCCTTCACGCGAGCGGTTGAGGAGGCCAAGAAGGCGGGATTCGCCCTTTGGCTGTATGACGAGAAGGGCTACCCATCGGGCACGGCTGGGGGAATTGTCCTGCGCGACCATCCGGAATGGGAGGCGCGCGGGTTGCTGATCTCCGACACCGAAGGCGAGGGCACGCGGCTGACGCTGGAAGTGCCGCCCGGCAGGCCGTTCCTCATCGCGGCCTTTCCCGTGCGCGATGGCAACATTGATCTCAAGGCGATGACCAACCTCGTGGCTGAGGTGCGGGAGGGAAAGCTTTCCTGGCAGACGCCGCCGGGCCGCTGGCGCGTCATGGCGATTACCGAGGACCGCCTGTTCGAGGGCACCCATGCCTCGATGAGCCTGTCCGAGCACATTCCCTACCTGAACCTCTTGCAGCCCGAGCCCACCGCGCGGTTCCTGGAAGTGACTCACCAGGCCTATGCCCAGCACCTCGGCAACAACCTGGGCCAGTGGTTTGTGTCCACCTTCACTGATGAGCCGTCCTTGATGAGCCTGTTTCTGCGGCGGATGCCGTATCGTGTGCTGCCGTGGTCAGCCAACCTGCCGACCGAGTTCCGGAAGCGGCGTGGCTATGCGTTGGAGCCCGTCGTCCCGACGCTCGTGGCCGATGCAGGGCCGGCGGGCCGGCGGGCGCGGTATGACTACTGGCGCACGGTGGGCGAACTGGTATCGGACAGCTACTTCGGCCAAATCCAGCGCTGGTGTTCGCAGCACCAGGTGCTTTCCGGCGGCCACCCGCTCATGGAGGAAAACCTGGTAAATCAGGTGCCGCTCTATGGTGATTTCTTCCGCTGCCTGCGCCGGCTGGATGCGCCGAGCATCGATTGCCTGACGAGCATCCCAGACCAGGTGCCGTGGCACATTGCCCGGCTCGCCAGCAGCGCGGCGGAACTGGAGAACAAGAGCGTGACGATGTGTGAAACCTCCGATCACAGCCAGTGCTATCGCCCGCCCGGCGATAAGCGGCCGGTGCGAGCCGTGACCGAGGATGAGATTCGCGGGACGTGCAACCGCTTGATCGTGGAGGGAATTGACACCATCACCAGCTACTACACCTTTGCCGGGCTGACCGACGAGCAGCTCAATCGCTTGAACAATTGGGTGGGGCGCTGTTGTGCGGCGCTCAAGGGCGGGCATCAAGTGGCCGATGTCGCAGTAGTCTATCCGATCGAGAGCGTGTGGCCGCGGTTCACGCCCGCGCGGCATTATGCGAACGATTCGCCCACGTCTGCGCAGATCGAAACCATCTACCACGATGTCTCGGACGCTCTTTATAGCGCTGGCCGCGACTTCACTTATGTGGATGGCCGCGCTCTGGCGGAGGCGAAGGTAGAGGGAGCCGCCCTGGTACATGGCAAACTGCGCTGGCGGGTTATCGTGCTGCCCGGCGCGGATACCCTGCCCCTGGCCGCATGGGACAACCTCGCCCGCTTCGCTCAGAACGGCGGGGTCGTGATTGCTGTCGGCGCCCGGCCCACCAATAGCGAAAAGGAGTTCCCTTCCCCGCGGGTGCTGAAACTGGCGGATAAGATCTTTGGCCCTGACACGGCAGAAATGCTGGTGACAGCCAATCGTCGAGGCGGCGGGGGCATCCTGTTACCTGCTAGCGCAGCCTGCCTTTTGTCCCAAATCCTCGACGGCGTCTTAGAACCCGATGTGAGCGCAGCCGCCCGCTCTCCCTTGCGCTCTACCCACCGGCGCATCAACGGCCGGGAAGTGTATTTCGTCATCAACGACAGCGACATGCCCTGGTCCGGGCCGGTTGGTTTGTGTGCTTCCGGGCCGGGCCAGCAGTGCGATCCAGCAACGGGAGAAGTCCGCAGTTTCTCTCCCGGGCAGGCAATCTCCTTTTCCGCCTATGGAGGCTTCGTGTTCCGTTTTCCGGCCGAACGCTTGCCCAAACGCTCCAGCCTAACCAACGCGACGATGCCCGCGATTCAGACGCGGGAGTTGCCCGCAGCTCAGCCAGTGTTGGCCCGCGGCGAGTTCGTGCGGGAAGAACTGGCTGCGCCGGACCTGGTCAAGGGCTTGCGCGAGCCTGCATGGCGCGTCAAGGGCACAATTACCCGGAGCGGGGTGGACACCTTTCTATTCGCGCAGTTCCTGTATCCGCAGTCGCTCGATCTACAGGGGACTGAGTTCCTCGTGCTCGATAGCTGGATTCCACAAGGCCAACGGACTCCCAACCAACTGCTGGTGGTCCTCCGTGAAAAGGAGGGAGCCGAATACCTCGCCAGCACGGGGCGTCAGCTCGGGGTGCCAGGTCACAGCCGGACCTGGCTGCCGATGAGCCAGTTTAAGTTGGCAGGGTGGTCGCAAGATCAAAATGGGCATCTCGACCTGTCGAGCATCACCGAAGTGCGGGTCGGCTGGGGCGGTTACCTTGGCGCGGAGGGGGAGAAGGTTGAGTTTAGTCTATCCTTGCCGCAAATTGCGACGCTGAAGCGGCAGCCTCCGAACTGAGGACACATACCCAGAACTGCTAACCCGCTCCCCGATTCCGGAGAGCCGTGGAACATGCCCGAGCACCCCAGCGACAATCGCATCCGCCTCGATGCGGAAGGTGCGGGTACAAACGCGATAGACGACACGGCGCAACCCCTCACCCCAGCCCTCTCCCCTTCGGAAGGGGAGAGGGAGAAGACCGCGGGGCAGATGATCAGGGTGTCCATCAGGATCGCATCACCCTGTCGAGGTCCCGCGTTAGGGCAGCGCCGTGGCAAGCCCTGTCCCCGCCGCGCCCCAGAGCCCTCTCGCCGGCCAACCGCTTCAACCCAAGTAAGAACAGATATATTCGCAAATGCCGGACTTGACCTCGATGTCGAAGCCGGACTTGGCGGGCACATCAAATGCCTGGCCGGCACAGTAAGTCGCCGAGGTGCCGGCGCCATCTAATTTGATGGCGCACTGGCCCGACGTCAGTTCCATGCGCTCGGCCTTATCCGTGCCGAAGTGATATTGGCCCGGGTAGATCAGGCCGAGAGTCTTCTTGCTCCCATCGGGGAAGAGCAGGGTATGACTGACCACCTTACCTTCGAAATAAACGTTGGCTTTGGTTAGAGCGGTCACACCGCTGAATTCGTTTGGAATCGTTGCCATGCGCATGAGGCTCTTGCATTCCTTGGCCCTTTGTCAAGGTTCGACTCTCTCGCTTCAGCAGTTCTCATTATGGCCCTGTCACCCCCCGC
>CAIWJG010000952.1 GCA_903912925.1 uncultured Verrucomicrobia subdivision 3 bacterium | reverse complement strand
CCGCACCTTGTACTAGAGGCCGCGATGGTAGTCCCGAACAAAATGAAGCTGTGCTCCATCCTCCCCCCACACGATTACATCACTTTACCAGGAACTCGCGAATGCGCCCATAATGAGAATTGCTGACAGACGCTGCTTGCCAGTATGGGCGGCCAGTGTATTCTGGGACTTTAGGCTATGAATTCGAAACTACTTACGTTGCTCCTGTTACTCGTTGTCTCTCACCTTAATGCCTTTGCGGGCCTGCGCGCCGGGATCGCCGTCCGCAACGTCAACCCGGACCCGCTGCTGCCGCTCAGCGGGGGAATAGGCGCGGGCCATAAGGCTACCCGGATGCAAGGCGACCTGACCGTGCGGGCTCTGGTGCTGGAGCAAGAGGGGACGATCGTGGGAATTGTCAGCGCGGACTTCCTGGGCTTTCCTTCCACGCTGGGCAACCAGGTCCGCGCCGCCGTCAAGGGAATCCCGGCGCAGAACATCTTGATTGGCGTCACGCACACGCACAGCGCGCCGGATTGTTATGGCTTCAAGGACTTCACCGGTAAGACTGGGCGCAGTGAAAAGTATATGGAGCTGGTTTGCGCCCGAATGGTGGAGGCGCTCCATGAGGCCGCCGCGCACCTCCAGCCGGTGCGGCTCAAGATCGCCACCGGCGAGGCCAAAGGGAAGATTGCCTACAATTACTACGCGCCCCAGTTGTACGATCCGCGCTGCAATGTCATCCAGGCGCTGGACGCCTCCGGCAAACCCATCGCCACGCTGGTCAACTACGCAATTCACCCCGAGGTGCTGGGGAACGAGCTCGGTATTTGCAGCCCGGATTTGATCGGCCCCCTTTATGATCGCCTGGCCGAGAAAGGTGGCGGCACGGGGATCTTCATGAATAGCGCCCAGGGGGGGATGGTCACCGCCGACAACCGGCAAGCGGACGGCAAGGATGTCCAGACTTGGGAAGAGTGCCAGCGCATCGGCAATCTGCTGGCCGACGAAGCCCTGCGCATTATCAGCGACGCGCCGGAGCAGCCCTCGCCCAAGCTCTATTGCGCTGCGCGCCCGTTGACGCTGCCGGTGGATTCCCCGATGTTCCGCATGATGCTAAAGACTCTGCCCGGCGGCCCCGGCGGAACGATGACGAACCTCACCACCCAAATGAATGTCATCAACCTGGGCAACGCCCAAATCCTCACCATCCCAGGCGAGGCCCTGCCCAACATCGGTTACTACCTCAAGCGCAAGATGCACGGCGAGAAGAATCTGCTCTTCGGCCTGACCAACGATGCGCTTGGCTACATGCTGACCAAGGAAGACTTCAACAGCTTCAAGCGCTATTCCTATGTCTCGCAGACCAGCCTGGGCGAACGTACCGGCGACATCCTGATCACCGAAGCTCTCAAGTTCATTGACGATTGTCCCCGGCCCGAACCCTTGGTGGCGCGCTGACCAGTCACCAGAACATGTTCGTTACGGTGATGGCCGTTTTGCGTTCAACGTGGCCATCCATGGCGGCCACGTTACCGGCGGGTTTGATCGCGTGCCAGCCGTAGGGCTCGCCGGGCTCCGCCAGAATGCAATCGGCGAACAGCACAGTCTCGGCCGGTTGAGTCACGCTGGTTGCCCGTCGCCCGTCGAGGCCCCCAGTCGTCATGGGTGGCAGCCCGGCACAATTGAACAGGTACGAATTGCCCACCCATTCGAAGTTCTTGTTGGGCTGGCTTGAAGTTCGGCCCTGGTCGAGCGGGCAGGTCACGACCTCGAAAGTAAGCCCGTAATGGTTCAGGGGGCGGTCAATGCGATTGAACAGGTTCTCCTGCCCGGAATAAATGTTATTATTGGTGCGCCCCGCCCACACAAACCAATCCATCCCCTCAGTGGAAATCGTCGGCGAGCGCGGATCGCCCCAAAACAGCTTGTCATCGTAATCCGGCAGATAGAGCTGCATCGCCACGTTGCACTGACGCAACTGCGAAACACACCGAATCGCCTGCGCCTTCTGCTTAGCCTTCGCTAGCGCGGGGAGCAGCAGCGCGGCCAGAATCGCGATGATCGCGATGACCACCAGAAGTTCGATGAGCGTGAAAGCTGGGCGGTTCTGTCCCGGCGAGCGTAGTTCAGGTTCTCGTTGCGCGTGCATCAGTCAGGCTTGTTCAGTGTCTTATTTTTCCACACGTATGACGAATCGGCCCGGGCATTTGTTCACCTGGATGTTGGGGAGGGCGAGCGT
>CAIWJG010000951.1 GCA_903912925.1 uncultured Verrucomicrobia subdivision 3 bacterium | reverse complement strand
CTCACCGGCCCTGCCGGCTCCCTCGCCATCGCTCCCGACGATAAATTGGCCCGCCGTTTCCTCATGCTCCTTGAAGGCCAATGCCTCCAGGAGAATATTGTCACCGTGGTCCAAAAATATGGCTACTGCCGCCAGCGCTATTATCAATTGCTGGCGGCCTTCCAACACGACGGCCTGGCCGCCCTGCAGCCCAAGAAAACCGGACCCAAATCCAACTACCGCCGCACCGAGCAGGTGGTGCGGCAGGTCTTACGCTATATCTTCTTGGATACCGATGCTTCGGCCGAGGTCGTGGCGCAGAAGCTGCGACAAACCCACTTCTCCATCAGCCTTCGCTCCGTTCGCCGTATCATCGCCGATTACGGCCTGCAAAAAAAAACTCTACGCCTTCAACCCGACCCGGAAAGAGCCCGTTCCCAAACTATCCGTTCAAAGCACCCGAAAGCACGAGCGCCTGGCCCACGGCGACCCGCTCAGCGTCGAGCGGGGGGTTCGTCAACTGCTGGCCGATAAGGTCTCCGGCACCTTGCTGGGGATTTTTCTCCTGGTGCCGGAACACCTGCGCCTGGGCACATGGGATCTGCTGCGCACCTGGTCGGGTGATCTGACGGGCCAGACGCTGGCTCCGCGTTTGGGTTTGCACTTGGTTCACGAAGCGGCCCTCTGCCGCCCCTCTCTGCGCTATAGCCGCTCCCTGCGGCATAAGGGCTTTGAGTTGGCGACCGGGCTGCCGTTTCTGCCGACCGACCGCGCCATTCACGAGCTGCTGCAAGCCCCTACGATGGAGCAAGCCCATCAATTGCAAATCCGCTTGGGCCAATTGCGCCGCGCCAGCGGCGCTTTCCCCGCTCAAGTGCTGGCGTTGGATCCCCATCGTCAAATCAGCTATTCCAAACGCGAAATGGTGGCCCGACGCCCCTCGGCCAGCCAGCCGGCCAGTAAACAAGCGCAGAGCTTTTTCCTGCTGGACGCCCAAACCTCTCAGCCGCTTTGCCTAACCCACGCCAGCAGCGCTCAAACCATTGCCACGGCCACCGCGCAACTGCTGCAAATGGCGCAAGCCATCCTCGGCTCCACCGCTGGCTCCGCCCCGCTCATCGTCGCCGATGTCGAGCACTTTAGCACCGAACTGCTGGACCTGGTTCGCCGCGACACTCCTTTTGATCTGTTGGTTCCTCTGCGCTCCACCAAAGCTCTCCGCCAGCATTACGGCAAGATTGCGCCCGAGCTTTTTACCCGGCACTGGGCCGGTTTTGCTACGACCGTTGAAACCTTCCAACCCGTAGGCAGCACGCTCGCTGAGCCTTGTTACCGTTTCGTGCAACGCACGGGCGAAGACCCTGACCATTATCATTTCAAAGGGTTCGCTTGCACGGCCCAACGCGCCGAAGTGCCTGCCTTGACCTGCGACTTTCCAGATCGCTGGCATATTGAAGAGTTCTTCCGGTTCGACCAAGACCTGGGCTGGAAACGCGCCGGCACGCTCAACCTCCACATCCGTTTGGCTCAGATGAGCCTGGCCTTGCTTGCCCAGGCCCTCATCCACCAATTACGCCAGCGCTTGGGCGCACCCTGCCAGCAATGGGATTCGCCCCATTTTGCCCGCGATTTCTTTGCCGGCTTGGAAGGCGACCTCCGAGTCGAGGCCGACACAATCATCGTAACCTACTATAACGCTCCCGGGGCTGCCGAGTGGAAGCGGCATTTCGAAAACCTGCCCAAGCAACTCGAACAGGAGAAGGTCGATCCGCGGATTCCCTGGCTCTACAATTTCAAATTGGATTTCCGCTTCCGGTAGCGTTTGAGTGTCTAATCAACTACCCCGAGAAGAAACCTGTTGAAACGGTTTCCCCTGACTTTTGCCCATAATGAGAATTGCTGCCCTTCCGCAGCTCGATTCTTCCCTTGATCGGCGGCGATGGCGCGACCCGTAGGCTAATGTTCGCCCTTCGGATTTCGGTTTTCGGATTTCGGATCTTCCATCGGGCCGGGGTGAGGGGGAACTGAGGTGAGAGGCGCACGTGCCGAGCGCATACGGGCAACGCCCGGGAGAGCTTGTGGCAGGCGTGATGTACGCGTGTTGCTGGCGTCTTGCTAGCTTGTTGGTTGCGTGTTGCTCCATAGGTACTCCATAGGATCTCCATAGGATCTCCATAGGAATTGCCCGCTTTTTCCCGCGCCGCCCGGGCCCTGGGCCACTGCAGCCATGAGATCTCAAGGCGCTATTACCAGCGGATATTGCTACGCCCGGGGACGGGCGCACTCCGGCTCAAGCAGGACTCGAGGGTGGCGGGATGCCTATCCGAAACCCGTAACCCGAAACCCGAAACCCGAAGGAAAGCACGTTCCAAGAAAGCCCGGGTTTGGGCGGCCGGCGAGGTCAGCGACTCCTGACGTCGTCTCCTACCATGATTGGCGAGGACTTTGTCACTCGCCGTGGCCCATCCGCGCCACCGGCGCTTTGTAACTTTCCAAACCACCGGCGGGCGGCTACCCTGGTGGCCGTAGTGGAATCCAAAACCAAAACGATTACTTTCGGGCCGGCTCATTTCATCAATCGGGAACTGAGCTGGATCGAGTTCAATCACCGGGTGCTGGAGGAAGCGCTCGACCCGCAACACCCGCTGCTGGAGCGAGTGAAGTTCTTCTGCATCGTTGGCTCGAATCTGGATGAATTCTTCGAGGTGCGCGTGGCGGGCCTTAAGCAGCAAGTCGAGGGCGAGTTGGCGGAGCGCACGATGGACGGTTTGACGGCGACCGAAACTCTCCGTGCGATCGTCAAGCGGGTGCGCCGCATGGTGGAGCAACAGTATGCCTGCTGGCGCGAGGAGCTGGTGCCGACGCTGGCGGCCAACGGCATCCGGCTGCTGGAGATTGCGGAGCTGGACGAGGCCGACCGCACTTGGGTGGAGGATTATTACCATACGCAGGTCCGGCCGGTGCTGACGCCGCTGGCGATTGACCCGGCGCACCCGTTCCCGCAGTTGCTGAATAAGTCACTGAACCTCATCGTGCGGCTGGAGATGGCGCGAAACCGGGAGGTGCTCAAGCACAGCGCCGTGGTGCAGATCCCGCGCAACCTGCCGCGCATCGTGAAGCTGCCGCGCACGGATGGGCGGCAGGATTACGTCTATCTCGACCGGATGATCGGACATTACCTGGCCGATCTGTTCCCCGGCACGAAGCTGCTGGGCTACTGGCCTTTCCGCGTGACGCGTAACAGCGAGCTCTACATTGACGAGGAGGAGACGGCGAACCTGCTCAAGGCGGTCGAGAACGAACTGCACAACCGCCGCAAGGGAGACGCGGTGCGGCTGGAGATTGATCATCAGTGCCCGCCGGGCGTGCGCGAGCCGCTGCTCAAGACATTGCGGCTGACCGCCGAGGACCTTTATCTCATTGAAGGGCCGCTGAACCCGACGCGGCTCATGGCTCTGACCGAGGGGGATCATTCGCCGGAGCTGCGCGATCTGCCGTTCGTAGCACCGGTGGCCGCTTGCCTGGGGCAGCGGCCGGACTTGTTTGCCGCCATTCGCGAGCGGGACATCTTGCTGCATCACCCGTATGACAGCTTCAACAGTGTGGTGGAATTCCTGGAGCTGGCGGCGTCGGACCCGGATGTGCTGGCGATCAAACAGACGCTTTACCGCACGGGCGGCGACCGGCGCATCATCGGCGCGCTGGAGAACGCGGTCCGGAACGGCAAACAGGTGACGGCGGTGGTGGAGCTGCGGGCGCGGTTCGATGAGGCGAACAACATCCTTTGGGCGCGGCAGCTTGAAGAGGCGGGCGTGCATGTGGTCTATGGGCTGGTGGGGTACAAGATTCACGCCAAGAGCTGTCTGGTGGTGCGGCGGGAGGGTCACCATATCCGCCGCTACATGCACCTGGCGACGGGCAATTACAACCCCACCACGGCGAGGCAATACACCGACCTCGGGATCCTGACGTGCCGCCCGGAGCTCGGCGAGGATGTCACCAACTTCTTCAATCTCCTGACCGGCATCTGCCAGTATCAGAGCCTGCGCCGGCTGGTGGTGGCGCCGTTCGAACTGCATGTCCGATTGCTGGGCCTGATCGAGCGCGAAGCGGCCAACGCCCTGGTGGGGCTGCCTGCGCGCATCATCCTCAAGATCAATTCGCTGGCCGACCGCCAGGTGATCGAGGCGCTGTATCGGGCGGCGGCGGCGGGGGTGAAGGTGGATTTGATTGTGCGCGGCATTTGCTGTCTGCGGCCGGGCCTCAAGGGCCTGAGCGAGAACATCACGGTGCGAAGCATCGTGGACCGGTTCCTGGAGCACAGCCGCATCTACTATTTCGAGAACGCCTGCCAGCCGCAGCTCTTTATCAGCAGCGCGGACTGGATGCCGCGTAACTTCTTCCGGCGCATCGAGCTGGCCATTCCGGTGGAGGATGGCGTGCTGCGCGAGCGGCTGATCAGCGAAGTGCTGGCGATTTCCCTGGCGGACAATTGCAAGGCCCGGTTTCTGCACGCGGACGGGTTGTACCGGCGCGTGGCCCCGGTCCCAGGCGGCGAACCGAGCCGCAGCCAGTTCCAGTTTATGGCGCTGGCCCAGCCGGAAAAGAACCCGCGGCGCAAGGCGGTTGACGGCAAGGCCAAGTATCCGAGGGTCCGGCTTGCGTCCTCGCCGTTCGCATCGCCCAAGCGAAAGCACTGACGATGAATCTCTACATTCTGCGGCACGGCATCGCTACCGACCCGGCTGCCCATGAGTTTGCGAAGGATGCCGACCGGCCACTCACGCCCGAAGGCAAGCGCAAGCTGCGGCAGGTCGCCGCCGCCATGGCAGCACTCGAACTGTCCTTCGACCTCATTCTCTCCAGCCCCTACCTGCGCGCGCGGCAGACGGCAGAGGTCATCGCCGAGGCCCTGAAGGAGCGCAAGAGGCTGGAGCTCTCCGACAGCCTCACCCCCGGCGGCAGCATGAAGAAGCTAGTGGAGCTGCTCAACCACTTGCAGCCTTCTCCTGAGAGCGTGCTGGTGGTCGGGCACGAGCCTTCCTTGAGTAGTTTGATTTCGCTGCTGGTTTCCGGCGGTGCGAGTTTCGCGGTGGTGATGAAGAAGGGCGGTTTGTGCAAGCTCTCGACCGAATCGCTGCAGCCTGGCCGCTGCGCGACGCTGGAGTGGCTCCTCACCCCCAAGCAGATGGCGCTGATGAGCTGATACCGCTGACGGGGTGGAAGCCCGAAGACACCTGCCTACGCTTCTAGCGGCCCCTTTCTATGAACGCAGACAAGTCAATGGCGACGTCAGCGAAGACCGATATGGATTCCATTCCAATGGATTCCCTGCGGGCTTCGGATCTCGGATTTCGCCTCTCCCCGCCCGCCTTCACCTTGATCGAGCTGCTGGTCGTTATTGCCATCATCGCCATCCTGGCGGCCCTGCTCCTCCCGGCCCTGGCGAAATCCAAGGCCAAGGCGGAGGCGGTAACCTGCTCCAAGAATATTCAGCAACTGACGCTGGCATGGATCATGTACGCCGAGGACAACGGGGACTGGCTGGTGAACAACCACGGCGTTAAGGAAACGCTCGACCGCCGGGACAACTGGGCCAACAACGTGGAGGATTGGGAGAGCAGCGACGACAACACCAACCTGCTCCTTCTGGCCAACTCCTTGCTCGGGCCTTATGCCAGCGGGTCCACCAGGATTTACAAATGCCCGGCGGATCGGGAACCGGCGCCCAATGGCCCACGCAGCCGCAGCATGTCCATGAACGCCATGGTGGGCGATCCCGGGGAGCTCACTAACTACTTCAACGCCCGCTACGTGCAGTTCTTCAAGAATGCCGAGGTGCGGAGTCCGTCGGGTATCTTTGTGTTTCTGGACGAGCAGGCCGACACGCTGAACGACGGCTTCTTCGTGAACCGGTTGGACGACAATGCGTGGGGCAATGTGCCGGGGTCGTACCATAACGGCGGGGCGAACTTCTCCTTTGCCGACGGTCACCTGGAACTGCACCGCTGGGTGGTGCCCGCTACCGTCCGTCCCGTCACGAGAAGGCGGATCGATAAGTTCCCCGCCGCCCCAGTCACTGACTTCGAGTGGCTGAAGGTTAGAACGAGCGTGAAGAAGTCTTAGAGTGCAGGTTAGTTGGACCGGGTGGGCGCACGGTTGAGCTGGTTTGACGGTTCAGCAATATCCGGGGTATTGTAGAATTGCTTGCGGCTGAGGCTCACCCGCCGCAAGGCCATCTCGGTCATCAGCGCCTCTGGGCTTTCGTACTTGGTAAAACCATTCGGCGGCAGAAACAGATCATTGGGGACAGCCCCGAGTCTGACCTTTGACAACGTGAGGGTAAGCGGGACGCCGCCGGAGGGGCATTGAATGCGGACAGGGAGCTGCTTCAGATCCGTTGCCCGCCAGACCCGGAAGACCGTTACCACACCGTCGCTCGCCGTGACGGTGACCTCGGTCGCCTGGCAAAGATGCCCGGCAATTTTCTCGGGCGCGGCGGGGTTAAGGGCGGCGCCGGCGGTGACATTGGTGAATTGGCGGCTGGAAGATATGGGCGCATAAGCCTGCAAGGGGTCGTTCAGCAGGTAGCCGCGGCTCTCGTTCACGTCCCAGATGAAAGCAGTGTCCTCCGAGCGAGGCTGATGCTTGGCAACGACAGTTGGCTCGGGGGCAAACAAGAGTTTGTGACCCCGGACCATGAGTTCGCCGGCAGTCGTTTGGGTTGCCCCGGAAGGCGCCGCGCTTTCGAACACGACCCGGGCGCGGAACTCGTCCGCATTGGTCAACAGCAAGGCCATCGGACCGTTGAGAAACAGGGGGATCGCCGGGGTGGGCATGACTTGGAACGTGCTGGCACGAACAGCCTTCGTGGACGAGGAAGAACAGCCGGCAGCCAAGGCGGCAATGAGCAGGAGGCCGGGGCCGAAACATCGCATGTAAGCAGACCGCAATGCTGGCCGACGCGCTCTCAGGGGGTTCAGGATAAACATATCGCCACGGAACATAACCCAGCCCGGCCGCAAGAGCACGCCCGAAAGCCGCGCCGCTCTCTGGCGGGCGGCACGGTTTGCGCACGGCTAGTGACAAAGGCCTCGCAAGTCATGGTAGGAGACGACGTCAGGAGCCTCTGACCTCCTGGCCTGCCGCCCAAACCTGGGCTTTTTTGGAACGTGCTGATTAGAGACTCCTTACGTCGTCTCCTACAGCTTCAGATTGGAGTCATTACCCCCGACTTTGTCACTGGCCGTGGCGGTTTGCGTAGCGGCGCCGGTTTGCGTATTGAAGTCAGGTTGCCGGTCGGGTAGCTTGCCGTGGTCTATGACTTTGACAGAAACGATTCTTGCCCGGGCGGCTGGCAAAGCCCGGGTTCAGGCTGGCGACAATGTGTGGGTCCAGGCCGATATCCTGATGACGCACGATGTCTGCGGGCCAGGCACGATCGGGGTCTTCAAGCGTGAGTTTGGCCAAACCGCGAAGGTATGGGACCCGAATAAGGTGGTCATTATCCCCGACCACTACATCTTTACGGCCGACTCCAAGTCGAACCGCAACGTTGACATCCTGCGCGACTTCGTCCGGGAGCAGGGCATCGGTTATTTCTACGACGTGATCGACGACCCGAGCGGCCATTGGGTGTTCGACCCCAGCCGAGGTTCGCTTAAGCGGCAGCACGGAGCGCATTACGCGGGCGTGTGCCACACGGCGCTGACACAAAAGGGCCATACGCGGCCAGGCGAGGTCTTGTTCGGAACCGACTCGCATACCTGCATGGCGGGCGCGTTCAACGAGTTTGCCACCGGCATCGGCAATACCGATGCGGGGTTTGTTATGGGCACCGGCAAGCTGCTGCTCAAGGTGCCAGAGACCATGCATTTTCGGCTGGAAGGCAAATTGCAGCCGGGGGTGATGGCCAAGGATATCATCCTGCATTGTATCGGCGAGATTGGTTTCGACGGCGCGACCTACCGCGCGATGCAGTTTGACGGCCCCGGGGTGGCAAACTTGAGCATGGATGACCGCATGACCATCGCTAACATGGCCATCGAAGCCGGCGGCAAGAACGGCATATTTGAATTTGACGCGCAGACGCAGGCATACGTGGATTACCGCTGCAAGCTCAACGGGACCAAAGCGGCCTACGAACCGGTCGCACGCGACAAGGACGAGAAGTTCGTTTACGAACTTGTGGTGGACCTCGGCAAACTGGAGCCGACCGTCGCCTGCCATCCCAATCCCGGCCAGCGCAAGCTCGCCAAGGAACTTGGCAGCATCAAGCTCGACCGGGCCTACGTGGGCTCCTGCACCGGCGGCAAGACGAGCGACTTTCTTGAATTCGCGGCCGTGCTGCGAGGCCGGCGGGTCGTTATCGACACCTTTGGCGTACCGGCGACCCCGGAGATTGTGCATGATTTGCAGAGCGCGCGATGGGGCGACAAGACCGTCTGGCAGGTCCTCACTGAAGCCGGGGTGCAGATGACCGAGAACGCCGGTTGCGCGGCGTGCCTCGGCGGCCCGGTGGACACGTTCGGCCGGATGAACGCGCCGCTGAAATGCATCAGCGCCACCAACCGTAATTTCCCCGGCCGCATGGGCCACAAAGATTCACAGGTCTTCCTCGCCTCCCCGGCAACGGTGGCGGCGAGCGCCTTGACAGGTAAGATCACCGACCCGCGAGAGTTCCTGCCCAAGGGCTGATGAACCGCGAGGCGCTGGATCGCTGGTGTGAACGGGGGATCCTCGCCCTCGTGCTCGCAATCCTGATCTCGGGCCCGCTGGCGACGGGCGCGGTGCGGGCGCTGCCGTTTCTGATCATACAGGGATTGACGCTGGGCGTGTTGGTGCTGTGGGTGGCACGCCTTTGGCTCGACGCGCGGCCGCGGCTGCTGTGGCCGCCGATCTGCTGGGCCGTGGTGGCTTTCACGCTCTACGCCATCGGCCGGTATCTGACCGCGGACATCGAATACGTTGCCCGGCAGGAGCTGATCCACATCCTGGTCTATGCCTGCCTGTTTCTCGCGGTCCTCAACAATCTGTATCGGCAGGAGACAATCCAGATCATCAGTTGCACGCTGGTTTTTGTGGCGATGGCCATTTCATTCTATGCGCTTTATCAATTCCTCACCCACTCGCATCGGGTGTGGAATATCACGGTGCGCAATGATTTCGGAGCCTCGGGCACCTTCACTTCACGGAACCACCTGGGTGGATTTCTGGAAATGCTGCTGCCGCTTGGCCTGGCCTACACTTTGACCAGCCGGCTGAAGCCGGTGGTCAAAATCTTCCTGGGCTACGCCTCGCTGGTAATCCTGGCGGGCATCGCGGTTACAGTTTCACGCGGAACTTATGCCTCGACGGGGCTGGCGATGTTGCTGTTCTTTGGCGTGATGCTCCTGCACCGGAAGTACCGCCTGCCATCCTTGGTGTTGTTGCTGGTCCTCCTGGCGGCAGGTGCTTACTTCCTGCCCAAGAGCCTACAGGTGCGGTTACGCTTCACGCAGATGGTCGAAGGGGCTAGCCAGGTCGAAACCGACACCCGCTTCATGCTCTGGCGAGCCGCCATCCAGGTCTGGCAGCAGAATGTCTGGTGGGGGGTGGGCCCCGCCCATTACGACTACCGGTTCCGCCAGTTTCGGCCGGTGGAAATCCAGTTGCGGCCCCACTGGGCGCACAACGATTATCTCAACGTCCTGGCCGAATGGGGTGTGGTGGGCACGACCCTGGTAGCTTCCGCCTGGGTCTTGCTGGGCCTGGGAATCCTAAAAACCTGGCCCGCTGTGCGCAACAGCCCGCGGGATCTCGGGCCAGACCGGGGCAGCAACAAATTCGCCTTGGTCATTGGCGGATCGATCGGGTTGGCCGCCATTCTGGCACACTCGGTGGTGGATTTTAACATGCATATCCCGGCCAACGCGATTCTGGCCATTGTGTTGATGGCGCTGGTGAGCAGTTGTCTGCGCTTCGCCACCGAACGATATTGGGTCACCGTCAGAACCTGGGGCAAATTGGTGACCAGCGTCGTGCTGCTCGCCGGCGTAGCTTACCTCGGGCACCAAGAGTGGCATCACGCGACCGAATATGTTTGGTTGAATCGGGCTGCCGGTTCGCCCGCCTTCTCCCCAGCACAGGCAGCCTGCTTGGAGAAGGCCTTCGCAGCCGACCCCATGAACGCGAACACCGCTTGCGCCATCGGCGAAGCCTTCCGCATCCAAAGCTCGGAGGGGGGCGCCAACTATTTACAACTGGCAGAACGGGCCATGGAATGGTTTGACCGCAGCATGAAGTTGAATTCATGGGGGGTATATTTCTCCCCGGGTCCGTGGGCTGGCTATGGCTGGTGCCTGGACTGGCTGGAGCGGTCTGACAAGTCGGCGTCGTATTTTCAGCAGGCGGACGAGTTGGACCCGAACAACTACACAATGGCGGCTCATATCGGGCTCCATTACGTCCAATCTGGGGATTTTGCCGCCGCCAAGAGCTGGTTCGAGCGATCCCTTCACATCCAATGGCAAAACAACGACATCGCCGGCAGCTATTTACAGATCATAAACAGCAGAATGCTGGAGGCGGCAACCAACGAAATCAGCGCCAAAATCAACTTCTTGCCGCATTAGGAGGCACAACGGCCTGAATCCTGCTGTCCAAGACAGGCAGTAAACGCAATTCCAGGTAAAATAAGTTGAAATATTCCGTTGACAAAAGCCGGGGGGAACCTAGAATTACGCTGAAATTAATGCAGTGTCACTGATTAGGAGCAAATATGAAAGAAACTCGTAGGATACTGAACAGCTTAATAGCATGTGGGGTAGCGTTGACCATGGTTTCCACTCTCGCCGCCCAGTCGACGGACCAAATAGCCGCGAAGGTTATCCGCCTTAAGGGCGCCGCGCAGTATAAGATTGGCAGCGGTGAGTGGCGGCCACTCAAATACGGCGACGTTATCAGGCAGGGGACCGTTATTCAAACTGCCGGCAATTCCCGGGTCGATTTACTCCTGGGGGCAGCCGTTGCGGTGACTGTCCGACCGGTGGTGAGCGACATAATAACCTACCAACCCACGGCAGAGCAGAATATCGTGCGGATGTGGGACAATACGCTCATGGGCATTGACAAGCTGACCGAAGTGCAAACCGGGGCGGATGTGGTCAACGAAACGCAGCTCGATCTGAAAGCAGGCCATATCAGTGGATCGGTAAAGAAGATGTCCGCCGCCTCGAAGTATGAGGTGAAGTTGCCCATTGGTGTTGCCGGTATTCGCGGGACAGTTTACGACATGAGCGCCGAGGGACTGATCAAGGTGCTGTCGGGCTCGGTCGTGCTGGCTTACGCCGGCCCCAACGGCTCAACGCTCACCCAAGTCATCATGGGCCTGCAGATGTTTGACGCCCGCACAGGCACGCTCACGCCGCTGCCGGATATTGACAAGAGGGGGCTTAGCAGTCAGGTGCAGCCAGTAACTGTTCTGAACCAAACAGTCAATACGGACTATTTGACACCGGGCAACCCCCAAAGCGCGGGTAACAATTCGGGCGGCGGGGCAGCGCTCCCGCCCCCAGTTACAGTTAATGTTAAGCCTCCGGAGCCGCCGCCCATCTCCCCTTAGCGCAGAATAGGGCCGGCTGATGTCCGGCCTTACAGTTTCCAAAACCAGAGCAGCCTTGTGTTGCTCTGGTTTTTTGTTTACTTGAGCCTGGTGCAGCTTAAGCCCATCAAGCACGTTCCGGTTCTTATTGCTGTTGGCATCATCGTCCTGGTGGGCCTCATACAATGGTGGCGCTTGGATTTTCTGGAGGGCTTGGAGCGGACGACTTACGACATGCGCGCCCTGCGGGCGCTTAAGCACTCGCCCACTGTCGCGACGAATCTCGGCTTCGTCTTCATGGACGACGCCAGCATAGCCTTTGTGCGGACCAATCGCCTCAGCTATGGATATGGCCTCTATTGGCCCCGATCGGTTTATGGCCGACTGCTAGAGGAACTCACAGCGCAAGGCGCCCGGGCAGTCGCCTTCGACGTGATCTTCGATGGGCTGCGCCCGGATCATCCCTCGGTACGTATGGCTGACGATAGTTTCCTGGAATCGGATGATTTCTTCGCCCTTCAACTGCAGCACGCTCGCAATGTCATCCTCGCCGTTCCGCAAGACCTGACTCCGCCGCTGGGATTCGTGACCAACGCGCTGGCTTTGGGCGACATCTCTGCGCATAAGGATTCTTTCGATGGCAAATTGCGCCGCGCGCAGGCGTTTCGGATCAGCCGAAAATGGCATTTTGCTTTTCGGCAGCTCGAGGCGGATCCGGAATACGGCGTTGACCTGCGCCTGGCCCGAGTGGAATCCGGCCAGTTGATTTTGCCTCGTTCGGGCGCCGACGACATCAAGGTGCCGCTCGACCAGGCGGGCAATTTTGATCTGACCGACTTTGCCGGCGACAAGTTGCCTCCAGGCGTGGCGCGCAAGGCGAAGCCCTTCACGGAGGAACGACTGTGGCAGATGGGCATCGTCCTGGCCGCCCAAGGACTGAGTCTTGATTTGGCCAAAGCGGAGATTGACCTCGCACAGGGGCGCATCACACTCCGCGGCCCTGGCGGTGTGGAACGCGTCATTCCGGTCGATGCCAACGGCTACTTCTACATCGACTGGTGCCTGCCACCCAACCACCCGCAACTGACGCAGGAATCCATCCAGGGGCTCCTGATGCAGGACTACTGGCGCCTGAAAGGGCAAACGAATGAACTCCAAAACCGGTGGCAGGGCAAATTGGTAGTGGTCGGCTCAAGCGCCACGGGCAGTGATCTTGCCGACCGGGGGGCTACGCCGCTGAAGTCGGACACCCTGCTGGTAAGCGAGTACTGGAATGTCGCAAACTCGGTCCTTACCGGGCGCTTCATCCATCGAGCGCCACTAGTCGTCGAATTGGCCCTGACTGTCCTGCTGGGCATCATGGCGGCTCTCTTGACCTGGAAGTTGCGAGTTCTGGCCGCCTCGGCGTTGGTAGCCCTGTTGGTTGTGGTTTACGTGGTGTTTAGCTTCGTCCTTTATGTGCAGACGCGATATTGGCTTCCAGTGGTCGTGCCCGTGAGCGGCGCTTTGCTTATGACCCACGTCTGCCTGGTCACCTGGCGGGTTGTGTTCGAGCAAGCCGAGCGTCGCCGGGTGAAGTCCATCTTCTCGAAGATTGTCTCACCGAAGATCGTGAACGAGTTGCTGGCCGCCGAGACTCTCTCGCTCGGGGGCGCGCGGCGGGAAGTCACTGTGTTCTTTGCCGATGTGCGTGGGTTTACCGAACTGACCGACAACAGCCAGGAACGAGTCGCCGAACATGTGCGGAAGCACAACCTGGCGGAGCCAGCCGCCGAGGCTTCTTATGATGAGCAGGCGAGAGAAACCCTCGAGACGGTCAATCTCTATCTGGGATTGATAGCCGACACCGTGATCAAACAGGACGGCACGCTGGATAAGTTCATCGGCGACTGCGTCATGGCGTTTTGGGGCGCGCCGACGCCCAATCCCAACCACGCGCTGGGGTGTGTCCGCGCGGCGATCGAAGCGCAGCGGGCCGTCTATCAGTTGAATCAGCAACGCTCGGCCGAGAACCAGAAGCGCGAGCTAGAGAACCCGGCCCGCATTGCCGCGGGTCTGCCCCCCAAACCTCCGCTGGCGGTTCTACTCCTGGGCAGCGGCATCAACACGGGCATGGCCACCGTCGGCCTGATGGGTTCCGCCGCCGAGATGCAGAATTACACGGTCTTTGGCCGCGAAGTAAACCTCGCCAGCCGCCTGGAGAGCGCCTCGGGCCAGGGCCGCATCTTCATCGGTCAAACCACTTACCAGCACCTGCTCCGGGACGACCCGGCGCTGGCGGCGACCTGCGTCGAGTTGCCCCCGCGCGATCTCAAAGGGTTCCGCGCGGCAGTGAAGGCTTATGAAGTGCCCTGGCGTCGGTCGGATGCCCCGCCGCTCGAACCGGAGCTCTTCAACGCTTCAGCCGGCGCCCCGACCTCCGTCACAGGCTTCATCCAGCGCTCGGGCGGATAGCTTACCGGGCCGCGGTTCAGGATCCCGGTCTTTTTCCTGCTCGTCATCCGCGGCAAAGGTGCTATGGTTTATTCCATGCGCACGGCCATTTATCCGGGAAGTTTCGACCCCATTACCAACGGCCATCTGGATGTGCTGCACCGTGCGACCAAGCTCTTCGACCGGGTGATCGTGGCCGTGGCCAAGAACGAGAGTAAACACCCGCTGTTTACTATTGAAGAACGGGTTCAGATGGTAGGGCACGCCGTCCGGCACCTGCCAAGCGTCGAGGCCGATTCCTTCGATGGCCTGCTGGTGGCCTACGTCGAAAGACGTTCCGCCCAGGCCGTAGTGCGGGGGTTGCGCGCGGTATCCGATTTTGAATTTGAATTCCAGATGGCTTTGATGAATCGTAAATTGAACGAACGAATCGAGACGATCTTTATGATGCCAAAGGACACTTACACGTTTCTCAGTTCGCGGATCGTTAAGGAGATGGCGCAACTGGGCGGTGACGTTAGCTCGTTTGTGCCGGCCCACGTGCGGACGGCCCTGGCGGCCAAGTTCAGCCCCAACCCGGCTTAGCCGGGGGTTTTATGCCGCTAGCCATAAATCTGCGTCACCTGGAGACGCACAGTATCCGACTGAAAGGCAGCCTGCCCGTCGAGGAGCTGACGCTTGACCTGCACGATGAGGTCATTCAGGTCCGCCACCCGCTGGAGTATGATCTGGAGGTTCAAGAACTGGAGGACAGCCTGCTCGTGCAAGGCCGTTTGCATCTGGTCCTGGAATGCGAGTGCGTCCGCTGCCTCAAGCCATTCCAATTTCACCTCGAACTGGAACGCTGGACCTGCCATCTGCCCTTGCAGGGGGAGGATGCGGTTACCGTGACGAACGACTTCGTGGACTTGACGCCGCACGTGCGGGAGGATATTCTACTTGAGTTTCCGCGACATCCATTGTGTAACCCGGAATGTCGCGGTTTGCCGGGAACGTCCGTTGGCGCAGCAAGCAGCCCCAGCGGTGTCGGCAAGACTGAAGTGGGTTCGCCGGCGTGGGCCGAGTTAAACAAACTGAAGCTTTAGATAATTATGGGTGTCCCTAAGCGAAAACCGTCGCGAAGTCGTCAACGCATGCGCCGCGCGTATAACAGCACTATGTCCGTGCCTCAACTGAATTCGTGTCCGCAGTGTGCGGTTCCGTACGTGCCCCACCGGGTGTGCCCCGCCTGTGGCTACTACAAGGGGCGCCAGGTGATCACCGTAACCGTGGGAGCCTAACCGGCCCCAACACGGAGCGCGCTTCGCTGCTTCCGGTTTGGTTATGCGAATCGCAGTGGATGTCATGGGTGGCGACCACGGTTGCGGGGTGGTAATCGAGGGTGCCAAACGGGCGCTGCAAGCCGATCCGAGGATCACCGCCCTCTACCTCGTCGGCCACCGAAGTGAGATCCACGCTGCCCTGCCCCAGGGCGGCTTCCGGGACCACCGCGTGCGTGTGGTCCACGCCAGCGAGGTCCTGACCATGGCGGACAAGCCCGCTGCCGCGATCCGGCGGAAGAAGGATTGCTCCATCGCCCGGGCGGTTGAGTTGGCCCACGATGGCAAAGTTGATGCCGTGGTGTCCCCCGGTAATACCGGCGGCATCTTCGCCGCGGCGACGTTCAAGCTCGGCCGGATTCCCGGCGTTGACCGGGGTGCCATTGCCACCGTCATCCCCACGCCGGACAATGAGTTTGTGCTGCTGGATTCCGGTGCCAACATCGAGTGCAAACCCCTGCATCTGGCCCATTTTGCCATCATGGGCAGCATCTACTCCCGGGAGATTCTCGGCTACAAGAATCCCCGCGTGGGCATCCTCAGCATTGGCACCGAGGACACCAAAGGTAATGAATTGACCCTTGAAGCTTTTCGGCTTTGCAAGCAGCTAGACTTGAACTTCATCGGCAACGTCGAAGGGCATGACCTGTTCACGAACCGTGTGGATGTGGTCGTTTGCGATGGGTTCGTCGGCAACATCGTGCTCAAGACCTGCGAGAGCCTCGCCATCGCCATGTTTTCGTTCCTCAAACGCGAGCTAACCGCCAATCCCCGCCGCCAGTTGGGCGCCTTGCTGGCGAAAAACGCCTTCCGCAGCATTAAGAAGCGAATGGATCCCGAGGGTTTCGGCGGTGCGCCTTTGCTCGGTTTCAACGGCGCGGTGATGAAAGCGCACGGCTCCGCCCGGGAGCGTGCGATTGCCAACGCGATCCGGGTCACCACCGAGAATATTCAGCACCATGTAAATCAAACTATTGCCCGGGAAATCGCGCGCGCGAACGAGCGGCTTGCTGCCGACGAATCGGTCGCCGCCACGGTGCTGTCGCGAGACTAGCTTTGCCCTGCCAGTTCAGTGGTCAGGAGCCGGGTGCCAGGAGCCAGCATGAGTCCATCCCATAGTACAAGATTCAAGAACCCGCGGGCCAAACACGACTTTGTGGGCCGCACCTGTTCCATCAGCGGCGTGGGCTCGTATGTGCCTGCCAAAGTCCTCACCAACGCGGACTTGGCACGGATGATCGAGACCACCGATGAGTGGATCACCACCCGCACCGGCATTAAAGAGCGCCGGATTGCCGCCAAGAATGAGTTCACTTCCGATCTGGCCACGCAGGCTGCTCTGTGCGCGATGCGTCGTGCCGGGGTGACGGCCGATCAGGTTGACCTCATCATTGTCGCTACGGCCACGCCGGACATGCCCTTCCCCTCGACCGCCTGCCTGGTGCAGCGGAAGATCGGCGCGCACCGTGCCGCTGCCTTTGATCTGGAAGCCGCTTGTTCGGGATTCATCTATGGCCTCGAAATCGGGCAACAGTTCATCATGTCGCGCACCTACGACACGGTCCTGGTCATCGGCGCGGAAAAGCTTTCCTCCATTGTGGACTGGAAGGACCGCAACACTTGCGTGCTTTTCGGCGACGGCGCGGGCGCGGCGGTGCTGCAGAACCGCCCCAACTCGCATGGCTTGCTCACGGCGGTCATGGGGGCCGATGGCCGAAAGTCGGACCTGCTGTTCATGGCCGGGGGCGGCAGCCGCTGTCCGGCGAGCGCGGAATCAGTCGCTGCGGGCCTGCATTATCTGCGCATGGATGGCAAGGAGACCTTCAAGAACGCCGTCCAGGCCATGCAAACCGCCGCGGAAGAAGCCTTGCGCCGCTGTGAAATCGATATCTCGCGCATTAAGTGCATTATCCCTCACCAGGCCAACCTTCGCATCATCGAGGCGGTGGGCGAACGCCTCGGCGCCCGGCCCGAGCAACTCTTCGTCAACGTTCAGAAGTATGGCAACACCTCCGCGGCTTCGGTAGCCATTGCGCTCGATGAAGCCGTTTCGTCCGGGCAGATCCAGCGAGGCGACTTGATCTTATTGGTGGTTTTCGGGGCCGGTTTGACCTGGGGCGCGGCGGTGATTGAGTGGTAGGGCTTGCCGTATTATTCGGTCAGACTAATTTGACTATTTCGCGCAGCATGTTATTCTGATGAGGCTCTATGAGCGCGCGTAAAGTTCAAACCACTGGTTCGTTCCCGGCAGTTGTTGTCGAAGCACGGCAAACCCGGTTGTCCCTCTCCCCCGACTCGGTGATCATTCACAAGAATGGCATTGAGTTTCGAAGCTCCGCCCCCTTCTCCGAGTGGGCCGAGATGACGCTGACGCTGCAGTCTCCGGGCGGCGGCGGGAGGGTCCACTGCACGGGAGTCGTCATCGCCTGCACGGGCAACCGGCACACCGCTTATCACGTCTCGATGGTCTTCACCGGACTTTCGAAGCAGGCACAGGCACGCCTCTCCACGATGGCGTATGCCCCTTTTGGTTGATCGGCGTGTCCTTCGCTTCTGGTGCCCGGCGCCGTAAGCTGAACCCACCGGGCGGTCATTTTCGCCTTTGGTTCCCTGCCGCTAGCCGTTACCCTGCGCGCTATGGAAATGTTTCATCGGATTCTAAAGACGGCAGTTGACGGCGGAGCTTCGGATGTTCACTTGAAGATCGGCACCCCGGTTGTCTTCCGCATCAATCGGCAGTTGATTGCCATCGAATGCCCGTTTCCCGCTCAGGAGTGGATGAACAACGTCGTCCAGCAAGTCATACCCGCCCATTTGAGCAAGCGCATCGAGCAAGAGCGCGAAGCGGATTTCTCCTATTTCGTCCCCAGCATCGGCCGGTTTCGCACGAACCTGTTCCAGCAGCGCGGCCAGTGGTGCCTGGCGATGCGTTATGTCAAGACCCACGTCCCCAGCTTCGAGGAACTGGGCCTGCTCGAACAGATTAAGAAGATCGCTGAATCGCCCCGCGGCATCGTCCTGGTGGCGGGTTCGACCGGCTGCGGCAAGTCCACCACGCTCGCCGCCATGCTCGAGCACATCAACGCGAACTTCAAGAAACACATCGTCACGCTCGAAGATCCCATCGAGTATGTCTTCGAAGACAACCAATGCGTCATTGAGCAGCGCGAAGTGGGCTTGGACACTTTGTCTTTCCATCACGCCCTCAAGCACATCCTCCGGCAAGACCCCGACATCATCATGATCGGCGAAATGCGTGATTCGGTCAGTTTTACCTCCGCCATGAGCGCCGCCGACACCGGCCACCTGGTCTTATCCACGCTGCACACCACCAACGCCTCGCAATCCATCAGCCGCATCCTGGACTTCTTCAAGGCCGACGAGCGCGAGCAGATTCGCCGTCAGCTTGCCGGCACCATGCAGGCCGTCGTTTGCCAGCGCATGGTGGCTACCCTGTCCGGCTCCATGACACCCGCGTTAGAGATCATGATTAACACCCCCACCGTCAAAAAGCTGATCGAGGAGAACCGCCTGGATAAGCTGCCGGCGGCCATTGAGACCGGCCTCGACGATGGGATGCTCAATTTCAACCAAGCCCTCTTCAACCTGGTGAAAAAGGGGAAGATCAGCGAGCAGGAAGCCCTGGGCAAAGCGACGAATCCTCAGGCCCTCGAAATGAACTTCAAGGGCATCTTCCTCGACGAAGGACGCCG
>CAIWJG010000950.1 GCA_903912925.1 uncultured Verrucomicrobia subdivision 3 bacterium | reverse complement strand
GCTGCGTCTCGGCGTTAAGCCCGGTTCCCGAATCCGAAACCGCCCAGTGAAGTAGCAAGAAGACTTCACGGGCCAAGCGTAGTCCGAGTCTTCCTCTCATTAACACCCAACTTCAGTTGGGTGAACCACGCCCCCGCTGCGGTCCAACCGTTTCAACGGTTTCCCCTGACTTTTGCCCATAATGAGCTAACTCACCGGCCGGGACGCCTTCGCTACAGGCCCCGAGCGGCTGAAGAATCACTTTGGTTTAATGCGCGGGTTGGTGTTGAATGTGCTTATTACGGAACAACTCATTACCGATTAGACCGAGTAAACAACAACCATTGAGCTCCCCGGATTATGAATCTGCAGGTTTCCCACGTCTTATTGGTCGAAGATGACCCCCGGATGGCGGAGGTCCTCACCGACCTGCTGCAAGACGACCACATTACCCTGGCGAGCGCCGGGGATGCGTCGGAGGGGCTCAAAATGGCACGGGGAGAGCCGTGCGATTTGATCCTGCTGGACCTGGGATTGCCGGGGGTCAACGGCTTCGAGCTGCTGCGGCAGCTCAAGGAGTGCCCCGAGACGCAAACCATCCCCGTGATTGTCCTTACCGCCTGGAACAGCACGGCCGACAAGTTGCGAGGGTTCGAGCTGGGAGCAGTCGATTACCTGACCAAGCCGTTTGAATCGGCTGAGCTGCGGGCACGACTGCGAGCGGTGCTGCGCACCAAACAACTCCAGGACGAGCTGACCCAGACCAACCGTGAGTTGCTGACCGCGCGCCTGGCGGCGGAAGGGGCGGTGCGCGCCAAAGCGGAGTTCCTGGCCAACATGAGCCACGAAATCCGCACCCCCATGAACGGCATCACCGCCATGGCCGGCTTGCTGTTGGAAACCCCGTTGACCCACGAGCAGCACGGTTATGCCGAGACGATCTATTCCAGCGGCGAATCCCTGCTCACCATCATCAACGACATTCTGGACTTCTCGAAGATCGAGGCCGGCAAGCTCGAACTGGAGAGCCAGCCTTTTGACTTGCGCGCTTGCATCGAAGACGCGCTGGATCTCCTGGCGGCGAAGGCGGCGGAGAAGAAACTGGATGTCGCTTACGAGCTAGACGATGGCATTCCGGCGCGGATGTGCGGCGATGTGACCCGGCTGCGGCAAGTGCTCGTCAACCTGATTAGCAATGGAATCAAGTTCACCTCGACGGGGGAGGTCGTGGTCCGGGCGGAAGCCCTTGCGGCGCCGGATTCAGGCCAGCAGCGGCCGGAACCCAGGCAATTCCATTTCCTGGTGCGGGATACCGGCATTGGCATCCCCGTGGACCGGCTGGCCCGGTTGTTCAAGTCCTTCAGCCAGGCAGAAGCTTCGACGGCGCGCCATTACGGCGGCACCGGCCTCGGTCTGGCCATCAGCAAACGCCTGGTCGAGCTAATGGGCGGCAAGATGTGGGTCGAAAGTGTGCCGCACAAGGGCTCGACGTTCCATTTCACTGTGCCGCTGGAAGCCGCACCCGAGACGCCACCTGGCGCGCCCGAGGGACCCGAACCGCGATTGGCCGATCGGCGTTTGCTGATCGTGGACGACAATGCGACCAACCGCCGAATCCTGGTTGCGCAGAGCCGGAAATGGGGCATGGTCCCGCGCGACGCCCGGAGCGGGGCCGAGGCCCTGGAATGGCTGCGGGCGGGCGAAAGCTTCGATCTGGCGGTCCTGGACATGCGCATGCCCGACATGGACGGCCTGAGGCTGGCAGGCGAAATCCGCAAGCTGCCGGCCAACCAGAACCTGCCGCTGGTGCTGCTGACGTCGGTAGGGGTGCGCTCCGAAGGCCCGGAATTCGCCAGCGCTTGCTTCGCCGGCTGCCTGACCAAACCAATCAAGCCCGCCCAGCTCCAGGAACTCCTGCGCCGGGTGTTGTCCGGCGCCAAAGCCGCCGCCCCCACGGCTCCCGTCAGCGCCAAGCTGGACGGCACCCTGGCCCGCCGTTTGCCTTTGCGCATATTGGTGTGCGACGACAACGCTGTTAATCAGAAGGTCGCGTTCCGTCTGCTCCAACAGATGGGGTATCGGGCTGACATGGCGGCCAACGGGCTCGAAGCGCTGGCAGCACTCGACCGCCAACCCTACGATCTCATTTTCATGGACGTGATGATGCCCGAGATGGACGGGCTGGAAGCCACGCGCCAGATTCGCGAGCGCCAGAAGCAACCATCCCGATTCACAAACTACAAGTCCCCGTTGATTATCGTCGCCATGACCGCCAGCGCGATGTATGGCGACCGCGAAAAATGCCTGGCCGCGGGCATGGACGATTACATCGCCAAGCCAGTGCGGCTGGAGGAGGTGCGCGCAACCGTCGAGCGATGGGGCGAGGGGGCTGCCCGGTCCGAACCGGCAGTTACCGCGGAGAATGGTTCCCAACCCTCTGAGACGGCGGGGTCGCCTGGGCAGGCCAGCCTGGCTGCCGCAGCGCCGGAGGACGATCCCGTGAACATGGCACGGCTGCTGGATTTCACGGATGGCGATCCGGAGAGCCTACGCGAATTGGCACTCCTTTACTTGAGCCAGACCGAAGAGCAATTAGGGCAAATCGAAGCCGCCGTCCAGGCCGGTGCGGCGCAGGAAGTGCGCCGGCTGGCCCATAGCTGCGCGGGCTCCAGCGCCACCTGCGGCATGCGGCGACTGGTGCCGCTATTGCGCGAGCTGGAACTGCAGACCTCCGAAGGACAGCTCGCCAGCGCCACTCAGCTTTCTCGTCAGGCCGGTGAGGAATTCAAAAGGATTCGCAGTTTCCTGGGGGCCTACCTGGCCGAGCACCCCAGCCTCGCCGATAAGAACCGACCGTAGAAAGCTGAAATCGGGAAAGCAGAAAGCAGAAATGGGGAAGCACGCGGGATGGTCTCTGATTTCTGCGTTCTGCTTTCCTGGTTTCTACTCAAAATGAGAACTGCTGGCGCCATACGGCTGTCCGGCCGCCTTGCTTGGGCCCAGGGCTGCTCTAAAGTCGGTCCGGGCCATTCCAAACCCGAGACCCGAAGACCGAAGGCCGAAAGAAACCCGAAGGCCGAGGTCCTAATTGACAGCCACCCCGGCGGAGCAGCAGCCAATCGAAGCAGGCCATTCTCGGAATTCGGATTTCGGCCTTCTTTCGGGCTTCGGCCTTCGGTCTTCGGATTTCAGGGCTGCAGAACATGATCTTCCCTCAACTGGCCGGACTCTGGAGCAGCCCTGGCCTGGGCCCCGGCGGAGTATTTTGACATTCCCCGCCTGCCTGACTAGTGTTGGCGCATGGAACAACTGCACGCCCCGTGGCGGATTGAATACATCCTGGCACCCAAGCCTGAGAGCCCAGAGAGCCTCTTCGCCCGGATCGCTCAGTCCAACGATGACGAGGCCAATTACGTCATTGCGCGCGATCGCACGTGCTTTGCTGTCCTCAATACCTATCCCTACAACGGAGGGCATCTCTTGATTGTGCCTTACCGGCAGACTCCTGACCTGAACGGGCTGACCGACGAGGAACTCACTGACCTGATGAAGCTCACGCGGCGCTGTCAGAATGCGCTCACGAGCGTGATGAAGCCGGACGGGTTCAACATCGGCCTCAACCTCGGCAAGGTCGCGGGCGCCGGCATTCTGGGGCACCTGCATATACACATCGTCCCCCGCTGGCTGGGCGACACGAACTTCATGCCGATCCTGGCGAACACCGTGGTGGTGCCCGAAGCGCTCCGTGAGGTGGCCGCCAAACTCCGCGCCGCGCTGAACCCGTGATTAGTTTCCCCAAGCCAACCACGGACTCCGCACCACCCTTCGCGTTTCACGCATCACGTTTCACGCATCACGCACCACCCTTCACGTTTCACGTTTCACGCATCACGCATCACGCCTCCGCCCGCACCCATGCCCACTGAAACCCTTCATTTCGAAAGCGCCCGCGTCGCCCAGCAGCTCTTTAACAACGACCCGCGCAACCTCCAGGCCATCGAGGATCAACTGGGCGTCAAGGCCACCTCCCGCGAGGGCTGGATCAAGCTCGAAGGCGAGGCCGACGCCCTGGGGCGCGCCAAGCACCTGTTCCTGCTGCTGGAGAATTCGCTCCAGGCGGGAACCCCGGTGCGGAGCCGGGAGTTCTCCCACGCCCTGAACATCGTCAAACACGAAGGCGTCTCGACGCTCAAGGACATCATGAGCGACCGCATCCAGACCTCCGACAAGAAACCCGGCGTGACGGCCAAGACGGTCGGGCAGAAGAAATACCTGGATGCGATTCGCCTCCATGACGTGACCATCGGCGTCGGCCCGGCCGGGACGGGCAAGACTTACCTGGCGGTGGCGATGGCGCTCGCCGCGTTGCGGGCCGGCCAGGTCGCGCGCATTATCCTGACCCGACCCGCGGTCGAGGCCGGCGAGGCGCTCGGCTTCCTGCCGGGCGACCTTTACGAGAAGATCCTGCCGTATCTGCGACCGCTGCACGACGCCCTGCACGACATGCTGCCCACCGAGGAGATCCAGAAGCACACCGAGCGCGGCGTCATCGAGATCGCGCCGCTCGCCTACATGCGCGGCCGCACGCTGAATCAGGCGTTCATCATTCTCGACGAGGCGCAGAACTCGACCACCGAACAGATGTTCATGTTTCTCACCCGGCTGGGCATCAATTCCAAAGCGGTGATTACCGGCGATGAAACCCAGGTTGACCTGCCCGTGCATAAGCAGTCCGGCCTGATCGAAGCGCACCGGGCGCTGCGGCACATCGAGGGCATCGCCATTGTCGAGTTCTCCAAGCGGGACGTCGTCCGGCATCCGCTCGTGCAGCGCATCATCACCGCCTACGAAGAGCACCGCGGCAAACTGCGCGAGCATTCGCCCCGCGCGGAGGAACCGGCAGGAACCAAGCCGGCCCATGGCTAAGCCGAGCCTGCGCCGTCGGGAGCCCTGTTTCCCCTCACCCCGCCCCGCTCCCCAGGAGAGAGGGAGCACCGCCGCCGGCGTTGGGAAAAGCTCCCCACCCGGTGACCAATCCCAACCGGCCGAAACGCGTTCCCTCTCCCTAAGGGTGAGGGGAAAGGGAGTGTTCAACTGCCTCGATACTGCTCAGCGCACAAACCCACTCCACCACCGCCAGACTACTCGACGGCTGAACTTGCGCCTGCTGCGACGCATCACGCGGGCACTGCTTCACGAAGTCAGGCCTCATGGCGCCTTCGACTTGGCCATTTACGTCGTGGCCGAACCTGAGATGACTCGCCTGAACGAGACCTACCTGCGGCACCAAGGCTCCACGGATGTCATCACTTTCGACTACGCCGAAGAAGTGGGGCTGGAGAAGGCCGGAGAGGGGTTGGTTCATGGCACCGGGGACGAGCGAGAAGCCTGCCCTTCCGCTCTGCACGGTGAGATCTTTGTCTGCCTGGACGAGGCAGTGTCCCAGGCGCGCCGTTTCCACACGAACTGGCAGAGCGAACTGGTGCGCTACGTCGTCCATGGCGTGTTGCACCTACTCGGCTACGACGACGTGAACAACCGGGACCGCCGCAGGATGAAAGCGGCGGAAGACGCTCTGGTCCGCCAATTGGCCCGCCAATTCGAGCTCCACCGCTTGTGGGTAGCCGATATGTGAACTGGTTGGAAACGGGAGTTGGATTAACGCAAAGACGCCAAGAGGCAAAGCCGCAACCGATGTTAACCACGGATTACACGGATATGGGGAATCCGTGTAATTGTCTTTGCGATCTTTGCGTTCTTTGCGGTTAAATCAACTGCCGAATTTAGGTTCAAGGCTTTGCAATTACGACAAGCAACCGGATAAGCAGGGGGCAATCATTCCTTCATGCGGCTGAGTTGATCGAGCAGCGCCGACAGGGGGGGGCGGCTGAACCCGGCTCTGAAGCAGACGCAGAATCATATATGCAGATTGAAAGCTTCGCTTACAATTTGCAGGCGGCAAACAGCTCCTGAGAACGGCAGTTGGTTTAACCGCAAAGAACACAAAGAGCACAAAGAAGTTCAGTGTTTCGGTGTTTCGGTGTCACCACCACACCTGGAATAGGAGTGATGAGAGTAACCGGCCGACCCCTACAGGCAGTGTACCTTGGCTGGTCCCAAGTGAGAGACTTTATGACCGCTGAAGTAGCTCCCGACGCACATCCTCCAAAACGACATCCAAATTGGGCGAACGGAAGCCAATTCCCGGCGCGGGCACGCGGTGTTCGCGCAAGTTTGGCAGGACATGCTTGTGATGCGGAAACGTGGTGGCCAGCGCGGGAATCTCAGGATGTTCCCACGGGTCATACCAACAGAGTTTCTCTTCTTCGCGATAGACTTCGTAGCTGTAAGTTCGAATGCTACGCGCAGCGAAATCCACCAGCTCCCACACCTCAAGATGAATCCCATTCTGACAGTCGATGCGCCCTTCCAGCTTGGCCAGCGTTGCGCCAATGGGGGCCAGCGTCAGCGTCGAACCAGTTATGAACGGGTGCCGCTCGCGCAACGCATAAACAAACCCGCTATAGCTGGCGATGTCGTCCAGAGGCGCGCTCATGCACCCGCCGGAGTGAGTTCCAACACGCCCAGACCCGATTGTCGGCGCAACTCCCGCAGGTGCTCATACACCAATTGACGGTAACGGGTCTCCCGCTCCAGCTTCGCTTCGTAGTAGCCCGCCCAGCGAATGAAATCTCGGGTTTGCTCCAGTTCCCCGGCGCGATAGCAATGGTAAAAGTCGGACGACAGCAGGCCATACTGATCCTCCAAGGCCGCCAGTTCTGACTCCAGCCCGTGAATGTCTCGGATGATGTCTTCGCGTTTCATGGCTTAAGCATACCCCAGGGCGGTTTGCACGACAAGCCCCCCAACCTCCGCCAGCGACCAAGCACGCGCTCCAACCGTTTGTTCAATTGCTCGGCTTGCACCGCCTCCGCCTCTTGCACCACCTCTACTCGGTAATTGCCTATTACCTGCAACATTCCCGCGCGGTAGAGAATTACTTGAGCGCACAGGCGCAGGCGGCCAAAGAGGTCCGGGGCGAGGTGGAAGGTCGCGGTGACACGCGCGGCCTGCGGGAGCGGCTCCGGCAGCGCCGCGCGCAAGCAGTCGCTTGAGCGCGAGGGCTGGGCAGGCTGGCGTTGCTCATTGATGAGAACCTGAACCACCGCAATCCTGCGAGGGCGGCTGCGTTCGGCTCCCCATTTTGATTACACGTTGGCGGCCACCGTCGGACTCAAAGGCGCCGATGATCCGGCGGTGCTCGAATTGGCAGCCAGGGAAAACCGGCTGCTCGCCACCCACGATTTGCGGACGATTCCCAAGCATGCCTGCGAACGCGTGAAGGCGGGCCTGAGCATGCCGGGCGTAACCGCCATCCCAGACGACCTTCCAATTGGCCAGGTGATTGACGATTTGGCGGTCTTGGTCGAGTGCGCGACTCCCTCCGAACTCCAGTCTCTGGTGATCTACTTGCCGCGGTGACAATGTTTGGGCTCGCGGGGACGCTCGCCTTCGAGCGTGGCAATTGGGCAGAAAGCTTGGGATGGCACAACGGTAGAAATTACGGTGAGAAAACCGGTCGTAACAACTGGATGCGAATCGGTCTGGCCATCGCGCGAACCGATTGCCCTGCCGCAACCCCGTCGCTCAAACCCAATAGATCACCGTTCTGGGACCGACCTTTTCAGGCAACATGACAATCTCATTAACTGACACCCGCCCTAATGGGTGACCCCTTTAAGATAGCTGTTGCCACGCCAGAAGACAAGCTCGCCGTGCGCACCCGGAACTCGCGTGACAATATCGGCATGAGGTCCAACCCGGGCGTATTCTTCCCATGCTTTCCCCGTCTCCAGCTTGGTATAGTAGGCGCCGAAATTGGTCGGCTCATCGGCAAACGCCGTGGAATAAGGAAGCGGCGGACATGCTAGCAAAGCCAACCAGAACACGGTCGGAGCTGGCAATTCTCGGGAGGGTCTGCAGCCGCGCGGACCGTGCTTCGCTCTCATTTCGGAGGAATCCAGCATGTTATCTCCTTTTGTTATGCGGTTTTAACTCAAAAGCAGTCAGTCTATCTTCCTGTTTCCAGACCTGACCCTGACCGATCCCGCCGAACTTTACCCTGCTCGGTGATGGCAAGGTGTTTGCCATGGCGCTCCTCGGCTAGTGGGACACCGTCGCGAAAGACTTGAAAGGCCTTGGCATCCATGCGCAGGTCGTAGAGGTGGTCGCGGAAGCGATACCCTTTCAAGGTCGCTGTGTCGAGCGACTTGTTATAGTGGGGGCGCACCACAAGGCTGCCGTCATCCTGAGGCATCAGGCCAAATACGCCGTGGATAATGGCCTGGGCGCCGGCACCCGCCGAGATCTGCAAGGACCAGCCGCGTTCGTGGTCCTGCATCGCCAGCTCCTCGGTATAGATGGTCTGGGGGAAATACGGGAAGCGATCGACCCAGAGCAGACAGCGGGAGAGCACGTCCCAGGCTCGCTCGGGCTCCTCCATGCGGTAGAGGGATTCCGCGATGCTCAAGGGCTGCCCCACATACTGACCGCCACCGCCCCAGTCGCAATCCTCCATGTCCCAATGTTCCTTGTCGCTCAAGGCGATGGAATACATGCCGTAGGGCCCCAGGAACTCGCCGGGCACGATGTGCCGCGCCAAGCGACGCCGGTGCGCCTCGGGCATCGACGGTTGGCGCAGCAGATCGAAGACGTGGTAACTCATCACGCGGTGGCGGCTGCCGTCCGGATACAGGTTGATGTACCATCCAGAGCCCTCGTCCCACAAACGCCGTTCGATTTCATCGTGCAGGCGCCGAGCGGCGGCCTGGAAGGCAGCGGCCTTCGCGTCGCCGCGTTCCCGGCACCAATCCGCGACCTGCTGAAGATAATCCACGGCCATGCCGTTGATGGCCGCAATGGTGTGCTCGTAACCGCTGGTGCGGATCTCCAGCATCTTGCCGGTGCCCTCGCCGGCGTCAATCAACCCGTCCTTCACATAGGAGTCCAGCAGAGTCTGCCCGCCGTCCCGGAAGTGCTCGAAGACGGTCTTCGGCCCCGCCTTCTCGTCAAGCAGCGCACGATTACCGGTCTGGCGCATGTAGCGCTGGGCGATATCGAGCAGAGCAAAGGGCGACTGCATGTAGAAACCGCCGCCTCCACCCTTGGCGCTGAGCCAGCTCGAGTTGAATGCGCCACCGGCGGACAGGAAGGCGGTGAGCATGCGTTTGGCCTCGTCCGGAGCGAACATGGCAAGCAGACCCGCGGAGAATGACACGTCCCAGCTCGTGGAATTGCCGTCGCCAAAGCCGAGATCGTAAAAGGGCCGGATCGGCGAATCGGTGCGGTCGCGCCGACACTGGAGGAGGCTGAGGATGGAGCGTTGATAGAACTCATCCAATCGCGGGTTGCCGGTCTCGATGCGGGGCAGTTGTGCCGCGGCCCGGCGCAGCAGATCCACGGTCGTCTGGCGGCTGGCAGCGAAACGCGCCGCCAGGTCCGCCGCATAATGGCCGGCAGGCTCCGCGGCCCCCGCGTCCGCGACCAGCAAGGCGACGTGGACGATACGCTGCCCCCGTGCGGGAAGGTCCAACCGCCAACCATCGCCTTGCGACGGGCCGATGTCGCTGAGAGCTTGGAGCAAAAACCCGCCTTCCCTCCGGCTGAATCGGGCGCTGCGTTTGTTTTCCCAAGCCGGCTCGACGGGAGGAGGCATACTATTTCCGCCGGAAGGGACTTCCACCCTGTCGCCAAGCGGCTGGTCGGGGATGAGGGTAAGCGACAGGGGACGGGCGGTGCGATTGGTGATCGTGAGTTCCTCATACGCACCATCCACATCCGCCGCCGGCACGGTACGGGATACCACGCCAAAGGAGATCAGATCCTTGCCCAGGTAGTGGTGAAAGGTGCCGCGGCGGGTGTAAGCGTCCGGCGCCCAGGTGGCTCCCTGGAACGGGAGCATAAGAGCATTGCCCCAGTTCTTCCAGATTCCGAGCGCCCGGTTGTCCAGCGCCCGATTCCAATTCTGCCAAACACACAGCGGGTTATCGCGCCACTCGTCCTGATTGTCTTCGATCAGCGCGCCGAGGGTCTCCTCGCGGAATGACAGATTAAACGCGGCAGGCACCCGGCTTACCGCCCGGGGAGCGATCCACAACGAATCGATGCCGCTCACGGTGTATTCCCTGAAACTGACCGCGCCACGGGCGTTTATCAGGCGCAAATCGATGCCCTTAAGCGCGATCTGCCGCCGCGGCATGGCCAAGGACTCGGGCGTTAGAAAATCGGGGGATGCCATGCCCTGGGCGTGGCCGAGTTTTTCACCGTTCTTCAGAGCCGTATCTGGAGACGCGCCCTGCGCGACCAACAACGACGCTCCTATCATCGCGCCATGGCTGACTCCCATAAAGTACCGCCGATTCATGTCTTGCATAGTCTTTACTCCTTGTCGGTCTTTCATTTCTTAGCGGCGAGCTTTGTTCCTGTTGGCACAATCGAAACAGCCTCGTCTCTTTCAAGCGACAAGACGAGTTTACCATCGGCAACTGGAACGCCCTTGATCAAAGGCACGCAGCCTTTCAAAGTGATTCGATAAACGTCAACGTCCTTGGTCTTTTTCCAATCGCCCGGCAGTTGCCATGATTTATCCCGGTAACCAGACTTGCTGTAGGCGATGATCTCCTGCTTGTGCCAAAGGGCGGGAACAAAGAGATCATCGTCTTCGCGCAACACGAAGTCGCCTTTGCGGATGATGCGCTTTCCGGATTCGTTCCGGGCGACAACTCCATCGCTGTAAAACAGAGCGTCATTCTCAAACTTCACTCGCTCCAACCGGCTCAGGTAATACCACGGTAGGGACGTGCGACAGAACATGCCGAGAAAGCCGGG
>CAIWJG010000949.1 GCA_903912925.1 uncultured Verrucomicrobia subdivision 3 bacterium | reverse complement strand
TTTCAGCTTTTCAGCTTTTGTCTTCAAAGCCGTGTGGCATATTAATCACATGGCAGGGTATCGGAGACCTTTTTCGCGGAATGAGTTGCAGCAGATACGGCGGCAGAAGATGCGGGTGATTTTCTTCTGCGCGCTGGGCACCCTCCTTGCTTTGGGCGCGGTTTCCGGCGTGATCTATCTGCTGTACAAGACCACGCCGCGCTAGCCTACTCTGGCAGACTGAGGATGTTCGTCCTGCCGCCGCCGACGAGCGTAGCGCTCTCCCGGTCAATAGCGACAACGTGCGCATCGCCCAGCCGGTCGCCGATAAACAACGTCTTACCGCTGATCAGGGCCGAGGGCCGCTTGGGGTTAAAGACGATGGCCTGCAATCTAAGCGGTGCCGCCTTGGGCGGTGGTGCGGGAGCAATCGCCACTGAGTTGGTTGCTTCGTTTTCCGGCGCTTTGGCAACCGCCGGGCTCGCTGATGTGGCTGGGTCAATCGCCGCCAGAGTGTCCACGATGCCGGTGGCCGGAGTGGGGTGAGCCTCTGTTGGCGGAGGCGGGCTTGGTTCGCTTACCGGTGCCGGTGTGGTTGCGACTGCCGGAGGTGGAACTGGTTGCGGTGTGACCGCTGTCTGTAGAGCCGTCCGCGTAACCGCCCTTGCCTCCCGCGGCTCGGTCATCCTGTTCCCCTTGGCCCACTGCCAGGGGAGAACGAGCGCGAGTAGCGTGAGGACGGTCAAGGTGATCGGCACGATCAGGCTGGGTCCATTCTGACTATGCTGCCCGGGTTCGACGGGCCGGAATTGCATTTGGGACGGAGGCGGAGGGGCAGCTTGCTGCTGGACCTCTTTGGCGCGCCTCAAAGCATCAGTGACCAAGCTCATGCGTTGATATCCCCTTCCAGTTCGCGGACGGCCTGGCCGACCATCCGGAAGCCAATTCTATCCTGTTGCTGAACGAACCCCGCCAGCAGGGCCTTATCGCAAACCGCATTCACCAGCCGCGGAATACCTTTGCTATAGCGATGAACTCGCCACAGGGCCAGGCGCGTGAAGTAGGGCGTGCCGTTCCCGCCGGAGACATGGAGCCGGTGCTGCACATACCGAGCGACCTCATAGCGGTTGAGCGGTGACAGATGATACCGGACGGTGATGCGTTGCCGCAGTTGGCGGAGGCGGTGATGGTTCAGCCGCTCGCGCAGTTCCGGTTGGCCGAACAGGATGATCTGCAAGAGCTTGCGATTGTCCGTCTCCAGGTTCGACAGCAGCCGCACCTGTTCCAGCAACTCATCTGTCAAATCCTGCGCTTCATCAATAATGAGCAGCGATTCCTTGCCGTGCTCAACCTGCTGGAGAAGGAACTGGTTAATGACCCCGATGGTATCGAGCCGATCCAAGCCTTGAACCTGCAGGCCGAATTCCAACGCAATCGCCTTTACCAACTCCCCGGCGCTCAATATCGGGTTGAGAATCAGGGCGGTGGAATAGTGCCCATCGAGTTGCTCGAGCATCGCCCGGCAAAGGGTCGTCTTGCCCGCGCCGACCTCGCCTGTCATCTGGACAAAGCCCTTGCGCTCGCGGATCCCGTAAAGCAGATGGTTGAACGCTTCCCGGTGCTTGCCGCTGTAGAACAGAAACCGCGGGTTTGGCGTAATGTCAAACGGCGGCTCGGTCAGACCATAGTAGTCCAGGTACACGCCGCTTTCACAGCAGAAAGGGTGCCTTGAGGAGGCGGTAGAGGCCGTTTAAGGTGCTCGGCCAAGCCAGTGTCTCAATTGGGGGCATTGCAGGACACAACCGCGCCACAATTGTTGCCTAACCCCGTCTCAATGCCAGGGACTTAGTGGCGAAGACGCCGGGGGTCGCTCGCAGTCCGGCGTTTCATGGCAACGAGGCTGGATCGTTCATCGCACGCTCAATGGCCTTGCACCATTTCCTGGCACCGCCGGATTCCGTGACGAGCAGCAGGCTGAGAGCCTGGTCCGGGCTGACGTTGACCACTAAGCCGGCTTCGGTCTTTACTGCCGGTCCGGTTTCACAATTGCGCCATTTGCCTTCGTGGATATCGCCTGTCACTACGGTGGCCCTGTGCCACTCGCGGTCGGTCGAGAGGCGAATGGACCCCGGGCGCAGTGGCATCAGGAGCACCGCGCGTGAGCGGCGAAGATCCTGCTGGTCGAGCGACAGGACCATCCCGCCGGTTTCGTCCTGGAGAACCGTCCTGTCGCCGAGGCTGCAACCGCCCTGGGTCTCCACTGCGCGTAGTGCGCCGCGGCCATCAAACCAGACCAATCCCGGGCGTTTGGATGCCACAGACAAGGTGATGGGTGGCCGGCAATCAGTGAGAGTAACTGTTTTGGCCGGCTGACTGTCGTCCGTGTTAAACAAGACATAAACCTGCCCGCCGTCCTGCATCGGCACTCGGAAGGCGTGAACCAGCGGATCGTCGGGCTGGATGGCGATAGGGCGAACGCCCGCCTTCGCCAAAACGCTTCGGTAGAGTGTCAGATCGCCTTCTCGACGCGCCGGCATACTGTGAAGCTCGATCGGGTCAGTGCTGAACATGACCGTGCCTCGGCCAAGCCGGTGCTCGATCAGCAATGGCGAACCATCCCCGGCCCGGCGGAGCACCCTGGCGGCGTCGGGCGTGCCTGCGGCTGGGACGGCAAGTTCCACTTTGATGCAGGTCTGGTCGGCGGAGTTGGTGGCACTCACACTGATGTTGGGGTAGTTCTCCGCGAGGAATCGGACGCCGCAAAGCTCCTCAAGCCGCTGTGTGCGAGTGCGCCGATGAAACTCATCGTAGGAGATGTCGCCGGACAAATAGAGCACCCCGCCCCGGCGAACCCAGTCGCGGACTTTGCTGAAAGTCTCATCCGTCGGGCAGAAGGGCAGCGGATAGAAGATGGCTTTGGCCGACGGCGGGATGGCAAGTCCGTCCTCATTCAGCGTGCCGAGGTTGTCAACGTGTGTGGCGAGTGCGATGTCCACGCTTTTCAGTAGCCCCTCGATCACCTGCCACTTGCCGCCGCTCATACGATGGTTGTCGGCAGTCAGCACATAGGCGTTAGGTTCCCGATACACCGGCGCGAAGTGCCGGAAGAGCAGGCTCTGGTTGCGATGCACATAGGCAATGTCCTTGGGCACTTCGTCGCACGGATAGACCATGCCCCAGGGGAAGACGCGATGCGCGCTATCCTTCCAGCACCAGTTATGGATGCGTGAGGCGCCCAGACCGAGGGAGTAGTGGGCAATGCCGAGGAAAAGCGAGGCAGCCTGCTCGGGGCTGCGCGAGGTGTGATAGCCGTAATCCTTGCCATCGCCCCACGCGGGATGCGTCTTCACGCCATACTCGCCGGGGCCGACCGACTTGCCGCGGGCGCGCTGGTCATTGTATTTGCAGATCGCCGGGAAGCGGGCGAGGTCTGCGCCGGGCTTGTCGAAGTAGCCGAAGTTGCACAAGTCCAGGCCGTCCATGCCCGCGGGGATGTCCACGCCCTGGTGGGGCAGTTGGTAGAACTCCGAGGAAGTGGGATGCCTGGCGTCGTATTCCCGGATGCCGCGAATCAAGGCCCCGCTCCAGCGGCGGATGAGCGTTGCACGAAAGCGGTTCAGGTCGCTGACCTGCGTGTCATCCCATGAGTGCCCCGCGTCGTTGAAATCCTCGGCGGGGATGCGTCCAAGCGGCTGGGCAGGTGCCCTGTCGCCCCAAGCCACCCGCAGGCGCTCGTCGCTGCCATAACGCTGCTGGAGGAACTGGTTAAGTTGTGGGGTGACGGCAGCGCTGAGCTCGCAGCGCAGGTCGCCGTTCAGGTAGTAGATCAGCCCTGGCACATGCGCATAGCGTTGGGCGAAGTCGCGGCACCAGGCAGTGTGCTGCGCCAGGTCGATGTCGCTGGCGGCCACATTGGCGCCGACAAGCAAGCCGGCGAAATACACCTGCTGGTATTCCTGCGCGAGCTGGACAATGCCATCCACCTTGCGCAGCAGCTCCTCGCGTGTTGCCGGCGTGTGGATGCCGAACTGGAGGTTCTCATAGATCTGCACGCCCAGATCGCGCCGCGCCCGCATGTCGCTCAGCCATTGCAGCGGCGTCTCGCGCCGCGTCGAAAAGGTGTAGCTCCAATCATCAGTGCCGAACAGGAACATTGGCCGTGCGCCGAGCCGCAGGTAGTTGTCGCGGAAGTTCAGCGCGGGGCCTTTGGCCATTGCCTTCTCGTTCCGAACAAGGAAAGCGCTCTCAAAGCGGTCAATCTCCTGTTCGCCCTCCCACAAATGCCCAACCAGGTAGTAGAAATCGGCGCGGAACGTGCCGGGCTTCCACTCCAGTGTGACCGGCTGCGCCTTGCCGGCGGGAACCACTACCGAAGCAGTCAGCTCGGCGCATGGCTTTCCAGTGGGTTCCGCATCCAGTCGCGTGGGTTCGCCCTCGCAGATGCTCACCGTGAGCCGCACATTGCGATTTCGCCTTCCCCCGTTGAACACGTCCGCAAGCAACTTGACGCTCTCGCCCTGCCGGTAACAGCCGAGCTCGCTCACCAGCGAAGTCAGGTAAGTGTCCTTGCCCAACGAGCGCATGATGTCCACAAAAGCCCCGCCCATGCCCGGCTCCGATTCGGCGAACAGGTTCCGGTTGGTGACACCGAAGAAGGCCCAGCTTGATCCCGCATACGTGCCGGCGGAATGACGCAGCATCGCGCCCACCGCACCGCGCAGCCGGCCATAGCGGTCGTGGGCATTCATCAGGGGAATCCAGCGCGCGGTATCGTAGCCGGTGACACCCGCCGCCGCCCAACCTTCGAGCGGCCCGTTGTTGATAGCAAGGTTCCTTTGAATCACGCCCTGGTGGGGTGCGGCGTGTGCCGAAGCAACCCGTTGCAGGAGATAATCGGCGTCGAAGACACCAAGCTGTGTTGAAGCCACCTCCAGGCCGTCAGCCGGCTGACCGTGGCGTGTATTCAGCCGCTCAGTCAAGGGCAGGCGGAAATTGAGTCTGGCCTGCAGAGCGCGCTGGCCCGAATGTCGGATCTCGCTCTGCACCACGCAGAAGCGGGCATCCGAGCGCCACCAGTGATTCGTCCCCCTGGCGTCAGGATTGAACTCCTCCTCGAACCCGTCCGCCAGGATTGGTCTGCCCTCCTGATCGGCAAGCCGGACATCATCGAACCACGCGGAGCCGCTGCACCGGTATAGCCCGGCATGGAAGTCCACCCGCGCCGTGTTTGGGCTGATGTCGAATTGGTGGCTGAACTTCTCCCAGTCGCGTGTGCCCGTGACCTTCGCGAAGTCAATCCATTGCACGATCGAGCCATCGGCGGCGAATTGGTACACCGCGAAGTAGGCCATGCCAGGACCGGCGACATCCGCTGCTCTCAGGAAGCCCGAGAAGGTCAGCCGTCCTTTGCCCCGCAACTGTGCTGCGGGGAGTTCGCAGTGCCAGGCGACGTGTTCGCTCTCCGGCAACGGTGGCGGGGCGGGCGGTTGCCATCCCTTGGCAGTGCGTTCGAGCAGGTTATCGAAGGCATAGCCGCCCGTTGAGAAGAACTTCCCGCCTTCGCGCAGGAACTTGCGGAAGCTGTCAGCCGCCTTCACCGGGAAGCTGGCCCCGTAAGGCAATACCAGGACATCGAACTGTCCGCGGCTGAGCGACCGGGCATCGGCCAGTTGCTCGCTATTCAGAAAGGCCGTGCTAAATCCCGGAGCCGTTAGCAATCGAGCCAGGTAATCGGGTGATGCGGCCGCACCGCACGCGGGTATGTCATCCTTGTAGATGGCGACTCTTACGACCTCGTCAGCGACCTCACGCGGCTGTGCAGCGGCTTCTTGCCCCGCAGCGTGCCGGGCGCATGACACCAAGCAATACGCCAGGACAAGAATGCACCTGACCATCGAGCCGCTGGATCTCAAGCTGCGTATCCATGCGTTGCCCGAGCCCTTCTGGCGAATTGGGGAGGGCGGTGCCACTGCGCCTAAATTGGTCTTGGGCTTCGCAAACGATGGGATTCCCTGGCTAACCCGGCCCGTGCTGGCCTGGATGACCGCCCTTCTTCTCCAGTTCGGCGACGCGGTCGAAGACAGTTATAGCCCAGTGGTGACACGCGTGTTTGACTGCCTTCCAATCCTGCCACTTGGGGGCGAGGTTCTTGTATTCGCTCAACCGCGTTTCCTCCAAATCGTAGGGGAGAGGATTGGCCAGTTGAATCTGCAACTGCTGCAACGCCGATTCGTCGTTGGCTTGGGGGTACAACCGATCAAGATCGCGCAACGCCTTGACCGTCTTCTCGTCCCCAAGCTGATCAGCCAATGCCGCAAAGTCCAGATAATCGCGCGTTGCATTGCGTTTCAGGATCAGCGCGCTCTTGATGCGCAGGATTTCCTCTTTCGTTGGCACAGTGATCGGCCGCCCTCGATAGTTTACCACCGTGGTTTCCAGGGGTTGCTCTCGAATCAACTGGCGAATGCCCGTCTCGATGCCGTCCAGGCTGCCCCGAATCTGAACCGGGCGTTGCACGCGGGCTGTCTTCCACCCTGCCACCGACTCCAGTTGAGCGAGAATCTTGTCGAAGTGCTCGCGCAATCCCGGCAGCACATGGTCGGCATCCCGCGAGAACCGGTGCTGAGCGTGAATCGCCGAAGCGGTCCCACCTACCAGCACGGCAGTCGGCAACAACTGCTGCAATCGCGCCGCAGCGGAGAGAACCTCCTCCCAATCAGGCATCGAGATGTTTTTCGGCATAGTGCATCCAGAAATGGTAACGCTGTGCTTGTGGATCGCTGATACGTGCCCGGCAGACCTGTTGGACCTTTCCCAGGATTCCGGAGCTGCCGAGGACGGCCAGCCGCAACTCCTCCCAGTCCCTGCGTTTGCCGCGCGCGATAATATCATCAACGGCGGCAAGGCTCAGTTCCTCATGGTTGAGATGCCGGTGTTTCATGGTTGCGTGCATCCTGCTTCTAATCTCTCAATATTCCATCCCTTCGCCGGGAGGTTGTCAACTCTGGAATCCAGCCGCCAGAGCACTCGGCACTACTTTCTGCGACGACTTGCGCAGCTCGCTCAAACTCCTGGACCTCATGTAACCCATGTAACCATGTAACCCATGCAACCGGTGCAACCCATGTAACCATGCAACCCACGTAACTCTTTTGGGCCGCATTGTCGCGCTGCGTTTCCTGTCTTCCGTTCCGATCTCGTGGTCCCGTCTCCGCTTTCTGCTTTCAGCTTGCTTAACCGGCGTTAGCGCGAGCATCCTCGGTTCGCGTGGCCAAACTCACAGAGAGCCCAGATCAACATTCGCTGCCCGTCGCCCTGCAAGGCGGCGATTCCCCGGAGCCAAGCACGCTGCCAAGCGCCGAACCCACCGGTTGGCTCAGGCGCGCAGCGTCGAAGCTCTACAACTGGGTCGTCTTGATGATCCTGGTCGGCGCGGCCGTGGGCCATTTTTGGCCGGCCGCCGGCGTAGCGATGCAGCCTGTCGCGGAGGGGTTTATCAACCTCATCAAGATGCTCATCCCGCCGGTGATTCTATGCACGGTAGTGCTGGGCATTTCGGGCGCGGGCGGGGTTCGGAAGGCGGGCCGCGTTGGGGCCAAGGCGCTGCTTTACTTCGAGGTGGTCAGCACCTTCGCCCTGGTCTTGGGCCTGACGATGGCGCACTTGTTCGGCCCGGGTCGGAGCTTCCATGCGAACCCTTCGCAATTGGATCCCAAGCTCGTGGCCGGTTACGTGGAGAAAGCGCACCAGATGACCATCTCGGATCATCTGCTGAAGATGATCCCGCGCACCTTCTTTAGCGCGCTCACCGAGGGGGACATCCTGCAAGTGTTGCTGGTATCAGTGTTAGTGGGTGTCGCATTGACGCTGCTGAAACCGGATCAGGCGCGGCCGCTGATTGAATCGTTTGAGAGGGTGAACCGCCTGTTGTTCGGCGTGATGCGACTGGTCCTGTTCCTGGCTCCGGTGGGGGCAGGGGCAGCCATAGCGTTCACGATCGGGAAGTTCGGGCTCAAATCGCTCGTGCCGCTGGGCGGTCTCATCGCTCTGTTCTACCTCACCTGCACGTTGTTTGTGGTCCTTGTGCTCGGGACAATCGCGCGCATCGCCGGGTTCAATATCTTCCTGCTGCTGCGATACATCCGAAGCGAGCTGCTCCTGGTTCTGGCCACCAGTTCCTCGGAATCCGCCTTAATTCCGCTGATGGAAAAACTGGAGCGGATCGGGCTGTCACGCTCCGTCGTGGGGCTCGTCGTGCCCACGGGGTATTCCTTCAACCTGGACGGCACGAATATTTACATGACGCTCTGTTCGATCTTCATCGCGCAGGCATTGGGAATCGAACTGACCCTCAGCCAGCAACTCCACATCCTGATCGTCGCGATGATCACCAGCAAAGGCGCCAGCGGCGTCACCGGTTCGGGCTTTATCACGCTGGCAGCGACGCTGTCCGTCGTGCCGGACGTGCCAGTCGCCGGCATGGCGTTGATCCTGGGCATTGATAAGTTCATGTCCGAGGCGCGGGCGATTACCAACCACATCGGCAATTGCACTGCGGCGGTAATAATGGCCATCTGGGAGGGTGAAATAGATTGGCCCAAGTTCCGGGCAGAGCTGGCGGCAGGCAGCAAAACCACCATCTGAACCTTCCGCGAAGGCTCAGCGGTTACCCTGCGAGAAGGCGGTGTATCCTCGGAGATCCTGAGCCCGTGGAAACGACGTGAGCCCAATTCCCCCTCACCCTACCCTCTCCCCAAAGGAGAGGGTGCCTGGCCCGTCGCTGCGATTGTCTAAGCGTCCCAATTGGTCATAGCGCGGCGGATACTTCTCCCTCTCCTCTGGGGAGAGGGTAGGGTGAGGGGGAATGGGTGCCCCGAGCTGGAAATGGGCTCAGGTTAATTCCACGCCGCCCCAAACCCAAGCAGCGGGTTCCGAGTTCTGATCCTACCGCCGGAAGCGCACTTCCAAGTCCAGCGCCTCCGCGGACCCCTTTAGGCGCACCAGCCCTGCGGTCTTGTCGAAGTCCGAATGCTGCTTGCCGTTGACGCGGACCGAGCGGATCGGGCTGCCCTCGGGATTCCGCAGGCGCAGCACAATCCGGCTCGGGGCCTGGCGCACAGGCGGAATGATCCTCGCCCGGATATATCCCTCAGCAAGATGGGATTCGATCTGGTAGCTCACCGGACCGAACCGGGTCGGCGCGTTGCTGACGCTCAGCTTCTGTCCGTCCTTGAGCCAGTTGCTGGTGATGAAGGGCGCGAGCCAAAGCTGGTCGCCGCGTTCCGTCACGAGCATGGTGCGCGTCTGATGCAGGAAATAGCCCGTCTCGTGCGTCTTGTCCCACGCGCCGGAATGGTTGAAATGTTCCCAGAGCGACAGCACCTCGGGGTTGAGCATCGCGGCGATGGTGTTGAAATAGGAGCGGACAAACGGCTTCACGTCATCCCGCAAGGCGTATATCTCGCAGTTGCGCGTGTAGTAGGGCTGCACCTTGGAGAAGCCGCCGAGGTTGAACCAGTCCTTCTCGTTCATCGTGGCGGGGTAATCGAACCAGCCATCGGAGAGGAATTGCACATCTTCCATGTGGTCCATTATTCGATCGACCTCACGGTCGTGCGGATCGAATACACCCGTGGGGATGAGTTGATGGGCGCCGATCTCAACATCGTAGCACCAGCTTCGGCCGCCGTCCTGGCCGGGGAAGAAGTCGCCCAGCTTGCCCGGGCTATGCACCTGCGACGGGTAGTGCGGAATCCAGGTGCCGTTGCGCAGCGGCAGTGCAGGGGCCTGGCCCTGCGTCCATTGGTAGGCGCGGAGAATGTTCGCACGGAGCTCTGCGGCACCGCTCAATGCGGAAAGTGAGGTGCGTAGCACGGCGATGTCTGCCAGGGCATCCTGACGCCGGCTGCTGTTGGAAGTGGCCAGATCGGACAAGGCGGAGCCTGCCTCGCGCAGGGCCGCGAAATAGTAAGCGTTCATGGCGTAGTGGTAGGCGAACGAGTTCCAATCCGCCATCACGCCCGGCGGCATCAGGCCGTATTCCGGAGCGCGGCTGTCCCCAGCCGCAGCAGCATCGGCTTTTCTGTCGGCTCGACGATTCTCACGGAGCTTAGGCGTTTCGGTGCCGCTGCGGCCAGGGACAGCCGCGCTCCGTTTCGTCTTCTCCGTCTGTCTCACAATCCACTCGGCTACTCGCTCGATCTCGGGCGCTGCGTGCCGCAGCCAGTTGGTGTCGCGGCAGAGCTGGTAATGCTCGCCGAGCGTCCAGAGGTGCCACGCCGTTCCAAATGTCGTGTAGCCAGTGGTGAGGAAGCCGTTGGTATTATAGCGGTGAATGAAGAAGTCCAGCCCCCGCCGCGCGAAATCGCCGTGTCCCATGAAGTCCATGCCGCGGACGACCGAGTGCGCCTCGCTTTCCAGCGGGCCGTAGCTCATGGCCGCAATCCACGGCGCGACGCGTGCGCCGTCGGCTTCGTTGCGCGCGGCGATCAGACAGCGCACCTGCGAGGACCGAATCACATTATTGAGCAGCGGGTCGGGTGTCTCCACCTGCGTCGCGGGCGCGAGCACCGCGTTCCAGTAAGCTTCGGTCTCTGCGCGAAGCCGGGCAGGGGCGGGCAGCGCCGACAGATCGGCGCGTTGAGCTGGCAGCAGCACAGCGAAAGAAGCAGACGCGTGAGCGGGCAGCGTCCCATTCAGCTTCAGTTCACTGCCTTTCACCGAGACGTTGAGCGGCGCCGCGGTGTCTGTAGCGGCCAGGGCCAACGGGCCCGCTTCATCCGCCGCGCAGTAGCCGCCCGCGCAACTCGCCAGGCTCGCGGGCTTCTTCTGCTTGCTGTCCGTCAGGAAATTCAAGGTAACCGAGGCCTCCGCCGGCTCGGCCATCGTGTTGGTAACGGTGAACTCGGCGACACAGATGGAGCGGCGGTTTAGTCGGGCTGGATTGCTGCCCGCCTCGTCGGCAGGTGCCACGAACGTCCTCTGGGTGTAGAACACGCCGTTGTTCGAGGTAGTGATGACCGGGATCGGCAGCCAGTCCCCATCAAGACGGCGTAAGAGCGCGCCGGGCTGGCCATTGCCGAACTGCGGATGAATGCCGCCTGCGGTCGCGAACCAGTCGTCCGTCAGGTTCGTTGTCGCCTGAAAACGCAGGGTGCCATCACGCTCGACCACGTATTTGGCGTTGTCGCAGGCCAGGGAGAGCATGACCGGACCTTCGCGCTGGGCCTCGTGATGCGTCCGGGCCATGGATTGCGCCAACGTCTGGTCCGGCATCTCGCGCACCTGTTGCAGGATGGTTTTGCGGCCGGCGATCTTCTGCTTATACGCAGCGAGCGTAATCGGCGCCGGGTCGCGCGTAACGAATACGCCATAGTCGGGCAGGTAAACACACTCATTCGTCAGCACGTCCGCGACTGCCACCCCGAACGCGCCGCTCGGCAGGCGAAACTGCAGCACCGTCGGGTCGGACTTGAACGTGGACGTGCGACTGGCGCGGACGGTCAAGTGCAGCGGGCGCGTCAGGTCCGGGTGCAGAATTACGGGAAGCACACCTTGGGAGGCCGAGTTTTCAGTCAGAGCCTCCTTACGTCGGCTGCTACTATCTGTGAGGAATTCGCCGTTATAGACCACCAACTCACAGCTCGCGCCCTTGGCCGGCTTCTCGGCTTCGACGAGCAGCTTCACGGTCTGCCAACGCGAACGCGCGAAGGCAGACAAACCGCGCACGACCGTCTGCCCAGTAGCGGGGAAAATCCAGCGGACCTTCTGTGTTTGCACAACCCCGGCTTTAGGCGAGAGACGGAAGACCAGGCGATTGCCGGCAGCCTCGATCTCGCCGGCCAACGGCTTCCAACCGCCTTGCCACGCCGATTCGCCGAACCACCCCTGGGCCTGAACGGCGCTGGCTGGGGGGATCTGTGCTCCAGCGGGAAACTCCAGCGCCAGTTCCTTGATCGCGCGGCGGTTCAGCCATTGGAGCCCGATGCAGCCCAGCTTATTAGTGGTCACGGGCACTCGGCAGGTTCCGTCCGGCTGCGCAGGCACGTTGGTTTCAAGGAAGAGATCCTCCGCGCGGAACTCCTCGATGCGGCTCGCGCGCGCCCCGTCCGTGCGGTTGGGGTCCCAATTCACCACGCGCGCAAAGGGGGCGATGTCCACCGACGGCCTCACTTCGTGACGAGCGGTGATGCCCGCGGGCGTCAACCGCGCGTTGGCCCAGTTGGCCATGTCGCAGGAGATGCCGTCGCCCGCGTCGCCCGCTTCGAGGCGCAATTCCTGCGCCCCCGCGAGGTTAACATGCACGGCTTTCGGCGCGTTCGTAGCCCACAGGATGCCGCTGTCGAAACGTCGCTCCCCGTCCACAATGACGCGGAAGATCACGCTGCCACCTGCGCCGCAAGGCTGGATTCCCAATTCTGCGTCGAAGCCGGCATACTCACCTTCCAGCAGCACCTCGATCGAGCCGTTGGCGTGATGGCCCAGTCCCTTGGGGTAGATATTCTCGCCGATCTGCAGCGGCAACCCGGATCTATCCGATGCATGAGCCGCCACATTCAAGCCCAACTCACCCCAAGCCTGGCTCGACGAAAGAATCAGTTCCGGGTGGTCCCCCAGGTATTGAGGTGACGAGGCATCGGGCGGGCTGGCAGCCGCAGAGGCTTGCCCCATGACACAGGTTCGGCAGCACAGCGAGCTCAGCCCCAGAGAAAAGAGAATAAGGTGTTTCAGAAGCGGCTTATGCATGAGCTTTCCAGTAATCCATCTACCCGCTGGCAGGCGAGACAATTCGATTCGCCGGGAAGAAGGGAAGCAGCAACCGAGGAACAATCGAGGAACAATCGAGGAACAATCGAGACCTTCGCGCCCAACTCACCCCGGCTTCGCCTGAGTGCCCCCCCCGGCGCGGTGGACGCGGTGTTGCATTGACCGTCCAGCGCCGATCTTCCCCGGCGTCATCTGGCAGCCCGAATCCACGCCGCCCCTACTTCCCAACTCGGTTTAACAACTCACGCTGCCCGCCGCGAGCGTTTCTACCGGCTAAAGGTGCCGCAGCCCAGTCCCGTAGGGACGGCATGTTTATAGCAAACGTGGCCCCCAATTTAGGGTGGAAAGAAGGCAATTCGCCCCGAAAGGTTTGGAGACTAAGACGCTTTGGGGTGGCTTTAGGGACGCAGATCGAAAGGGAATCCGCCCATCGCCGCTGCGCGGAACAAATGAATGAATGCGAGGCGGCAGAAGCCGTCTAATCATAAGTGACAATTGATCGTTTTTGTCCTATACTGAAGAATATGAGAGCGATGCTTTTAGCCTTACTGGGGCTTTCGTTGTGCGCCAGCAACGGATTCGGTCAGTCCGCACCAGCCACCCCGTCGCCGGTCGTCGCCGATGTCCTCAGGCTTTCACAGGCCAAGGTGGAGGAGAACATCATCATCGCCTTTATTCACAACTCCCCCGGCGCTCACCTGACTGCCTCCGAGATCATCGACCTTCGTGCGAAGGGGCTGTCTGATGGCGTTCTGGTGGCGTTGATGAACGCACAGTCAGGCTCTCCAGCGGCAGCAGAGCCCCCGGCCAGCGCGCCGGCAACGGCTCAAGCTGAGCAGGCGCCAGCACAAACAGAGCTGGTGGCGGCCGCTCCCTCGTACATGAGTGACCCCTTGGTTCTGACTGCCCCCGAGCCAGTCTATTATGACTTCAGTACTCCGTATTATCCTCCATACAGCTATGCTCCATATTATGGAGACCTATACTGCGGTTTTGGTTTGGGGTGGGGGTTGGGCTGGGGTTTTGCCGGTTGCTGGGGATGGGGTGGTTGGGGCTGGGGAGGATGTGGCTGGGGCGGCTACTCTTACTGCGGTTCCGGGTACGGCTATGGTTGCCACGGCAATGGGTATTATGCCCATGGCAATGGTTACCACGGCAATGGCAACGGTTATCACGGCAATGGCAGTGGCTACCACGGCAATGGCAACAGTTATCACGGCAATGGCAACAGTTATCACGGCAATGGCTATCAGAATGGACAGGCCGGCGGGCGTCCTCCCGGGGTACCCCATTCCGGCGGATACGCAGGTGGGAATGCCGGGTCAGGCGGAAGACCTCCGGGTGGTCGGCCTGGTGGAGCCGGGCAGGCTGGCGGACACGGTGGGACTATGGCCGCAGCAGGACATTCGGGCGGATCAACTGCCGCTTGGGGGCGTCAATCTGGTGCGCAGGCAACGAGATACTCCCCCGCGGGAACAGCCGCTGGAGCGAGCCGTACGAGCCCGGCAGGAACAACTTCGTCTTGGGCACGCCAAACGGCCGGGGCTCAACCAGCAAGGTCCACTTCCACACGGTCTGCCGCCGGGGCTGGCCAGTCGGTAGCCCGGCAGGGTGCAGGTCAGTATTCAAGCTGGTCGGGTGCTAATCGGGCCGGAGCGAGCCAATCGTTTGCACCGGGATCACGATCCTCATCTACCTCGGCAGGGAGCGGAGCCCGGAGCTACTCATCCAGCTACGCGATGAACGGGGCCAGCCGGTCTTCTGGCGGAAGCTTCGCTGGGCGAAGCGGCTACTCAGGTAACAACTTTTCCGGGAGCTCGGGTGCCTCTCGGGGCTACTCTGGCGGCAGCTACGGAGGGTCTTCCGGAGGTGGTTCTGGCGGCTACTCTGGCGGTGGTCGCGGCGGATTTTCCGGAGCTTCGCACGGAGGTGGCTTCTCGGGTGGAGGCGGACATGGTGGGGGGCGGCATTGAGCGCCACATAGGCTGGACAGGCTGAGGAATCCTAAGATTTACGAAGACTTTGTCGCTGGTCCTGCCCAAGGCTGTCAGTCGCTGGAAGATCTTGCTGACGGTGGGCGAACCAGGAGTTGTTCAACTTCCACACCCTCGAATCGTTCCCGGATCTGCTGTTGAAACCAGTGGAATGAGGGGCGGCGCTTCGAGTGGAAAAGATGGCTTCGCCCGCTTCGGTGATAGTCGGACGCGCCAAACCTGGGAATCGGCACGCGAAAGCGGGGTGCGGCTTCCAGGAGCTCTGCCCAGTGGTGCTCCAGTTTCCGGTCAGCCGTCGTGTACCAGACTTCGACCGGGTGGGCGACCTGGAGCAGGTAATCGATGTGCCAGTGCGGTTCGGCCATACCCGCCAAATGGTGGCCGAGGCGGGCGCGGAGTCCGCCGGTGCCAAAGGCGCTCCCCACGTAGGCATAGAACCCAGGGATAAGGTCGAACTTCCCCAAGCTGCCAATCCTACAGCCCCGCACTTGCGCAACATTGGCGATCAGGATGTAGGTGCCTTTGGCTTTCGGCAGTTCTGTGCGGGACTGATTCTCGCTTGCCTGCATCGGTGGCAAGAGAGCGAATTCGGGCCGCTTCAACCTCATAATCAATCAAAGCCCCTCGCTCCGTTGCTATGACCGGATTCTATTTGCTGGTCGCAGCGGTTGCCGCCGGAGCCGGTTTGATTTCGGCTACAAAGCTGGATCCGTCAAAGCACGCCTGGGAGGTGTACTGGCACATGTTCCCGGTGAAGGAAAAAGTGGCCTGATGGATATGACCGGCAAATATCGCGATCACCTTGCTGGAGTTCGCGGCCAGGGTGCGGGCAAAGGTTGCCATTTCACCGTTCTTGCCCTCATCGCTGAAACGGTAGGGAATATGGCTGAGCAGGATGATTGGTTCGGGGCGAGCCAGTTGCGCTTTCAGAAACTCCGCCTGCTCTTGGCTGACCGTCAGGGTCGAATTGTCGATGCCGACGAAGTTGATCCCCTGGATAACCTCGGAGTAGAAGAGTGGATTCCGGCCCTGGTATAAAGGCAAGAGGCTCTTTTCAATCCACGTCTTCCTCAGGGACTCCGGGGTTCCTGGCAGCCCCTCGTAATGCCAGTCGTGGTTGCCGGCAATATAGAGCCACGGAATGCCGGTCTTCTTCAGCCGGTCGCACACGTATTCCACGGAAGCCGGCGAGGGGAAATTGACGATATCGCCTGTCAGCAGCAGCAGCTCCACGTGCTCTTTCTTTGCCCGCTGAAGGACATCGTCCAGGTAGGCAAAGGTGGTCTTGCTCACATCCTGGCTGAAATGCCGCCGGGTGCCGGTGTAGGCCTTATGCATCCTCTCGCCCTGCTTCATCATCGCTGCCTCTTGCTCCACACTGACGCTGATATGAGCATCGGTGATGTGCATGAGCTTCAAATGATTCGTGGTGCCGGGAATCAGTATGGTGGCGGATTGGTTCCGGCTGTTGACGAGGTGGATGACCTTGGGATCAGCGTTAACAGTCCAGCAACCCAGTGCCAGCACCAGGGCTGCCAAGACTCCAGCTAAGAAATTGCGTCTATTCATGAAAAAAGGTCTAGTCGTGTTCAAAAGCTAAAGTTCGATCCCAATAAAGCACGGTCAAATAATAGCAGCCGACCTGATGAAGCTCAAATCAATTGCCCGGCCGGGAGGTCGCTTGGGCATTTGTCCCTGGCGGACCCCACACCGCACGCATCAGCTCAAGCGAAATCGGCTTCGGATAATCCGGCTAACCGCCTGAGACAGCGTTTGCCCCCCGCAACCCAGCAGCAGGACGGCCAGCATCCGAAAGAGTGGAACGCGAAGGCTAGATCGAACTCACGTTCGATGCTACGATCCAGCGTGTTCCCGGCAGGTTTCCCCCCTCAGCGTTGGCTTGACAGCAGGGCGTTCTGGTCGGACTCTCAAACAAAAACCAATACTACTTATGCGCACAAGTTCATTACTATTGAGTCTGGCCGTCGGTGCCAGCCTGTTCAGTTTTGTCGCCGCCGCGGCGGATGACGCGGATGCGTTGATCGGCAAATGGTCGGTCAAGAAGGTCAACGACCAAGGTCGGGAAGTCACGCAGACCTACACCATTAAGAAGGGTAAAGCCATCTTCCAGATGGTGGGCGCGGAAGACCGAGCCCTCATCTATGCCGAAGGCGATTTGAAACTGGACAAGGTTGGCCCGTTCAACGCGGCCCACTTCGTCAACGTTCGCGGCGGACGGTCGGCGGACAATCTCCAGGATCTGGACGACGAGTTCGTCTCCGTCTATCGGCTGGACGGCGACACCCTGATGATGGCGTCGTTTTTTGACAAGGAGCGCGAGCAAATGCAGCCCAGTATGGACGTTTACCATCGGGTTAAGGAGGCGGCGGCTTCCTCGACGCTGGTGATCGACGAGGTTGTGATGGCCGATACGCCGCAAAGCGCCACGTGGTATGTCTGTTTTGAGGCCAAGGTCGGGGACGTCACCAAGCGCTACTACGTGGCCAATAAGGGCTACGACAAGAACCAGGTCACGATTCCCGTCGCCCTGGAATTGCCACAGGTCAAGCCCGGTCAGAAGTGCACCTTCAAGATGCAGCTCGATGACATTGACGAAGACGCTTGCGGCGACGAGATGGACAACCAAAGCAAGGGCGAATTTACTGTCAGCGAAAAGGGAACGCAGGCCTACAAGCCCGAGGACAACTGGAAATACACCATCAACTGGCACATGAAGTAGGCCGCGTGCCTGAGATGTTACTGGAGCGAGGCGCTTTGGAAGAAAGCGCCCTGCCTTAGTAGTGCTGCCTGGGCGAGGCAGCCGGCGGTAACTAACCGGAAAAAGCCATGGCCTTGTGCAAGAAGATCCTGAAGGTCAGCGTGGGCGTCCTGTTGGCGATGGTGGTCCTGCTCTGGGGGAT
>CAIWJG010000948.1 GCA_903912925.1 uncultured Verrucomicrobia subdivision 3 bacterium | reverse complement strand
TGCCCTCACGCGGCGTTCGGGCGGGTGAAATATCCGGGCTAGCGGCATGGGACCTTCTTGTCCGCTTGCGGGATGACCCGCACGCAAAGGCGGACAAGAATGTCCGCGCTCCAGCCAACCACGTTGGAAGAATGTGAGCTGAGCACCTCGGTGATTGCCGCTGGGCAGCGGTCTGTTAGCCTGCTGTCCGTGACGGGGAAATCGGACAACCCAACCGCGCAGAGCAACGCCAAGGCCACGGCTGGTCGACCGGGGTCGCGCGCCGGCCTGTTTTATGGCCTCGGCGCCTACACCCTATGGGGCGTCTTTCCGCTCTACTTCCACGCGCTGTCCGAAGTCCCGCCCTGGATGGTTCTCTGCCACCGGATTCTCTGGTCGTCGCTGTTCCTGGCCGCAGTGATTTCGCTTCGTGGCGAGTGGAAAGCCATCTGGCACACTCTGCGCAGCCTCCGGCAGGTGCAGTTTCTGGCGTGCGGCTCGGTGCTCCTCGCCTTCAACTGGCTGATCTTCATCTATGCCGTCGGCAGCCACCAGGTGCTGGAAACCAGCCTGGGTTACTTCATCAACCCCCTGCTGTCCGTAGCGCTCGGGGTGGTCTTCCTCCGCGAACGCCTGCGCGCATGGCAATTGGTGGCCGTGTTGATCGCGCTCATCGCCGTGGCCAATCTCGCCCTGCGCGGCTCCGCCTTTCCCTGGATCGCCGTCTCCCTCGCCTGCACCTTTGGCTTCTACGGCCTCGTCCGCAAGAAGCTGGACATCAACTCGCTGCACGGCCTGATGGTCGAGACCACCTTGCTTCTGCCGATGGCCCTGGCACTGCTCGCCTTCGTCCCGGCCCGCGCCATCCCCAGCGCTACCTTGGGCCTCCTGTCACTGTCGGGCTTCATCACGGCCATCCCGATGCTCATGTTCGGCGCGGCGCTGCGCCGGCTGAAGCTCTCGACCATCGGCTTCCTGCAATACATTAGCCCGACCCTGAATCTGCTGGTTGCAGTCACGGTCTTCCACGAACCGCTGGACCGCGTCAAGCTCGCCAGCTTTGCCCTGTGCTGGCTGGGCATCGCCGTCTATACCGCCGATTCCATCCTCACCCGCCACCCTCAGACAGTAGCCAACGAACCAGAGTGACCGCATGAGGCACCCCTGAACCGAAAAAGTAGAACATCCAACATCCAACATCGAACGCCCAACATCCAATAATGGCGCAGACACGGGTCCTTGGATGTTGGATGTTTAGAATTCCTGATCCGCTGCCTGGGTTTGGGGCGGCGTGGAATTTGAGTGAGCCCATTTCCAGCTCGGGGCACCCATTCCCCCTCACCCTAACGGTGAATGCAGAAGGAAGAAGGAAGAATGCAGAAAGGGGAATGGCTCCCGTTCAGCCTGCGGTTTTCATTCTGCATTCTGCATTTCCACTCCGGGGCTAGGCACCCTCTCCTTTGGGGAGAGGGTCGGGTGAGGGGGAACGGAGCTCACGTCGTTTCCGCGGGCTCAGGATCTCTGATGTTCGATGTTGGAGGTCCCCCTATCAGCCTGCCGCGCCGAAGAACGTGGGATACTTCTCGCACCGGGCTTCGCGCACCAGCAGCAGCGCCAATTCGCGGGCGTGATAATCACCCCACATCGAACTCTCGCCATTGGGCACCTTCTGCCCGGGTGCCACATAGTCCCAGCCGTTCGGCCGATGATAGACCGAGTGCAGGAGCAGCCCCTGGTGTTTGGGATCGCTGGAAAGATACGGCTTGTCGAAGAGCGTCCTTGCAATGGTCAGGCCGGCCTGGCGATAGCGCTCGCCGTCCTTCTGATCGCCCCTGCCCGAAACATAATTCCCGAGGCGCACCAACCCCTGCCCCGCGATCGCCGCCGCCGAGCTGTCCACCGGCTCCCAGCAATTGAACGGATCAGCCGGCTTCGTGAGATACGACCCCAGACGATGCAACTGAGGCGCGCCCGTGTCCCACATCGGGATCCCATCGGTGCAGGAGTTTGCCAGGTAAAAGTCTGCCGTCGCGCGGGCGGCCTCGAGGAACAGGGCCCGGCTGGCAGTCATATCCCGGGCTGAGAGATCACCGTGAGCGCGCGCCGTCCGTGGCGAGCGAGTCCCCTGCCCCGCTAGCTTGCCATCCAGCGAACCGAGAAACTCCAACTGCTCCGCGTAACCGAGAATCGCCCAGGCCAACCCGCGCGTCCACGTGCTGAACGGTGAGTATCCTTGCTGCGTATTGGGGCAGCGATAGCTGCCGTCGTTGACGTTGAAGATGCTCTCGTGCGCGGTGCGGCCGCGGACATCAAACGCATCACGGTCTTTGCCGTAGTAAATGCTGTAGCGGGCCGTCGTCTCGGCGTGGGCCAGCAACCGCTCCAGCAGGGAAATGCTCGCATCACGTTCCCCCCGCAAAACATGCCCGAGTTGGTGGGCCAACGCCAGTGACCGCAGCGAGCGCACCGTGTCCACAAACAGCGAGTGCGGCCCGTTGAAGGAGTAAATGTAGCCGCCCCCGTCGGCCGTCTTGCTCCAGCGCGCCGCCTGCACCGCGCCCGAGACCTTGAGCGCCAGCTCGTAAAAATCCTGCTCGCGCTCGTTGAAAGGGATCTTCCCCTCGCGCATCAGCCGCCACAGGTTCCCGTAGGTGGAGACGTTGTTGAACCCATGATCATGCACGCCCATGTGCGAGACGTGCGGGGCCATGAGCTGAATGGTCTTGCGCCGCCCGATTTCCAGAAAGCGCTGGTCGCCGGTCGCATCAAACTGAAGCAACGCCGAGCCCACCTGGAACCCTTGCGTCCACTCCGTCCAGGCCCGCGAAGTATATTTGCCCTTCACCGTGACAACCGGCGTGCCGCGGGCGGGCTCCCAGGTCTGCTCCAGGCTCAGAATCTTCTGCGCCGAGAGCTCAAGCAACCGCTCGATCCTGGGCATGAGCGCCCGGGCGGTAAGAAGATGGTCCCTGCGCAGAGCCATTAGAGCCTCCGGAGATGAAAACCGCCGTCCACGTTGATGACTTCGCCCGTGCTGAACGGCAGCAGGTCCTGGGCAATGGCCGCGACCGCCTTGCCGATATCCTCGGGCGTCCCCCAGCGGTTGATCGGAGTCAGCCCGCCCGCAATCAGCGTGTCATACTTCTCCTTCACGGGCGCGGTCATGTCGGTCCTGATCACGCCCGGGCGGATTTCATACACGTTAATGCCGTGCTCCGCCAGGCGAGCGGCGTAAAGGGGCGTCAGCATCGCCAGCGCGGCTTTGGAGACGCAGTAATCGCCGCGATTCACCGAGGCGGCGTAAGCGCTCACGGAGGAGATGGTGATGATCTTGGGCCGGAATGGGACCGGCGCCGCGACCGTCTTGCGCTGTTCGATCATCCAATTGGCCGCAAGCTGGGTTAGGAAGTATGGCCCCTTCACGTTGATGGCGATGAGGCGGTCGAAGCTCTCCTCGCTCGCGTCCAGGATGTCCGCCCGCACCTCTGGCGCCACGCCGGCATTGTTCACGAGCAGATCCAACCGGGTCAGCTTCTCCTTCGTGAACTGGATCAGCTTCCGGCGATCGGCGCTGCTCGCAATGTCCGCCTGGCAAATCTCCGCGCGAATCGCCTTGCCGGCCGCCCGCCCAGCGGACACGCAATCCGTCGCGGTCTGTTGGGCCGCCAACGCATGGCGCGCAAAGTTAATGACGAGGTCATAGCCCAGCGTCGCGCACTCCAGCGCAATCCCGCGGCCAATGCCGCGCGACGCTCCAGTAATGAGGGCAACCGCATTCATGGCTGGCAAGGATGGGGGAAAAGCAGAAATTGGGAAAGCAGAAAGCAGAAATCCGAAGCCACTCGTTTGGCATTCCGCCCCTTCCTATTTCTGCTTTCTGCTTTCCCAATTTCTGCTTTTCCTCTATTCTCAGCACGTGGGAATCGTTAACGTACCGCTTGGCAATCGCAGCTATAAGATCAACATCGGCGCTGGCCTGGTGCATCGGTTAGGCGCGGAATGCGCCCGGCTCGGGCTGGGCACCCGCTGTGCGATCATCTCCGACACCAACGTCGCCCCCCGATTCGGCAAAACCGCGCACGAGGCCCTGGCGAAAGCTGGGTTTGCTCCCACGCTGATCACCATCCCGGCGGGCGAAACCGCCAAGAGCCTGAAGACCGTCGAGGCGTGCTACAATCAACTGGCCGCGCAGCGACTGGAACGCAAGTCATTCATCGTCGCCCTCGGCGGCGGCGTAGTGGGCGACCTGGCGGGGTTCGTAGCGGCGACCTACCTGCGCGGCCTGCCGTTCGTGCAGGTGCCCACGACGCTGCTGGCGCAAGTGGATAGCTCCGTAGGCGGCAAAGTCGGCTTGAACCTCAAGGCGGGCAAGAATCTCGTCGGCGCATTCCACCAGCCGCGGCTGGTGCTCTGTGACCTCGACACGCTGGCCTCGCTGCCCATGCGTGAGTTCCGGGCCGGCCTCGCGGAAGTGATCAAGTACGGCATCATCTACGATGCGCGCCTGTTCCAGCAACTGGAACGTGATCTGCCCAAACTACTCCTCCGCGACACGCGTGCCCTGGCAGCGGTCATCGCCCGTTGCTGCGAGATCAAGGCGGAGGTGGTCCAGCAGGACGAAACCGAAGGCGGCTTGCGGGCCATCCTGAATTTCGGCCACACCATCGGCCACGCGCTCGAAGCCATCTCGCACTACGGCAAATATCTGCACGGCGAAGCAATCTCGATCGGCCAGGTCGCCGCCGCCGAGCTCTCCGCCCAAATCCTCGACCTGCCCGCGCCCGAGGTGGCCCGCATCGAGACCATCTTCCATCGCGCCGGCCTGCCCACCCGCTTGAAACTGAACCCCCCGCAGCGGAAGAAGCTCCTCACCGCCATGCAGTTAGACAAGAAGGTCAGCGGCGGCGAGGTCAAGTTCGTGCTCGCCCGCCGCCTCGGCGCCGTCGAATTTGGCCAACGGGTGCCTCTGGCTGCCCTCGAGCGCTGCCTCACCCCTCACCCCTCACCCCTCACCCCTTAGCATGTCCGCCGTCAGCGAGACTATCGTCCGCGATTACTTCGAGCTCCACGAGTTCCTCGTGCGCCAGCACCGCAAATACATCAGCCAGATGCACCGGGAGGAAGCAGCAGTTCTCATTTTGGCAGTGCTCGATAGCTGGTGCGGTTGGGATTTGCTTGGTGGAGGGGGCGAGGAGGCGGGTAAAGATTCTAAAGTGTAGTCCGTGGTGGGTCGGGGTTGTGCCGTTTGGGAGCTGAGAGAGGGG
>CAIWJG010000947.1 GCA_903912925.1 uncultured Verrucomicrobia subdivision 3 bacterium | reverse complement strand
ATCTGGTCCACGACCAAGCAACTGATCCCCAATCGCCCGGTGAGCATCGGTAGTCCGCTGGCCAATACGCAAGTTTACGTGTTAGACTCCCGGAACCAACCGATGCCCATCGGCGTGGTGGGTGATCTTTGCATAGGCGGCGATGGGGTGGCGCGGGGCTACCGTAATCGCCCGGAGTTGACGGCCGAGCGTTTTGTTCAAGACCCGTTCAGCGACAAGCTGGGTGCCCGGCTCTACCGCACGGGGGATCTCGCCCGCTGGCTGCCGGATGGCAACCTCGAGTTCCTTGGGCGGGCTGATTGCCAAATCAAGCTGCGCGGCTTCAGGATCGAGTTAGGCGAAATCGAGGCCGTGCTGGGCGGGCATCCTGAGGTGTCTGCTTGCGCCGTAGCGGCACAAGACGGTGGCGGCGGAGATAAGGTCTTGGCGGCTTTTGTGGTTGGCCGGGCAGGAGCGGAGCCATCGGTCGGCTCGCTGCGGCAATGGCTGGGGGAGAAGCTGCCGGACTACATGATTCCGTCGCGGTTTGTGGTGGTCCCAGCTCTGCCCTTAACGTCGAATGGCAAACTGGACCGCAAAGCTCTACTCGCGATCGAGACAAGTGGCGGCAGTGCACCCAAGGAAACAGGCCAGCCCCGCAGCCTCTTGGAACTCGAGTTGGTCCGCATCTGGCGGCGGCTTTTTCAGCGCAAAGACATTAGCCGGCTGGACAACTTCTTTGCGCTGGGCGGCCATTCCCTCCTGGCGGTGCGGTTGGCGGTGGAAATTGACAAGATCCTGGGGCACAAGCTCCCCATCGCGTCTTTGTTCCAGGCCCCCACGATTGAATTGCTGGCACAGCGGTTAACTGACGAAAACTGGGCACCCGCATGGAGTGCGTTGGTGCCGCTGCAGCCGGAGGGCTCCCAACCGCCGCTATTCTTTGTTCACGGCTGGGGCGGGGATGTTTACAGCTATTTGGGGTTGTCCAGGCTGCTTCCCCCAGATCAGCCATCCTACGGTATCCAGGCAGTTGGGCTGGACGGCAAGTCGGCACGGCATATTACGGTCGAAGAGATGGCGGCCCACTATGTAAAGGAGATCGTCTCGTTCCAGCCCGAAGGACCATTCTATCTGGCAGGATACTCGATGGGGGGGGTGATTGCTTTTGAAGTGGCCCAACAGCTTCAGCGCCTTGGACGGCGAGTCGCGCTGCTCGCACTGCTCGACAGTGGGCCAATTGGAGCGACGCCATGGGTTTTCTATGGCCTGTCCCAGGCCTCCTATCTCCGCAACCGCTGCCGGTTTCATTTGCGGCATTGGTGGGAATTGCCGTGGAGCGTGCGGTTGAGTTACCTCCGGGGACGCTGGGCTTCGCTCCGATATTATCTGGATCTGAACCGCTCCAAGCCGCCTTCCGTGACGGCCCCGCCTCAGAAAGACAGCCAGCCTCCGCAAGTGCCCGGTTTCGGAGATTACTATTACGCGGTCGCGTCTGCCTACCGGTTCCGCCCGTATCCGGGCTCTGTGGATGTCTTTGTCAGTGACGACGCCAATCCCGGGTGGAGGTGGTATTGGAGATACCTGGCGCGCGGCGGGGTCTCCTTTCACCAGGTTCCGGGCCGGCATTTCGAGCTTATTACCCCTGACTACACGCCAGCGCTGGCCAAGTCGCTGACGGCTGTGCTCCACCGCGCCCAGGCAGAAGCACGCGCAACCCAGTCCCGCAGGCGCCCCACCCATGCAGATCTCGTTTCGTGAATGGGAAGACTCCGCCTGCTCGCGTCGCGCGGGTAGCCCAGTGAAGTTAGAGCCGACTGCCGTCGGCTGCTACGAAGCAAAGGAAAGACTTCACGGGGTAGCCACCCTACCTGCTAACGCCCCACCCATGCAGATCTCGTTTCGTGAATGGGAAGACTCCGCCTGCTCGCGTCGCGCGGGTAGCCCAGTGAAGTTAGAGCCGACTGCCGTCGGCTGCTACGAAGCAAAGGAAAGACT
>CAIWJG010000946.1 GCA_903912925.1 uncultured Verrucomicrobia subdivision 3 bacterium | reverse complement strand
GCGTTTCCATCGGAGTGTGAAATATCCGGGCTAGAGTGGCCCAACAATTGCTCTCAAAGGAAACCACGGCAAAACCACAGCCGAAGTCGTCGGGGTTAGGATTGGCGGGTAAGAAAATGATAGAAAAGGCCCCGGAAAAAAAAGTAAAAAAAGTGATATAAGGGGTTGACTCCCCGCCGGGGGCAGTGTAAAACGGAGCAAATGAAATGCCCTGTGAAGGGCGCAGTCAGGTGGAACGCTCAACGAACAGCAGAGAAATAAAAACAAAAAAGTGATAAAAGCGGTTGACTGCGGCTTGGTGGCCGTGTAAGACTGCTTGCCAATGAGGCACCCAAAGAGGGGCGCGCATCGGATAGTAAACAATGCACAACTAATAACTGAGAACTGAGAACACAATAGAAACCGAGATAAATATGAAAAGAACCGTAATAACAGCAATAGCATTGGCGGCCTGCATAGGATCGCCCCTGTTCGCGCAGAACTCCAAGGAAGGCGTAATCACGTTTGCCTTGACTGGGAATTACCAGGCAAGCGTAAGTGATTCGAGCACTGCAAATAACCATGGCGGCTGGAATACCCCGGCGGGTACCGCAGCGACGGTCTATAAGACCAGCACGAGCAAGTTGGCAACCGCAAACATCCTGCAGGCCATCGGTAAGGTGCTGCACGGGAACGCAGGCTACTACAGTACCAAAGCCCAGTTGGTGCTAGTGCAGGGAGAACTCTCCGGCTTCTTTAACCTTGTGCCTGAGCTTGCCTTCGTGGGTGATCCTGCCACAGGTGGACCGAACACAATCCAATCGGAGAACTGGACCACGTTCTCGGACACCACCCTTCCGGGTGGCGGCACCTTCGCAACACTCGCCACCGGACGGCATTTCCTGCCCAACCCGACAAGTACCCGTTGGCCGCCTGGTCACCACCAGCCTTGGGGTCAGATCTATGTGAAGGATTCGGGCAAAGCCCCTTGGTCTGTCTCGGACCCTCTGTGCGAGAACGTCACGTTCTTCTTCTCCATCTCGGTCGAGGAGTGCTATGACTGCTTCTACCTCAACAGCTTCATCAGCGATTCGAAGTTCAAGTATGTTCAGGGTGCCAGCGGCCCCGTCCCTTGCTGTGACGTCCTGACGAGCTTGCAGGGCAGTGGCAAGGACCAGTACTATATGACTTTGAGTTTTGATAACACCGATAATAACCCTTATCTTGCACTGACCTTGGCGGATGGAAGCTTCAATCCAGCATGGATTGGTGGGTTTGGTCAAAACACTGACCCAACGGCCATTGATTATAACCGGTGGTTTGGTGTCAAAGGCATTAATACGCTTTTCACAGTAGCCGACGGCATTAAGGCTGACATGCTTCCATATAGCGAGCCAATCATTTCGGGGTTTGGGACGACGTCGCCGTATGAGATGCGTTTTACCCTGAATGGCATAGTCACCTATGGTTGGACGCTCAGGCTCGTCAACAAGTCGGATACAGTTTATGACTTCGTCGGCAGCGCGAATTATGCGGCCAATGGCTATGGATTTGTCGCTCTACGCTGCGGGCTCCTCACCGGCAACGCCTCTATCGTGGAAAAAGTTGTGGCCGCTTCGAACTGCTGCCAAGGTGGCATGTTTGAAAATGGGCTGTGGTATGATTGGTGGTATGGCACAGGCTGGAATCAGGCGCAGAGCTGGTGGGATGCATTCTCAGTTACCTCGCCTCTTGGCTTTAGTTCGCCAATCAACACAGCGGCTGACCTCAGCTTCCACTTTGGATACGATGAAGAATACGAACCCGGCGAGCAATGGGGTACGAACCCGACGAGTGACGTCCCGCTGTGGACACCGCTGGACTTCAGCGTTATCTATGGTACACACCTGTGGAACTTCGTGCCGGTTGGACCGTAATAAATTCAGATCGTTAGTATAGGCAACTAATCTGAACGATATCAGTGCAACCCAAGGTCGAAGCCGCGAGGCAGGCCTTGGGTTGCATCTTTTTACACACAGACGTAAAATGACACCATGCGACCGAAGATTGTAATCCTGATTTTGGCGGTGGCAGTAGCACTAGTTGCACTGGCGGCCTTGCTGAAGGGGGTAGTTGGAGGAGGAGCCAGTGGCGACGCCAAGGTTCCGGAACCACGTCCGGAGGAACCCGCTCGTTCAACCACGGAAATCCAGACGATCCATCCTAATTCGAGCAATACGGCGGCGATGCTGGAGCAAATGCGGACTGCGGAAGTTGATAAGGAGTTGGACCAGATAAGGGAGCTTCAGGCTGCAGGCTCGGGCAGTCAGTACGCGACTGAGACTCTCTTAAATAAGACCACTCACCACGAGCGGGAGGTCCGCAAGGCCAGCGTGGATGCCTTGGTCCAGTTAAATGCCACCAATGCCATCCCCGGCTTGGAACAGGCTATCAGTCTTATCGAGGACCCGCGGGAGAAAGTAGCCTTTATGGACGCGGTTGCCTACCTTAAGCTTCCCGGGGTGACGGACGGAGCGGCGCCGGAGCCGGCTGACGCCACAAATAACCCAGCCCGTGTTAAGAATTCAAGTGCGGCGGTGCCGAATCCCAAAGTTCCTCCTAAAGCAAAGAAGAAGGCGGGCCGCAGCGGCCGATTGGTTCCGGGCTCCACCCAGCCCGTCGCTCCGGCAAGCCCGGCCCAATCACAACCGGCCTCACCTGCCCCGGATGCCGCAACACCGGCCGTGCCCGCGCCGGATGCTGTGACGCCAGCCGCGCCTGCGCCGGATGCCGTCCCTCAGCAGTGATGGGGGCTCCAGCGCCGATAAGCACTGTTTGCAGGGGGAAAGCAATTTGTCGGCGGCGCAAGTCAGCCCACAAAGCTGCCAGATCGCAAATTCTGATATTTCACACTCGATGGAAATGCCAACCGTGTGCCGCGTGAGGGCGCGCGGACTACAAGCACGCAAACTTGCTCCTGTAGGCCGCTGCCCTCACGCGGCGTTCGAGAATATCCTGGCCAAAGCAGACACTGTCTGTAGATGACACGAAGATCACCCGCACGGGATGGCATTTATGAGCGAAAAGACAAACACCAACAGTTCCTCCCAGCCAACGAGCGCTACAACGCCCGCGTGGCTCGTATTGGTGCGTTTGCTGCTGGCGGTGGCCATTGTCGGGGCGAGTTATCTGGCTTGGGTCGCGATTCACCATGGTCCGGTGGCTGGCTGCGGTCCCGAGTCCGGGTGCGATAAAGTGCTGCATAGCCGCTGGGCTTACTGGCTGGACGTGCCTGTCAGCGTGCCCGCGTTGCTGGTCTATCTGGCGTTGCTGGGTGCGACGGTGCTCTTGCAGAAACGCACTGCGCCGGACGATGAACGGGGTTCGTGGGCGGCCATCATCGCGCTGGCGGTGATCGTGGCCGGCGCCGCGCTTTGGTTTGTGGGCTTGCAGGTTTTTGTCATCAAGGCCTATTGCAAGTTCTGCATGACGGCTCATGCCTGCGGTCTGTTGGCGGCAATCCTCTGCCTGAGACACATTCCCATGGCCACCGACCCGGACACGCGGATGTGGAGCACGGGATCAGGCAAACGCGGTGTCCCCGGTTCGGGGGTGCTGCTCTTGAGCCTGATCGGGATTGCCGGGGTCGTGGTGCTGGCCGGTGGCCAACTGCTCGTGCAGAAGAAGCTTAACGTGGTCAAAGACCTGCGTCCGGGAGTTGGCCGGGGAGCCAAGGGGACGGTCTCGACCAGCAGCTCAAAAGGGACCAACTACCTGGCCCTGGCAGCCGCGGTGGCCGCCCAAGCTCCCCAGCCAATGTCGCCCAACATCCGGTTGGTGTCCCCTCGCCTGCTATCGGTCTATAGCAACACGTTCTTGCTGAAGCTCGACGAGGTGCCGATGATGGGTTCGCCGGACGCCGAGAACGTGATCATTTATCTCTTTGACTACACCTGTCCCCATTGCCGTTCCTTGCATCCCATTTTGCTGGAAACTCAACGCCAGTTCAGCAACCGGCTGGGCATCGTTTGCCTGCCGATGCCCATTTCCACCAACTGCAATCCCTTCCTGCCGCCAAACGCTAACTCGGTTCCGAATTCCTGTGAATATGTGCGTCTGGGACTGGCGGTCTGGCGGGCCAAGCCGGCAGCCTTTCGCCAGTTCGATGACTGGATGTTTAGTTCCGATCAGCCCGCGCCGGTGGCACAGGCGCAGGAATATGCGACGCAACTGGTGGGCGCGGATAAGCTGCAGGCCGCTTTGGCAGATTCCTGGCTGCCGCAGCAACTGGCAATTGACTGCCAGTTGCACTCGACCAACTGGACCGTGTCCGGCAGCCCAGCCCTGCCTCAGGTGATTCTGGGCGACGCGGTCAGCTCTGGCCCGTTGAATTCGGTCCAGCACCTGATGATCATGCTCAACCATTACCTCGGCCTGACCCCGCCGGCCGGGAGGGGACTGTAATCCTGGCTTTTCAACCGTGCGGCTAACGATCATCATTCTCACTCTATGTTAAGACCGATATGTTCACTCGTGGTGCTGCTCGCGGTCGCCGCGCTCACGCCTGGAGCTGCGCCGGCAGCGCAACCGACGCCAACCAACTCGACGCCAGGAGCCCCCCCGGCCGGCGACCCGATCGTGGCCAAAGGCAAGGGCCTGGAAATCCGCCGCAGCCAATTGGACAAAGAAGTTGGCACTGCCAGGTCCCAGCTCCAGTCCAAGGGGCGGGCGATTAAACCTGAACAAATTGCGCAAGCGGAACGGCGAGTTCTGGAGCAACTCATCAATGTCCGACTCCTGGTAGCCAAAGCCACGCCAGCAGACCAGGCCGCGGGAAAAGACGCGGCGGAGAAGCGAGCCGTGGCGGTCAAAGCGAAGCTCGGCTCGGAGGTCGCCTACGATGCGCAATTGACGGTCATGGGGACCACGCGGGAGGCGGTGCTGGCCAAATGGACCGAGGCTTTGACCGCGGAAGCAATGCTCAAGCGTGAATTCAAGGTCAAGGTTACTGACTCGGAGGCCAGAAAGTTTTATGATGAGAACCCGGCGCAGTTCGAAGCGCCGGACGCGGTCCGCGCCAGCCATATTTTGCTCAGCACCGTGGACCAAAAAACCAAGGAACCGCTCTCGGCAGACCAAAAGACCGCCCGGCTTAAAGAAGCGGAAGCCCTGCTCAAGCGCGCCCGCGCCGGGGAAGACTTTGCCAAGCTGGCCCGAGCATACTCCGACGACACGGTGTCCAAAGCCAGGGGCGGCGAATACACCTTCGCGCATGGCGGAATGGTGCCTGAGGTTGAGGCGGCTGCCTTTGCCATGAGCCCCAACCAGATCGGCGACATCGTCACCTCCTCCTACGGTTATCACATCATCAAGGTGAGTGAGAAGATTCCGGCCCACAAGGTCAAGTTCGCCGACACCGTCTCCGAAATCAAAGATGGTCTGGCTCAGCAAGCGATCGAGAAGGGGTTTCCCGATTACATTGCGAGCCTTAGAAAAGAAGCCGGGGTGGAAATCCTGGATGAACAGTTGAAGCCGAAGGAGCCCGGGATTGAGACGATAGTTGCGCCGGAGGCTTCGGCCGAGAAACCAGGAACGAAGCCCGTAGCCAAGTAAGTCCTATTCCAGTTCGCGTTCAACCTGAGATTAACTCCGCCAGCAAAGCCCGAACCTGCCCCTCACCCGTCCTGCGGACACCCTCTCCCCATCCGATGCAGCAATTCTCATTATGGGCAAAAGTCAGGGGAAACCGTTGAAACGGTTGGACCGCAGCGGGGGCGTGGTTCACCCAACTGAAGTTGGGTGTTAATGAGAGGAAGACTCGGACTACGCTTGGCCCGTGAAGTCTTCCTGCT
>CAIWJG010000945.1 GCA_903912925.1 uncultured Verrucomicrobia subdivision 3 bacterium | reverse complement strand
GTTGAAGGTCCTCGATTGGCGGCCCAGTGCCCGCGAATACTGAATGAAGAATGCTGAATGAAGAATTCAGCAGCAGCAACCGCACCGGCATTCTACATTCTGCCTTCTGCATTCCCTGTGTGGCGGCCTTGCCGCTCCTGCCGCCGCCTTCTGACCTCCGTCCTCCGCCCTCTGATTTCAGCTTTCTACTTTCTGCTTTCTGATTTTCCGGCAGCGGGTTGCGCACGCGGAGCACACTGGTAGCAGTATGGTACCACCATGGACCTGCCATGGTAACATAGAAAGGTTCGCCACACTCCGAAACATAGCCCGCCGCCTGCCCCGGCCCCCTGATTTGCCTTCCGGTAACATCAACACTCCTAATAAATATGGCAGGGTTACTTTGGGGGTTGATTAACCGCCGCCTGCCCCGCGCTCTCCCCGCAACCGGCCAGTCGTGGCGGCACGGAGCGCCGGTCCCCGACCCGGCGCCGTTCAAGCGAGCGCAGCACACTGGGTCGGAGACCGGCGCTCCGGTGGGCCGGGGCAGGGTGCCCCCGCCGTCACTGATCGACTGCCTTTCCCTACGCACTCCCGGCCATGTCCGCGCTGCGGAACGAGCCGCGGCTACCACGAAATACTCGAAATACACGAAATGCCGGAGATTTCGCCCTTCTGAGGCTCCCGCCGGCTGGTTGAGCACGGCTCTCTTTGTAAGTGCTTCGTTTTTCGTGTGTTTGGTGTGCTTCGTGGTTTGAACTGCCGTCTTTGGGTCAGTGGATCGTCGGAAAGAGGGCCGGTCCAGCACCCTCTGCTCAAGCAAAGAGCCAAGACCGGCCACCCCGACCGAATCGGAGCATCCTCACAGTTCCCCAGTTGTTGCCGCCTCCTTCCGCATGGACGATCCCTCATCTGCCCGCTATCCACCATCCACTCGCCCCACCCTCAACCCTTAGCCTCCAACCCTCGACCGCCCGACTCAAAAACTAGACTTATAGTCCGTGGTATTCCTATCCAAAAGAGCATGGACTATGAGTCATAGTGCATTGTCATCCATCTCTGAAAGCTCTGGGCCGAAATCTCCGCCGCCAACGCGAAAAGCGGGAGTTCACCCAGGAAAAGCTCGGGGAGCTGGCCGAGCTTGACCCGACTTACGTCAGCGGCATCGAGCGCGGCATCCGCAACCCCAGTGTTCTAAGCCTCCTTCGCATCGCCCGGGCGCTTGGTGTAACTGTGGCAAGGCTTGTGGAAGGCGTGGACGCATGAGCCGACGTGGCGCGCAACCGGCCTCGGCCTTCCGCGAACTGCCCGCGCCCTACGGAATGGCCCCCGAAGGACAGCTCACATGCATCGACCTGTTCTGTGGCTGTGGCGGATTCAGCCTCGGAATGCGGCGCGCCGGATTCTCTGTCCTCGCCGCAGTTGACTTTAACGCCGAGGCCATTGCCACCTTCGACCGGAATTTCCCTGATGTTCCGTTCGTTCTCCATAAAGACCTGACCGCCTTCGGCCCGGAAAGGCTCGCCGAACTCATCTGGGCTGGTTCCCCCACCGGGCTCGCCGTGGACGTAATCGTCGGCGGTCCCCCCTGCCAGGGATTCTCCATAGCTCGTCATGTGGACAGTGCCAATCACGGCCAGCGGATCAAGCACGATCCGCGCCGCTACCTCTACCGGGAATTCTTGCGCTATGCGGAATTTTTCCAACCGCGCGCATTCGTGATGGAAAACGTCCTCGGCCTCCGAACTGCCGACGGGGGAGCATACTTCACTGCCGTTCAGAAGGAGGCGCGCGCTTTGGGCCGACCTCAAGGCTGCCCTGGCTACCGCGTCCACGGCCAGGTGGAGGACGCCTGGGAACTCGGGGTCCCACAGAAACGCCATCGTCAGCTCATTGTTGGCACCCGCAACGCCCTGCCAGGGTACTTCCTGCCCGAACTCCAGCACGCGCCTCGCGCTGAGCCACGCCCCTGCCTCTGGGATGCAATCGGCGACCTTCCGATCCTCCGCGCCGGAAGCGGTGACCATGAACAGGACTACGATCTTGACCGCCGCAACGAACACGCCGAGCACCAGAACACTTCTGCCATCCGCTACCTCTGCAATGTGCTGGAAGTGGATCGCGCCAGGAAACTCACGAGTCACGTCGCTCGCTTCCACTCAGAGCGCGACCTGCGCGACTTTGCGCGCCTCCGAGAGGGGGAGACCTCCGCCACCGCCATGCGCGTTCGGGGCGTCGAGTTTGAGTTCCCATACGACAAGTCCAGCTTCAAAGACCGATACACTCGCCAGAGCCGCTCGCACCCGTACAGCACCATTGTCGCTCACCTGAGCAAGGATGGCTTGATGTTCATCCATCCGACACAAAGCCGCTCCCTAACACCCCGCGAAGCCGCCCGCATCCAGAGCTTTCCCGATTGGTTCCGCTTTCCAGAATCTCGCACCCACGCCTACCGCCTCATCGGCAACGCCGTGCCCCCGCCTGTGGCGGAAGCAATTGATAATGCCGCGTTTAACTGAGGCAAAGCTATGTGGACAATCACAAACGACCTAATTGATGCTGGCAAGAAGGTCGGCACGTCCAGTTGCAACTTCAACGAAACCAAAATCGCAGAGATCAATCACCGCTTCCGGCTGCTTGATGGCGATGGCGAAATCTATTACGAAGGACTGTCGGACAACTGCGAATCGCAACGCGCCTTCGAGCCGCTGGATGATTTCGGGCGTGGTTACGCAGGCTGCACGGAAATCCACTACTTGACGAACGGTGCTTGGCGTCAACTCTAAAGCAGTGGCAGGCCACAGCGTTTCAAGTAGTCCGCAGTCGCATCAAACCAACTCGCTGGCCTCGTTGGGTCGGTCATGTCTCCTGAAGGAATCCAAATTACCAATCCCTCGCGAGCACGCGTGAGCAGCACCCGATAACTGTTGAGCAGGTAGCGCCGGTCAACCTCCTTGCCGACGTCACCCCAACGGCTGCCGCTGAAACTGCGGAACGACCATCCGCCTGCGGAATGGTCAAACGTGAAATCGCCACCCCAGCAGACGCCAACCCAGTCGAGTTCCAAACCTTGGCACTCGAATTCGGATGCAGCTATTTCGAGTTGATTAGATGAGCGGACATCAGGCGGCAGGTCCAGAAACCAATGAACATAGAGGTCGCGGTTGCCTTGTCTGAACCCCGATGAAAGCTCCAAGCCATGCGGGCGCAAACGGATCGCACCAGAGCTTGCAACCAACCCGCAGCGGCGAAGCCCGCGCGTATGTTCCTGCAACCACGCACGCGCGGTGGCAAGCGAGCGAGTGAGCGCGATTGGAAATTCTCGAACGTCGCCGATGATGCTGGCGGCTGTTTCGGCATCGCTATTCAGGACGGCATCTACCCATTCAGTTACTCGCTGCGCCCGAAACGCTCGAAGGCAGACATCGAGATGAAGTGCTGGCTCGGGCTGGATTGATAACGCGCCGCTTCTTCCGTCGTCAAAAAGGCGGTGGCCGGCCACGCTCGTATCTCCGCTCAGGGCTTTTGGTGACACTGCCACTCGCCAGCGCGGAAATCTTTCTCGCAGCGTCCGCCCCCACTCAGCAAGCCCGGCTTCTCCGTTGTGGATCTCTTGCCCGCCTCCAACCAGTGCAACCAACACCGCCCAATCCGCGTGCCTGTCCATAATCGAGAGCATAGTTTCAGGCTCGGAGATGTTTTGGCCCGTTTTCTTTTCGTTTT
>CAIWJG010000944.1 GCA_903912925.1 uncultured Verrucomicrobia subdivision 3 bacterium | reverse complement strand
CAGTTGACAGTCCAGAAGACGAATGTTGACGCCTCTAACAGCGTCATCAGCGACGTGGATGTGGCGACCGAAAGCACGAACTTCGCGAAACAAAACATCCTGGTCCAATCCGGCACCGCGATGCTGGCGCAGGCCAATACGCAAGCGCAGTCCGTGTTGAAGCTGCTCGGCTAAAACTAGTTAATCCAAGGACTCCGGTCCAAGGATGTCCCGGACGGCGCTCGCGCGCTGTCCGGGATTTTTGTTTGGCCACCGGCCCAGAGCTCGCCCGCGGCCGCAGACCGGGTATTGCACAGTCCGCACGAAATACCGACAGACCGGAGAATCTGCCACGCCCGTGGTCCTGGAAGGCGCTAAGCCGGCTGAGCCGGCCGGGGGTTGCCTCTTGAGGATGCTCGAAACACATGGAAATGCAGGAGGAAAAACACAAAAGACGCTAAAGTCTTTCCAACTCCTGCCGATGTAATAACCGTCGGCGATAGCTGACAAGGACAACGGTGGATGCCTGAAGTTCCACCAAACGGCAAGGATGCCGTTAGAAAAACAAATCCCCGCTAGGGGTAACTCAAGGAAAGAGTAAGTATGGTAATCAATACAAACGTAACGGCCCAAGGCAGTGCAGATCTGCTGGCAACCTCATCCGCTAACCTCGCTAAGTCATTGCAGCGCCTCTCCTCCGGCAAGAAAATCATCACGCCGGATGACGACTCTGCCGGGCTGGCGGTGTCGATGAAGTTCGACGCCCAATCCAAACGCATTGGCGCGGCGGTCACCAACATCAGCAACGCCGTCTCGTTCACCAAGACGCAAGATGGCTACATGGGACAGATCAGCAAGGCGCTGACCCGCATGAGTGAGCTGGCAGTCTCGGCTCAGGACCAAACCAAGGTCACCGCAGACAAAGCGCTGTATAACGATGAATTCCAAAAGCTCGCGGCCTATGTCCAAGACATCGGGAGCAAGGACTTCAACGGCGTGAGTCTGTTCGCCGCCACTGGCAACGCGGTTACGACCGACGACAATACCGGCAAGTTCACCATGGCCGCGGTCAACCTCGCGAACACCGACTACACCGCCGTTACAAGCGGGTCTGCGAAGATCACCGACAGCACCAGTGCGGCTACGACGCTGCAGTTGGTCAAGACAGCCATCACCCAGTTGGCCGCTGATCGTTCAGCGGAAGGCTCCAACCTGACACGGTTGAACTACTCGAAAGATCAGTTGACGGTCCAGAAGACGAACATTGACGCCGCCAATAGCGTCATCAGCGACGTGGATGTGGCGACCGAAAGCACGAACTTCGCGAAACAAAACATCCTGGTCCAATCCGGCACCGCGATGCTGGCGCAGGCCAATACGCAAGCGCAGTCCGTGTTGAAGCTGCTCGGTTAAGCTAGTTGATCCAAGGACTCGGGGTCCAAGGATGTCCCGGATGGCGTTCGCGCGCTGTCCGGGATTTTTTGTAACTGTTCCCCTCCCCCCTGCCCTTTCGGGCTAAAGCACTCCCCTCCGCAGGCCGATATACTGACGTGTTGAATCGCGCCCGCTTCCTGGCCACCTTGGTTGCCGTCCTCGTGACCGGCTGTAAACTCCTGCCTATCGACCGCCGGACCTTCGTCACCCCCTACCAGCCGACCAACGTGTCCCGGCCCCAGGGCCCGTTGCCCGAATCGATTCGGCGGGTCGCCCTGCTGCCCATTCCCCGCAACCGCGCGGACGCCAACCAGACAGATGGGGCGGATTCGCTGGAACCGCTGTTCCTGGCCGAGTTGAACAAGCGCAAGGCGTTCGACGTAATCCCGGTGTCGCCGGAACAGTTGCGCCCGCTCATCGGAGGCAATACCTGGGCGGCGGAGGACCGGTTGCCGGCGGATTTTCTTGACCGGCTGCGTCAGGCCACGGGCTGCGACGCCGTTATATTTCTCAGCCTGACGACCTACCGGGCTTATCCACCGCTGCAAGCCGGCTGGAAAGCGCGGCTGGTGGATTGCCAGCAACATCTGACCTGGTGGGCGGTGGACGAAGTGTT
>CAIWJG010000943.1 GCA_903912925.1 uncultured Verrucomicrobia subdivision 3 bacterium | reverse complement strand
TGGGGAGAGGGTAGGGTGATGGGGAGTGGGGCTCACGTCGTTTCCACGGGCTCAGGATCTCTGAAGTAGCGATGCAGAATGGCGGGGGCGGCACAGAGGATAATGCTTTCAAGCTGGCGTGCCAGCCCACACGCGGCACGCTCCTGGCCGACCGTGAGCACGACAACCAGTCTGCCGGTTTAAAGGGACAGCAGGTAGCAGATCAGGGCGTCGAGCTGGCTCGGCGTGAGGTGCGAGGTGCTGCCGTGGCGGTCGGCGGGGTTGTGCTCCACGAGCACCTCGCGCAGGGTGGCGGCGGAGCCGTCGTGGAGGTAGGGGGCGGTGCGCCAGATCTCGGCGAGCGTCGGGGTGTCAAAGGCTTCGCCCGGCTTGTCGGTTTGGTTATTCGTGCTGACATCGTAATGCTGCAAGTCAGTGAAGAGGCCGCGGGGGTGACAGGCGGAGCAGCCAGCTTTGGTACTATTGAAGATCTTCTCGCCAGCTTTGATTCTGGAGGCGAACGCGTTGGACACAACGATGGGGCTTGGGATCGGGGTCAGGCTCTTGAGGTAGGTGTCGATGGCCCTGGGCACCTCCTCGGGCTGGACCGTAAAGAGGATGCTGCGGAGGCCGGCGCGGACGGCAGTTTCGGCAGTGTCGCGCACGCCCATGCTCATCGCCGGAGGGGTGCGGTGGGCCAGGAGCATGCTCTTGGTATTCTTGGGGTTGCCGATGCCGTCGTTGAGGAGATCCCAGTTGAGGCCGTCCACGCGGGCATCGTCGGAGTGGCAACTGGCGCAGCTTTGCCAGCCCTGGAAACAGATCGAGGCGTCGTTGAAGTAGAGTTCGCCGCGGCGGTTCTCGGACATAGGCAGATCGGCCGTGAGGCGGGCCTGGAGAAGAAGGGGTGTCTGCGAGTGTTGCAAATTGATGATTTCAACGGTGTCAGAGAAGAAGCTGGCGACGTAGAGGCGGTTACCTTTAGCAACTGCGGCGCGCGGCCCTTTGCCGTTGAGCTTGATGCGCTCGCGCAGGCCGGTTAGGAATGCCAGGTCATTGACAACGTCGGCTTTGACCCGCGAGCCGGTGGTGTAATCGGCCGTCAGCCGGTCTTGCAGATTCTCAGGCAGCTTGGCCAGCCGGGCGAGAATGCCGGAGAAGTTAATGAGGCTGACCTCGTGCGTGCCAGCGTGGGTGACGAAGAGCGTTGTGCCGTCCGGGGACCATCCGCAGGTCCAGGGATTGGCCGCGCCGCTTTCAGCATTGTCGAGCAGGACGGTGTTGATGACGGAGAGGGTGTCCAAGTCAATAAGGGTTAAGGCATTGCTATTGATCCAGCCGCGCTCGACCTGGGTCGTCGGGAGTTGAAAGCGGGCCAGAACATGGGTGACGCAGGCATAACGGCCATCGGGCGAGATGGCGACATCATTGAGGATGCCGCTGCCGTTGGGGAGTGGGAGGTTCTTGAGCAGCTTGCCAGTCGCCGTATCAATAAGGCTAACGCGGGCAGCGACTCGTTCGGCATCGGCCCGACCGTTGTGCAAATGGTTCGCAACCACGAGCAGTTTGCCGTTGGGAGTTAGGGCGGCGGCCACCGGTTCGCGCTCCACGGCGATGCGGGAGGTCTCTTTGCCGGAAACGAGATTGAGGACGGAGATGTCGTTGTTGAACCGGTTGCAGACATAGGCGGTCTTTTCGTCGGGGGTCAGCACCGGGGCCATTGCCGTATGGCCGGCGGGGATGCGCCGGAGAATCTTGCGCCGGGGTATGTCCAGAACCACGAGGGAGCCAGCCGGCGCGGCACAGGTGACGTAGAGCGTGCGCCCGTTAGTCGAGAGCACCAGGCCCGTTGGCATATCGGGAAGCGCAATCGAGGCGGTGACGGCCAGCGTTTCGGCGTCCAGCACAAGAATACGGTGTGCGCGGGCGCAGGCTGCGAAGAGCTGGCGTCCATCGGAGGAGATGGCCAGCGCGGCGGGAGCTTGCCAGGTTTGGCCGGGAGCGGGAGCAGCCGGGAGAGCTATGGGAGCGGCGAGCCGCATGGCTAGAACCAAGGCGCCGAGCAGGCTAACTGATTTCAGTTTTAGTGTGAACATCTTACAGCGGACGGATCATGCACGCCTTTGATTCAAAACGCTAGATTAAGAATTCTCGTAACTATTCACCTGGCATCGGTGCGCGGCAGGGGCGGGGACGGCTCGTCCCCGGTTGCGTTCGCCAATCAGCAAGACCTGGGGACGAGCCGTCCCCGCC
>CAIWJG010000942.1 GCA_903912925.1 uncultured Verrucomicrobia subdivision 3 bacterium | reverse complement strand
CCTGCGTGCAAGAAGTAGCGGTCACGCCGGGCGAGTTGCTGGCAGGCGCTGACCTCATTCACTACACCAGGGGCGCTTCCGAGAAGGATGAGGAGGAGGCGATCCGCAAGGCGTAGATCCTGAAATTAACAGCGAAGGCGCGAAGACGCGAAGCCAAGCTGGCCCCAAACTCAGGCCCGAAACTCAGAGTTGCCAAAGGAACGCTGCGGCGTAGCTTGTCGCTATGAGGGCGATTGCCGAACAATTGGATGCGAAGCTGAATTCGCTGGACGCCAAAGCCGCGTCGTCGTTGGAGAAGTTGGTTCGCGACGCCTTGGAGATGGTCGAGTCCTCGAACGGCATCAGCCGGTCCGATCGTCTGCCGTTGGATTTTTTCAGCCGGATTGCCCGGGAGTTTGGTGGTGAGCCGTTCGAGCGGCCTCCGCAAGGCGAATTCGAGAAGCGTGAGGAGTGGTAGTGCCCTTTCTGCCCGACACGAACGTCTGGATTTCCCTGCTCAAGAATCCAGGCGGCAAATTGGTCGTGAAGGTGCAGGCACAAAGTATCTCGGACGTTTTCCTCTGTTCTGTAGTCAAAGCGGAGACATTAGTTCAGCGGCTCGTCCCCCGTCAATGTCGCCAGAACTTTGGCGGTGTCGCCGGTCAACCGCGGCGGGACGGGCAGGCGGCAGGGGAAGGTTAGAGCCGACTGACGTCGGCTGCTACGTGTCGCCGGTCAACCGCGGCGCGACGGGCAGGCGGAGGTCGGGGAAGCCGCAGTTCAGGGCTCAGGCAAGACCGGGTTCCTTTTTCGCATTGGCCCGCGGCACAAGAGGTTTGGTGGCTGGGCGCTCAATCGCTTGTCAGGGCGTAAAGAGGCGGTCCAACTCCACCGTGAAACTGGGCACCGCCGTAGTGTTCAGCGAGCCGCCGGGCCCGTGGAGCGTGTGCTCGGCAAACTGCTCGCCCTGCGGTTGGCGGTGGACTTCGATCTGTTTCTCCGGTCCCAGCACCAGCCAACATTCCTTCACGCCGGCGGCGGCATAGGCCCGGAGTTTGGAGCGGTCGTAATCGTGGCTGCTCACGCAAATCTCGATCACCAGTTCGGCGGTGTGGGGGTGTTCATGCCAGAAGTCCTCCTCGCGCCCCTGCACCACGGCCAAGTCCGGTTCAGGTTCGGAATCAGCACACGTGAGTGGTTGCTCTGGGCGAATGTGCCAGCCCTGGGGAATGACTGCTTGGAGGCAGCGCATGAGGCGCATCATCAGGCCACTGTGAAAGGGTGACTTGGACATTTTGTGGAAGATTTGGCCGTAGAGCAGTTCGGTCTTCTCTGGGATGAGGCCCAAGTCGCCCAGTGCATGATAGGCTTTGACGCCGAGCGGCCAGATTTGCGGACTGCGGACGACTGGTTTCGGTGCTTCAATGGCCGTCATGGGGCAAAAGTAATCCTTCGTGGTGTTGTCGCGCAAGTTGATTTTCCGGTCATGAACGGGGTTTCCTGCACGCGACACTATTTTCAGACTGCTTGCCCATTGGCACTTCGCGAGCAGGGGGCGTAGATTTGTCCCAAGAGGGGTTGTTGCCTGCGTTCAAGAAGTAGCGGGCACGCTGGGCGATGCGCCCGAAAGGCTGAAGGCTGAAGGCTAAAGGCTAAAGACTGCAAGGAGTCAGACTGTGGAATGGTCCGTCCTGCCCTGCGAGGGGCGTTTCTGGGAAAGGAAACTGGGACCCGCCAAGGCACACTACCGGTTGTGGTTGGCCGCTGCCGCACACCCCAACATATAGTGCTTTCCGGAGCATTTTTGGCGCTACGTGCCTCAGAATGCAATGGTTGGCCTCGTCGCTGGGTTTGGGCCAACGGCGCGATTGGGACCCAGGAAGATCCTGCCGTATGCCGGTACGAACCAAGTGACAATCAAAAGGCGCCCGTCGTGTAACGGGCGCCTGTTCGCGCAGCTTTCTTCGCGAGGAGAGCTTATCCTTGCAGGGCCTCGTAAACCTTGCCGACCATCTTCTCGCTCGGCTTCAGGGTCTTCGCGCCCTGCGTCCACTTGGCTGGGCACGCCTCAGCAGGATGCGCCAACACATACACGTTTGCCTCCAGCCGCCGAACCAGTTCGTCCATATCTCGGCCGACGTTGTAGAAGTTGACTTCCGAGGCCACTAGTTTGCCTTGCGGACTGACGAGAAACGTTCCGCGCAGTGCCAAACCGGTATTCTGGTCGTAAACGCCAAATAGCCGGCTGACCGTGCCCGTGGGATCCGCCCCCATTAAGTACTTTACCTTGGCAAGCAGCTTCTCGGAATCGCGCCACGCCAGGTGCGCAAATTGGGTATCGGTGGAAACAGAAATCACCTCGGCCCCCAGCTTTTTCAGGGCCTCATGCTTTTCCGCCAGGTCGGCCAGTTCCGTCGGGCAGACGAAGGTGAAGTCTGCCGGATAAAAGACGAGGATGGTCCACTTCGCATCCTTCTTCAGTTCGTCCAGCGACACCTTGCCAAAGGCACGGTTGTCCGGATCATAAACATCCAGCGTGAAATTCGGCACATCCATACCGACGGTAACCGACTGCGGTTCGCAGTCACAACAACATTGATTTTCGCTCATAGTAATTCATTCTTGAACCAGTTGGAGCTCATTGGCAACTGCATAATGCCGATAATGCGCCACTATCGGCACCAGTATCGGGCTCAGGTTCACCGTGGAGCCGCTTCCTTCTCTCCCCGGCGCAGGATTTTCTCCATCTCCTCGTCGTCGTCCATAGTGACCGACTTGAGCCGGCGCGCGGCGCCGTAGTCCGGGTCCTTCGGATCTCTGGCCTTCTCGGGATCAAAGATTCTGGGATCCACCGGCCGGCAGCTATAAGGCCGGAAGTCGGGGCTGGTGGTGAAGCAATCGGAGAAATCATTAGCCAGGGCATCAAACATGTTTAGCGGCGGGAGACCGAGGATTTCATAAAGCGTCCGGTGCATGCTCACGATGGTTGTGTGGCGATGCGAGACGTAGCTGCGTTTGGCCCACGGGCTGATGACCAGCAGCACGCTGCGCTGGGCGTCCACGTGGTCGGGTTCACCGCCGGCGTCGTCCTGAGTCACGAAGATGGCCATCTTCTTCCAGTATGGCGTGTGGGTGAGGAATTCTACGATGCGCCCGAGCGCGAGATCATTGTCGGCCATATAGGACGCCAGGTAAGGATAGCCTTTCCCCGGTTTCGGGTCGGTTCCGTGGTCGTTGCAGATCGCAATGTTCAGGAAGGACGGGAAGCGATGCAGCCCATGCAGAAAGCGATTCTCGACGTCGCTCATAAACCAATGGGCGCGGTATTGGTCCGGGATGTTCATGTTGAAGATCGGAAAGCCAAAGCAAGTGTTGTCGTAGAGGACTTTGGGCATCGGGATGTTGACCACTTCGCGGGCGCCGGTTGGATGTTCGTTTTCCTCCTCTTCCACGCCCGGGAATTCGAAGCCCTCGCCGTAATTGCGGAAGCGGATTTCATTGCGGCCCAGGTGCTCCCACATGGACCCGGCTTCGGGATAATCCTCCGGCAGGAGCGAGCCATTAGATCCCATCGCGTAACGGCGACCCGGGGCGCTGCTGTTTTTCTTGAACTTCCAACCAACGCTGTAGGTCATCTGCATGAGGTTATTCGGCTGAACGCCCACCAGCCACCGGTGCCCCACGCCGGAAGCTTCGGGCTCCATGTAGAAATTGTCGCTGACGGTAAACTCGCGCGCCAGGGCGTTATGATTCATCATCACGCCCACCCCTTCGAGGGTAGGCTGTTTGTCGGCGCGGATGGTTTGGTTCAACCCCCAACGGAGCAGGCTGGGGTCGTGGTTCGCTCCGGGGATGCGGTCGAAGATTGTGTCATAAGTGTGGTTCTCCTTGGTGATGAAAACCACATACTTGATCTCCTTTGAGGGATGGCCGGGCTCGGTCGGGATGAGCGGCGAACTCATCGCCTTGCGGTCCGCTGCTGCATCCACCAGCCCGTTGTAGGCCAACACATCCGTCGTCATTTGGGCAAGTTGCGTGTCCGAGGGGACCTTTAATACCGAGAGGACGCCACGCAGGCTGAGGAAATCGCTCTTCGGCACCGATGCGCCGGCGTTGGGGCCGTTGCCGAAACCCCGGAAGCAGATGCAGGCGAGATATTGGCCGTCCGGTGACAACGCGACCCGGTACGGATACCAGGCGGTCGGAATATGGCCGAGCACCTTGAGCGTTTGCGCGTCCAAGACGGCAATCGCGTTTATCCCCAATTCCGCCACATAGATCCGCTTGCCGTCCGGGGAAGTGACCATGCCCGATGGACCCACTCCGCGCAACCCGGCGACCAAGGGGCTGGGGACGAGTCGCTCTTTCGCGCAGATCTGCTGCGTTCGCAGGTCAATCCGTTGAATCATGTCGTTGTTCCCATTGGAGACGAAAAGCGACTCGCCATTGAGGGCGAGGAAGTTTGGCGCGCTGCCGCCGACCGTCTTGCCGTTGTCCGAAGGAGCGCCGACCAGCAACCCCGTCTTCCAGCGGTTGATGACTTTCGGCTGCTGCGGGGAAGCGATATCGACCGCCCAAACCGAAAACGATTCCGGCACATTGGGTTCGCCCAGGCCAGGAATTCGCCGACCCTCGAATTCCACGCCGTCCCGCGCCTCGGGGCTGGGATAGCCGAAGGGCGGGATAGTGAGACCGCGCGCGTCGAACTTCGGATCGTTAGGCTTTGGCACGGGGCTGTATTCGAACAAGCCGATGTTGGCCACGTACAGCCGGTCCGCCTCAACGGCCAGGGCGTAAGGATAACGTCCGACCTGAACCGAACCGGCTACTTTCCGTTGCTCCGTGTCTATCACGACGACTCGGAAGTTGGTGACATCGGCGCAGAACAGATACCGTCCGTCCTTGCTGATCTTCAGGTCCACCGCGAAGCTGTCTTCGTATTCCCGTCCCGCTACTGCCACGTTAAGCGGGATTTCCATCACCAGTTGGCCTTGAGCCGTGTCGAACAGATACACCTTGCCCTCCTCGCCACCGCTCCAATAGAGCCAACGGCCGTCGGGGGAGAAGTCTGCGCCGCCGGAATTGAAACGGTTCTTCTTGGGGCCTTTGGCGGGCGGCTTTATCTCCTGGGAGGTCGGATCTGCACTGCGCCAATTCTTGAAGATCCTGCCCGACCCAGCGCTGGCAACGAACAGCAGCTCCCCATCCCTGCTCATCGCCAGCCCATGCGGCCAATGTGCCACGGGAAAGGCCTGCCCGGCTGGTTTCAGGAAGCGCCCATTGGAAAGGATGGTCACTCCGGCAGGGTCGTGTTTCGCGTAACTATCAACCGACGGGGCATGCAAATAGTTTGCGGCCTGCGCCCGGGTGGGTGCGGCTGGGCCCATAAAGACCGCCAGGATCAACAAGTAACAGGCCGAACGGATCGTGCAGTTCATTGCGGCTATTAGAATCCAAAGTGAACAGCGGCAAAAGCATTTTAAAAGGGGCGGGGCCGGTGGGGCGAGGGACGGGGGGTGGGTCGGTGTTTCGGTGTTTCGCTAAACAGGCAAAAAGGGATTGGGGATTCGATTTAATCCGAATCAGTGATAGTCAGTGAGATCCGTGTCTTTCTTTAGCGTGTTAAGCGTGTTTAGCGGGCATCCCGTTCTTCTCTACGAGTTCTCACTCGGTTCGTATCCGGTAGAAGGCTGCGCCGGCACCCGCAGGTAGGGTGTCCTGCAGGTTCGTGGAAAAGCTGAGCGGCGTGAATGATTGGATCGCTTCCCAGCCGGTGCTGAGGTTTGTGCTGCGCTCCAAGATGCTGGAAAAGCCTGGCGTCAGGTTCGTAACCAACATGACGAACCTGTTTGAGGAAGCGCTAACCGCGCCGAGGCGAGGCTTGGGAAGCACGGTCTGATCGCGCCGCAGTATAATCGCATCCATCGGCTGCAGTCGCACCGAACTCGCCGGCTGGCCATCGTTGTAGCGCAACTGGGAGCGGATGAGCAGCGCGTCAGCCACGCACGTCCCGCTGGCGGCTGTGAGCCTCACTTGGACGGTATTGGTGGCTGCGAGCGGGACAACCGCCACCTGGTGCCACTGATCGCCGTCGCTTCGCTGATCGAGGTTGGTGGAGGCCACGACGATTCCGTCCGCGAGGATCTCATAGGTCGCCTGGCTGGTCCAGTTGGTCGCCTGGGGTGCGCTGGGCCACCAGGCGGAGATCGTGTAGCTATCACTGGCCGAGAGGGCCAGTTGCCACCGCGCCTCGCTGGCGGCGCTCAACGATTCATGCAGCGACCCGGCCCAACTGTGGTAGAACGGCCCGCTGGCCTGCCACAGTCCGCTGTCATAGGTGCGGTTGGTCCAGTTGCCGGTCGCCGAGAATCCGGCCCCCTGATCGTCGAGGATCATTTCGCACCTGGGCGCCTGCGAGCCGCTGAGCCGGTGAAAGCCTGAACCGACGTTGACCTCCACCGCTTCGCGCATGGCGTTGAGCAACACAATGCCGCAATTGAAGTCCCGCCGATACACCTGGGGCGGGCTTTGCCGCAGCGCGACCTCATCGAGCCACACGGTCCCATTGGCCGCGCCGAGAAAGAACTGCAGCCGGGCGTCGGAAACGGTCGCATTGGCGGTGAAGCTCACCGTGTATTGGCGCCACTCGGTGCTGATCGCGAGCTGCTGGTCCAGGCCGTAATTGCGCCAGTCCGGACCCCCCTTTTGCGAGCTGAGGCCGATGGTGCGCGGCGCGCTGGCACGGGCCCAGAAGGTTAGATCATAGGGAGTGTTCAGGACGAGAGAGCGATTGTATTGCGCCAGCTCGATGTGCCAGTCGGTCCCGTCGGTCTGGGTGATAACGAGCTGGGCGCAAGCGTTGCCGACTGCGGCATTCGTGGTCTGCCGCGTAAGGGTCATGGCGCAACCCGAGGCGGCCCAGAACCCCCACGGACTGCTGATAGCGGATTCGAAGCCGGGGTTAGTGACGAGGTTTGTGCCGCTGGGAATGCCGAGATCAGCAAGCTGTGCCGGGCTGAGCGGGTAGCCGAGGTTGAAATCCAGTTCATCATACCACCAGTCATTGCCGTGCCAGGTGTCGCCGAACTCATGCGCGAAATAGCCATCATTGAGCAGCGTCAACCCCAGCCCAAAGCGGACATAGGGATAGTAGGTGCGCGCGAATTCGAGAGTCGAGGCGGGAAGCTTCTCCCACGGCGAATAGTCGTATCCATAGGAAATCTGCGCCATCGGTGAAGATTCGATCATCGTAGAGGTGGGCAAAACCGCGCGGCTCAGCCAATCGTTGTAGCGCGCGAGCAACGTGCTAAAGCTCATCCGGCCTTCGAGCACGTCCGAGGTCGCGAAGCCGATGCTGATCCCGTTGAAGAGGGTGGAGATGCCGGATTCGTAAATGTCCATGGAATGCCCGCATACGACCGCATTGGGCATCAGTTGCCGGAAGGTCTGTATCTCCCGGAAGACGCCAGCCTTCCAGGCTGCGTCGAATATGGCCGGGTCGTCTGCTATGCCGTCACCGTCGGCATCAATCTGCACGGGGTTGCCATACATATCGTGGTCCTGCCAGGACTGGGTCGTCATGACGTTGTCGAAGAATACGCCGTCGGCCATGAGTCCCGTGTCGAGCACGGTTTGGTAGGCGAAGTGCGCCTGGTAGTCGGCTACGAACGGTAGCGTGACGTTCAACCTGAATGACCCCGGCCAGACCTCGATCCGGTTGCCGTTGACGTCCTTGAGGTAATAGTCGTCGGGCAGGCCGTCGTTCTCCACCGCGTTGATGGAGGTGAGCACGCGCAGGTGTGGGTTGAGCCGGCGCAACGCCAGCACCTGATCGGCCGAAGGCGAGGCCCCGAGCCAGAGGTCAACCTTGGCGAGGTAAGGCAGTCCCTTGTCAATCCAGCCCCACCAGCCCCACAGGTTGGCCTTGCGCGGATAGGGCGGATGGCACTCGGCGATGGCCCGGTATTGGAGGTGGCAGAGGTAATTCGAGTCCAGGGCGCAGCGCACATAGACATCGTTTACGACCGCGGGATCGGGGTTGAGGTTGGCGAGGGTCACGCGGTGCTGGCGCGTGCCGGCCCCGGAGCCGAACGGGGTCATCTGGGCGTAAGGCAGCGCCTGCCCGATCGCGTAGGCGCAGGCGGTGTTCTCTGTGGTCGCGACGAGTAGATCAAGGTTGGTAGCGCCGACCGGCAGGAGCGTGGTGGGGGGCGAGGCATTGGTAATGGGAATGCCATGCCAGGCCAGTGCTGAGCTCTGGCAGACGGCACCCGTTTGGGTTGCCGTGGCGGGGGTGAATTCGAAGACCAACTGCCTGCCGGGTGGCACATTCGTAGCCGACAGCCAAAGCTCGTTCGGCTCGGGCGCGGTCGTCCGATGCGCGCGCGCCGCCAATTCGACCGCACCCGCCACGCGGCCGGAAATCCGCACCTCATCCAGCAGGTAATAGGCGGTATCGCCCCAAGTGGTTCCGCCGATGGCAAAGACGGTGGCCCCGGCGGCGGGAGGCCAGTAGTGGCCCTCGTTGTTTTGTGCCGCCAGCGCGCCATCCACGTAGAAGCGCATGAAGTTGCCGCTGGCGGAGAAGGTGAACGCGAGGTGGTGCCAGTCGCCGGATCGCCACGCCAGCATGTTGCCCAGATCGCCGTAAGCACTCGCCCATTGGTTGCTGACAGTGCCGCCGGCGTAGAGAATGCCGCTGCTCTTGCTTTGGGACACCTGCATATAGTCACCGTTGGGTGAACCGCAGTAGAAGAGGGTATGGCTCTGAGTCGCGTAGGCCGGGTTGGTGCCGTCGGCGCGCAAAGCGACCCAGAGTTCAATCGTGCCTTCGTTAAGGTGGAGGTTGTTGGTGACAGGATACTGCAGCCGGCCTTGCGATGGCAGGCTCAGAGCGGACCCCCATTTGCCAGTCCCGTAAGCAATGTTCTGCGCGGTCGAAGATGTCTCGCCGTTTGCACCGGTGACATCGCCGTCGAAATGAAGCAGCAGGTCCTCCGCAACCGGGCCGGAACGCATTGCGGCACCGTTGGTGAGCCAGCGGAAAGCGCTACCCGATTCGGCCTCCCCGCCGCTCAGAAACCGGGCGCTGCCCAGGAAGAACTGGTAATCGGACGTTAGAGAAAGATTCGCCCCGTCGCAGGCTGGCACCGCGGCTACAGCCGGGAACGGCCTGAGCAAAGCACAGACCAGCCAGAGGACACCACCGACGACATAGCCGCAGTCACGCATATGCCCTTAGTGTATGAAATGGGGTCGGCGGTTGTCAGTGATGATCAAGGGAGTTGCCGCTGGAGACGCAGGCGCATGAACCGGGCCAGGGCGGCGGTAATTTCGGTGATTCGGTGATTCGGTGTTTCAGTATTTCAGCGTTTCCCTTGCAGGGGTATGAAACCACAGGGGCAAAGGCTACTGAATAGCGCTTGCACCTTGCAGATGGAGGAGCTCCGGATCGTGACCGACCATAACACATTCTCATTGCGCGCCGGAAGCCGGAATATGGATGCCAGGAACTTTGTAATCGGGCTATTCAATTGACGACAGTACCCCCAACCGGTAGTGTTCAGGGGCTGTGAGCGAAGATTATCCGCAAGACCAACTGGATTTCGAGGAACGGTTCGCGACCGATCAAGCGTGCCGGGAATATCTCGAAGAACTCCGGTGGTCTGAGGGCTTTGTGTGTCCGCGTTGCCAGGGGACCAAGGCGTGGCGAGACGGACGTGGGCGGCAAATGTGTGCCGGGTGCCTCTATCCGGTTTCCGCCACGACCGGAACAATTTTTCAAGACACCCGCAAGCCTCTGCGACTGTGGTTCCGGGCGGCTTGGCATGTGACCAGCCAAAAGCATGGGGCTAGCGCCTTGGGCTTGCAACGTGTGTTGGGCCTGGGAGGCTATCTGACCGCCTGGAGTTGGCTGCACAAGTTGCGCCGCGCAATGGTGCGTCCCAAGCGGGATACCTTGTCAGGCATGGTGGAAGTCGATGAAACGTATGTGGGCGGCATGGCCGAAGGCAAGCGCGGCCGGGGAGCCGACCACAAGGCGTTGGTGGTGATCGCCGCCGAAGAAAATGGGAAGGGGATCGGGCGCATCCGAATGTCACGCGTAGCGGATGCCTCCGCTGCGTCTCTCGAAGGGTTTGTCCAATCCGCGGTGGCACCGGGCAGTCGAATCCATACCGATGGTTGGGACGGCTACGGAGGCTTGTCTGCCCTGGGCTACGCACATGAACTGAGCGTGCTGCGGGATCTGGACTGCTCTGCCCCCGCAACACTGCTGCCACGGGTTCATCGGGTGGCGGCGCTGTTGAAACGATGGTTGTTGGGAACCCACCAAGGGGCGGTTCGTCCGGACCACCTGGATTATTATCTGGACGAGTACACGTTTCGATTTAACCGGAGAACATCCCGCTCCCGCGGGAAGCTCGTTTACCGTTTGATTCAGCAGGCGGTTCAGGTGGAGCCATCACCATACAAGCAAATGGTGGGCGGAAAGCCGCTGAGCACTCTCTCACCCCAACCGGTTGGGGGTACTGTCGTCAATTGAATAGCCCGACTTTGTAAATATCAGCAAGGTGATCACTCGTTTGAGCCCGCCCAATCCAACACCTGAGCAATTCCATGACATCTTGAAAACCGTTGCCGCTGAAAATGGGCTGAACTATGTTGTGCTCTGATGCTAAGCGCCGCTGAAATATTGAAGTTGGAATTTCCTCCCAACCTGACGGATGAAGAGATGCAAGCTTGGATGCTAGAGCAGGTTCGCGAGCCGGACGGGTCGCTCATCATGAATGACGAGCCGTGGGCGGAGGAACCAAGCAAGGCGGAATGAGCCGAGCCATTTCTGATTTCTGATTTCGGATTTCCTTCGGGTTTCGGGCTTCGGATTTGGTAGCTGCTTGCTGGGAACGGGAGAACCTTAGAGCAGCCCTGCCCCCCGTCCCTCGCCCCACCGGCCCCACCCCTGTTAGCAAGTTGACTCTGGCGATTCCGCGTGGAATCAGCGAATCTGGACGTTGCGGGTGTGCTTGCCGAGATGGAACCGCGCCTCTTCCAGACTGGTGATCCGCCGGTCGCCGAGGAAGAAACCATCCACCGTGATGTCGGAAACAGCGTGCTCCTCGTCGTAGCCGTAGAGGGAGGAGGAGGGCATGCGGTCGGCGTAGATGCGGATGTTGCGCAGCGTGATGTCATAGACATAGCCGCGACGATCAAGTCCGCCCGAGTATTCCGGGTGCTTTTGGATGTTAAAACAGACCGCCAAGGGCATGTAGGTGCTGTGCGGGTCAACCACAAACGGGGTCTCGTCGTTCTTCTGCATGGCGGGACGTTGGGTGACGGTATCGTATTCGATGCGGATGTCATCAAAGAGGACATCATGCACCCGGCCGCAATCAACATTCATGATGTCAATGGCGGGATGGGTTGCGTGGATGATATCGCAGTTGCGGAAAGTAATTCGGCGTAGGTGTTCGGCGCTGGTTTCAGCGCCAATCTCGAGTGCTTTCCCCCAATCATTCCACACGACGCAGTTCTCAAACAGAATGTCCTCGCAGGTGTCGTAGCGATAGCCTGGGTGGCCCTTCGCGCAGAGCGAATCGTCGTAACTGCGCACGAAGCAATCGGCGACACGCGCGTTGCGGCAATTGTGGAGGTCTATCCCGTCGGAGTTATAGCGCCAGCAACCGATGGTCTTGCAGTTCTTGACCGTAAGATTGCTGCAGCCGAAGCAGGCGATGTTGTAGAGCAACGAGTCGCGAATGGTGATGCCCTCGATCTCGATGTCGCTCGAATTAATGAGGTGAATCGTGTGCTCGCGACGGCTGTTGCCGACATCAACGGAACCGTCTCCGAGCTTGTCAACTTTGCGGAGGATCTCCTCGACGTTCTCGCTGTTGTCGAGGATGCCGCGGCCAAGTATCCGAACGCGCTGGACCCCGTCCCCGTGGATGCAGCCATAGACGACGGCTCCCTCATCAATATAGACCGTCTCATCGTCCTTCAGGTGCAGGATGCCGATGCGATGGACGCCCGGGCCGAAATAGCGAACCCCTCTGGCATCGGGCGAGACGCGGTAATTCATGGGCGGATCGAGGAAGAGATGCAGCGCGTTGTGGAGACCGTCAAGCTCGACCGAGTAGCCGCCGGCACGGGGAAGGGTGAAGGTGATGGTGCCGTCCTTTACCGTCGGAGTGACCTTTGCCGACAAGGGACGGACGGTGCAAACCGAAAAGGCGCGGCCCGGGGTGTAGCGAAAGGTAATCGGTCCCGTCCCCGCCAGGCGTGCAAAATAGGCGATCTCGCGCTGGTCGGTCGTGCGCTGATGACCTGGCCAGCGCCGGTTATAGGGGCAAGCGGAAACGTAACATAGCGAGACAGGCAGCGGCAGCCCGCCTGCGGTGATGGAGATGGGGGCGGGAACCTCGCCCTGGGGAAGCCGATAGATCCTCATGGAGGAGGCGCTATGGCCTGCGTCCGGAAGGACTGATTTCGGGGAGGGTTGGGCGCGGAGGGAACAGCCTGTAACGAACAGACACAATGCCGCGACCCCATTTACGGCCCACCTCCTGTTGATCCGTTTCCCAAGTGCGGTGTGCGAGTGTTTCTCACCCTGTCGGCTAGAATCGGAGTCACATGCTTTCATTCAACATTTCTTCTTTCACTGGTCGAGTAGAGCGAAGGCGCGACCGTTTTAGACCAATGGCTTCCTTCGTATCAGCCCTTTTGTGCTGTGGTTTGCCCACCCTATGCGTTGCGGACGAATCGCGCGATGTGGTCATGGTTCCCCACCGTCACAAGGATCAAATCCCCCGCCGAAGAGACAAAGAGGACTCGGAGCCCGAGACCGGCACGGCATTCAAAATAGCTGCCAACCGACCTGACGCCGATCCCCGCGTGCAAATGAGGCCGGCCAAAGCCCTGATCGAGCTTCTCAACTGCCATGCCAACCCTGTGCTGCTGCTCCGTTGACAGTTTCCCCAGAGCTCGGTCGTAGGACGGTCGGGTTAGGATCACGCTCGCTTCCAAGGCTTGAGCTTGCCGGCTTTACGCTCCCGCTCGATTTCCGCCATCGTCCTGCGGTAGCTCCGTTCAACCTCTTCCGGGGTAACACCGAATTCCTCAAAGGGACTGGGAGACCCCAGAAAGAAGTTCCAGGCAGCGTCCTGCACCGCAGCCGAGAAGTCCTTGTAGCGGCCGTTCTTGACCTGAGCCTTTACAATTTCGCTCACGGGCTCAGACAGGGTGATGTTATGGCGATTCACATGTGCAACGTATGCCACGTTGGGAACACCATCAAGCCGAAACCTATTGTTGAGAGGAGGACGAGGCGGATGGTGATCGGATGCCGTCCAGGAACGCCTTAATCTCCTTCTTGAACTCCGGTTTGGCTAAGCAAGTCACGTGACCGGCGCCCTCTACAATTTTGACTGGCACATCCGGACGAAGCTTTTGCAGCGGTTCCACATACTTCTGCCTTAGAGGGTCGCTATCTCCGATGATAACAAGGAATGGAGTCTTGATGCCGCGGACATCCTCCGCGCTGACTGCCAGCCTCTTGAATCCGCGGACGCAGGCATCCAGGGCGGTCGGACTCTTCTTTTCCTTGCCATCGCCCGGGAACACGTTGTCGCTGTTCATCCAGCCCATGCCGCCGAGCACGGCCGACCGCACCCGTTCCGAATGCAGCACCATCAACTTCATTGTGATTGCCCCGCCCATCGAATAGCCTACGACATCCGCCCTTTGGATGTTCAAATGGTCCATTAGGCGCACCACGTCGTCCACCATTTTCACCCCGTATTCATCCTCGCTTACCGGTTTACCCGACATCCCGTGGCCGCGGCAATCCAAGGCGATAACTTGGTGATGCTTCGCCAGTTCCGCGATAACGCCGGGCAATTCCCAGTTGAGCATCGCATTGGCCATGAGCCCGTGGATCAGAATGACCGGCTCTCCTTTGCCCTCGACCTGGTAGTGGATCTTAACGCCGCCAGAATCGAATTCCTCCGCCCATGCCGCAGGCGCCAAGGCCAATAAGATAGCGAACCAGAGCTGTAGAAGCTTATTCATTCAATCCTCGTCCATTATTGCTGCCTCGGCCGTTCTTCGAGCCCTTTACCGAGTTGTAAAAACTGGCAGTCGCTTTCCCACGACACCGAACTTGCAAACAACTCCCCGCCATAGGCGAGATTGAGAATGCGATCGTGATGCGTGCATCAGATCACTTATCCGGCGAGAGCTTTGCTTTTCTTTCCGTCATGACGCTGCCATCGCACCGCAGCACGTGGTTGTGGATCGGGCAGACGGCAAGGATCTGGTCGGGAGTGGTCTCGGTGACGTTCGTGCCGGAACGAACCTGGTAGCTCACATTCGCTGGCTGGAGACTTATGAAATCGAACGCCAACTGCCTTTTCGAATCGGCGGGACAAACCAGAATCTTGGGGGTGCTCAACTCGTTGGACATGACCTGGAAAATGAAGGCCGCGTTTCGGTCAAACCCTCCGCTTCCCGGCATGGACAATTCCAGGGTGCCCCCTTTGTTCGTGCTCACGTTGAATGGGAACTTACCATCATTGTCTATCGCCCACGTCCGAAACGAAAGGCCGATTTGAATCATATTATTCCTACAACTGATGCTTTGGGCCTTGCCTTTGGCGTTGGACAATGCCGGCAGGAGCATCGCAGGTAAAATGAGCAAACTGATCACCAGGCTGACATAGCCCAGGATTAGCCCGGCCAGAGCGAACCCTGCACCGCCATATTGCGCCGGTGACCTCCGGGCACGGGCGCGCGCCAGATGACCACAAATAATAGCGGGAATGCCCGCCAACAGCCCGAAGCAAACCGGCGACAACAGCCCCAGGAGAAAGCTCGTAATCGCCAGGCCGTTCTGCTGTGCCGATGGTCGGCCCGACCGCAAAGGGGGTGGTGTTGAACCCATACGCGGAACGCCCGCGGCGGGTGCGAATCCGAGTTCCGGAAAATCAGCCGCCGTTTTCCATTCCACGGCACCGGCTTCTTGCACCCGAGTCGCAGCATTGACCCGCCCATCGGCTATCCACTGCCGCAATTGCTCGATGCTGATGGGACCGTATGGTTTGCCGTCCGCTCCAATGATTTTATACATGGCTTGGCCTTTCTGTGCTGTCATTGTTCCGCGAGGACAAAATCAACTCCCACGCCCGGTCAGTCAATCTGAATCTTGTACTCAATGACCTGTGACCCGGGCGCCTCGTCAATCTCCACCTTGAGGCTGCGAAGCTGCGCGCCCTTCATGCGTATCGCGGCGGACGGCTTGTAGCTGCGATAGAGTGTTACCTCGTAATCAGCCGCCGGGTCAACCTCCTGAAGCGCGCACACGAAGCTCCCGTAGGGCGATTGATGACGCCGGAAGGCGACGACCATGCCGTCCGCTTCCGCTGGACGGTGATACTGCATCACACACCAATCCTTCGGGTTGAGCGTCACGTCGGAGAGGGGGTAGAAGTTGCCGAAGTAATACTTGCGGAGGCGCTTGCCCTCGGTGATGGCCTGTTTCAGGAGGTCACGCGGATAGTCGCTTGGCCGGCAGTCTTCTGCAAAGGCAATCCCTGCGTTAAACCCGCTCCGGAACAAGTAAGGCGTCGCTCCCATCTGCCCGACGGTGCTGAAGGGCACATAACGGTTCAGCCCAGCGCTCATCAGTTGGTTCTTGATCGCCGCCTGGCCAATCGTCTCCGACCGAAGGTCGAGCATGTCGCAGGTATTGTCGCTCCGCCACAACGGAATGGAGCGCGAACAAGTTTCCAGATCTATGCGGCGGCCCCCGCTGGCGCAATTGTCAATAAAGAGGTGTGGATATGCTCCCAGGAGGTCGTCCCACATCCGATAGAGCCCCTCCACATACCGAATCTCCGCGATGCCGACGCGGTCAGGGGCCTGGCGGTTGAGGAAATCCCAGGCGGTTAGGGGGTCTAGGTTGTAGTCAATGCGCAGGCATGCCAGCCCATATTCCTGGATCACCGCTTTCAGGTAACGGGTCATATACTCCCTTGCTTCGGGCATCCCCAAGTTAAACAGTCCGCCCCCGTCTTTGCTCGGGGAAATGACCCACTCCGGATGCTCTTTTGCGAGTGCGGTGCCGGGATGCACCCGCTCGGGCTCAAACCACATCAGGAACCCCATGCCTGCCTGCCGCACCGCGTCGCCGATCGGTTTCAGCCCATGCGGGAAACGGTCCGGTGGCTCTGCGCGCTGAATGGGGAACCCGTAGTGCCCCATGCCCGCTGGAAAACCGTCCCGCGTCCAATAGGCGTCCAGCCAAAAGATCTCAAAGCCCAGCCCCTTGATGGCTTCCAGATGCGACAGCACGTTCGTCTCCGTGCTGCCGTTCAGCTCGTAGAACGAGGTGCTCAGGTGCGCAATCGGGGGTGTGACTGGTTTCCCGTCGATCCGGGGCACGATGTGGCGCAACATCACCTGACGGAAAAGGTTGTGCGCGTGGAACTGATCCCCGCCCAGCCAATAGAGCTGCATGATGCGCGGGCTTCGTATGGTCTCCCCCGGACGCAGCCGGACATGGAGATTCTGCATCCCGGCCTGAATTCGCAGGGAGCCGTCGTTGTTCCCTTCTACCACGCCGCGCCACTGCCCCGACCAGCCCACGGCGGTTATCACCCCGCCACTGCCCCAGTCCAAGTTGAAGAAAGGGCTGTCGGCAGACGACCGGCCGTTGACCGCCCCAAACTCGTTCTTGGTTCCGGGCGCGAGCGGCACGTCAAACGGCTGCCAATCGTCCGCGCCGCACATGCTTCCCCGCAGTCGGTGCAATACCGCAGCGGTGTTTGTCGCCGGCGCGACCATGACGTCAACGGCCTTCACTTGCTCCAGCACCGGCGTCTCGTTGGTTCCCTTGTTCGTGAAGTAGAGCGTCCAGTCCACTCCTGGAAGGTCTGTGTAAATTGAAGCCACCGCACGCACTTCCAGACCTGTCTCGGGATCGGTCAGGATCAGCGTCCGGAGGAGTGTGGTTGCATTTGCTCGTTCCTCCCGAAGCTCGCGCTTCCAGGTTTGAACCAGTGCGGAGGATGGCCGCCCGCCGTAGGTGAATGAGAAGGGCTCCGGCGCATCGCCAAAGACGCGTTCCGCCCATTGCCGGTTGAAGGCTGCCTCGTCCTGCGTGGTGGAGGCGATGGCATTGGTCGGAAATTCCCGGCCACCCAGTCTGACCGCCGCGTCCGCCTCCACGTTCACGCAGATCATAGCTGCGACCGCCCCAATCATTGCCACCCGCTTCGGAAATCGCATTGGTCTAGTTGAGTTTCTTGTAGGTTAGCACCACGGCCGCCGGCTTGTTCGTGATGCCTACGGACAGGCCCTGTTCCAGCAACTCCCGGCCCGTACGCGTAGTGGTCTGATCCTGAACGTCAAGATCTGTCAGCGCATATCGGGCTGCGGGATCCAACCCATGCAACTTGAACTGCGCACCGCAGTACGGGCTCTCGGCCCGGCGGAATACCTGCACCATGCCCTCCCCGGTTTCCGGCACATCGAATTGCCATGCCATCCACGCGTCCTGCTCCGTCGTAAACGCAGTCAGCGGGTAATAGTCCCCCAGCCAGTAGTGTGCGATTCGCGCAAACTCACTGGTTAGCCGGCGCATCAAGTCATAATCCAGCTTCTTGTCGCGCATGTCCCAAAGCAGGTTGCTGAACGGGGTCATGTTGCTGCGGAAAGCATATCTGTCCACGTCTGCCGCGCCGGTGCCGGATAGTGGTATCCACAACGAAATGCCGTAGGTGTGGCATTGCGTCCCCACTGGCTCGCACCGGTAATCAGTCCGCCACAAGGGAATCGCCCGGCGCATCGTCTCCAGGTCATTGCGCCGCCCCCCGCTGGCGCACGAGTCGATGAACATATCCGGATGTCGGCGCAGCAACTCATCCCAGTAAGCGAGATAGCCCTCGACATGATGAATCTCGGTAATGCCCTGGCGATCTTCGCTGTCGTTACCTCGCCAAAAAGCCAGTGGGTCCATATTGAAGTCCTGCCGGTAGAGATCGATGCCTTGCTCGGTCATCAGCTTGTCCACGTGGTCTGTCAGCCAGGCGCGCGCGGCCGGGTCGCCCAGGTTCAGCAGTCCCCCGGCCTTGCCGCCCAATATCCACTCCGGATGCTGTTCCGTCAGCCAGGTTTCCGGGGTCACCCGTTCAGGCTCAAACCATAGGATGGTCTTGATGCTATTGGCGTGGGCGTGATCGGAAATAGCCCGCAGGCCATGCGGAAACCGATTGGTGTCCACCTCCCATGTGCCGGTGTTGGGCCAGCCGGTCTTGTTCACATACCAGCCGGCGTCCATCCACCGATGGCCGATCTTGATTCTCTCCTGGAGGAAGCGCTCCGTCCATTCGATCTGATTCTGTTCATTGGCTTGAGTCATCTCGGCGTGAAAATGGGAGCTGCAGCCAAACAACTCCGGTTCCGGGAGTCGGCCGCCCTGTCTGGGCACATTATGCGCCAACATCCACCGCCGCCAAATGTTCTGCGCCCGGATCCACTCCCCCTTCCAGAACTGGAGCACCATGAGCGGCGTGCGCACTTGTTCCCCGGGATGCAGCTTGAAGTGCGTTAGCTCCTGCCCGGCCTGAAGCTGGAGCCCACGGGCCCCGTCGCGCGTGAACTGGGCCGCCCATTGACCCGGCCAGCCGACCACAACGATCATCCCTTCCCCGGCCCATTCCACGTTGAAATAGGACAAATCTGAGTTGGTGGGGCGCCCCCCAGCCGCCCCAATACGCTTCGTCGCCTTTGGACCCAGCGTCGTCACCAGCGGCTGATAATCGTTGGGCGCACAGGGGCTGCCCACGTTGTGATGCAGAATGAACTCCCCTTTTTCACCCCGAGACACCCGCAGGTCGAGCGCCTGAATGTCTTCCAGGATCGGCGTGTCCGCGGCGCCGGTGTTCTTGAAATACAACGTCCACTCCACGGTGGGGAAATCGTGATACTCAACTGCCACGCACCGGACGCTCAGCCCGGTGCTCGGATCACTCCAGGCCAGCGTGTGCTCGGTTCGCTGCTCATCCAGCTTCTTTGAGCCATGCTCATATTTCCAGCCCTTGAGCAAGTCGGTTGAAGTCCGCCCACCATAGCGGAACGTGAACGGAAGCGCGGGCGCATTGCTCTCGCCGACTCCCTCCAAATGCCCCGCCACCCACTGGCGAGCCTCACCCATTTCCGCCGTAGTCACCGTCACTGCCTGCATCTGCAAGCCCAGTGCCATGAATAGAATCCCAGCCGCTACCAATAAGTGCTTGATTGGGGTCCCTTGCCCATTGCCAATGTGGTCATTTGTTTTCATAAGAGTTCTCATTTCAAGGTTAACATTTCGACCGTTGATAGTGTTACCGGCCCAAGCAGGCCGGATTCGAGCAGCGCGTCGCTCTTTTTCCACAGCCGCCAGCTCGTGAACGTGTAGCGCCCCGTCGGGCTCGGTTTGTTTTCCTGCACCCATTGCGGCCACGATTTGAGCGTGCCGTCCGGTTTGCGGTTGCAGTCTTCGGGCAGTTGCTCGTCGCCGATCTGGCGGTTTACCCAGAGGTTGACGACCTTGACTTCGATGGCGTTCTCGCCCGACTTCAATGCGCCGGTCACTTCCACTTGGAACGGCGGCTTCCAAAGGATGCCGAGGGGCTTGCCATTCAGTTTCACCTCGGCGATCACTTCAACCCGACCGAGATCGAGGAAGACTTGCCGTTTGCGATCTGTGCTTTGCGATGGCGCGGGGGTCCACTGAAACGTCTTGCGATACGTGGCCGCGCCCGAGAAATACTTCACGCCGGGGTCACTGTGTTCACTCCACGACGTTAGGCGGTCGAGCGTGCCGTGATCCGGCGCGCCGCGATTCGGCTGGAACTGGACCTGCCAGGGTCCTTGCAGCTCCAGGGCCGGTGGCAAGGCCTCGACGATGGCGGTGTGTGTCTGGCCTGACGCCGTTGTCGCAGAGTATCGGCCCGGTTGCCGCGCCAGGAAATGGACTGCGTCACTCCGCCCGCCAATCAACTCGACCGGCGGCGGCTCATGCAATGCTCGCCCCTCGCCTGGCAAAACATCCTGCCCATCGCGGCTCACGGCTACCAATCGAGAGGCGCGCGCGCGGGTGCCCTCCGCCTTGCGAAACACGACGAATACCGAGCCCGACGGCTCCAGCCACAGCGGCAGAACCGTGCGGCCCTCGCGCTCCTCATAGACCATCACTCGCCGGGTTTCGCCTGTGAGGGGATTCCACAACTCCGGCACCTTGCCGGTCACGCGGAACACCGCGGTGGCCCCGCACCACTCGTTGGAACGATTTGAGACGAAGTAAATGTCTGTGGCCCCCGCACGCCGATGAATGTAACGGAGGCTGGCATCCGCCTCGAAGTCAGGCGGCACACCCATTCGCGCGAGCACGTTTGTGACAGCGCCGTAGTCCGGGAATACGTAGGCCGGCGGCTTGGACCCCTCCGGCACAGGAAATGGTTCCGTGCCCAGCGGGCCCAATTCCATCGCCGCACTCCAGCCTGTGCGATTCACCTCGACCTGCCACTGCCCCGGCGCGGTCGCCGCGCTTTCCCACTGGCCGTCGGTGACCACTTCGAGCGTCCCGCCATCGCGGAACTGGATCTGCAGCGCGCCGATCAAGCCGGCGGGATTCGGCTCCTCGTGCGCGTTGAACCCGTCCACAGCGAGTATGTTTGTGCCTGGCTTAAGCCAGCGCGTGACGTCCATCCGGAATGCCTGGCTGGCCTCTTCACCGGCCCCGGCCCGCTGACCGTTCACCCACAACTCGAAGGCGTTGTCCGCCGTCATCGCCATCCGCGCTGAGGCGATGCCGCGCTCCGCGTCCAGGACCAGCAGCCGCCGGAAGAACCGATGGCCCACCGGTGCCGCCACTGCCGGTTCGCCTTCTCGGTGCCAGATCCACTTGGCATGTTTCAAAGGACTTCCTGCTCCCATTTCGGGTGGCGGCGTCCAGAAGGTCTCGCTCCAAATCACGCGGCCCTTCATCGTGCCCCGCGTAGCATCGAACGTGCGTTCGATCATTATTGGCCCGTCAGCCTGCGCTTTCGGTTTGCCAGGGACTCGCCCTGCCGACGTGGCCGCCGGTTCACCGCTGCCCCATAGCTCTGTGGCGAGCTGCCGCACCTCGGCATCGCAGTTCGGATAAGCCGCAAGGCTTGGGGACTTCACCGGCGGCGGGCCGAGGACCGTAGCGCCGGCCTGGACCAACTCCTTGATTTTCCGCAACAGCGCCGGTGTCATCGTCTCAACCTGCGGCAACACCAGCACGCGATAGCTCATGCCGTCGGGCAAAACGAGCCTCCCATCCCTGACCGCCATGCGCGTGAGCACTACCTCCGGCGTGCAGCCGTCGTAGTTGTAGCGGGGCCGCTCGGGCGTGCTGCCGAAGCGTCCCGGCACGGTGGGCGAGAAGCGCCGCGGCGAGCCTTCCGGTTGCAGGTAACAAATATCCGCCACGAACAACCCCTGCCGCAGCATGTGCTGGCACCGCGCCAGGTACTCGTGCCACGCCGCCGATTGCTCCCACCACGTCTGCGTGCGTTCGTAATGGAGGCCCCACGGCCCCATGGTCATCCCTGGCGCGTAGTCGCGCCAGGGCTGCAGAGCATAGCGATGAAATACAAAGCGGTTGATGCCTTCGCAGAACGCCCAGTCCCCCAGCGCTTTGATCGAAGCCGGGTGATGCAGCCACTTCTCGCCGTCGTTCGCGGTAAACGCTTCCGCGCCGAGGATGCGCTTGCCATACACGTGGGCGGCCGATGCCATCTCGGTGCAACTGTAAGCGGTGTTGAATCCGACTCCCCACGACCAGAATTCCGCCATCGGCTCGTCGGCCTGGCCGGCGTAAGTCATTTCATCGCAGGGCGCGCTGTCGTAGGCCTCGATGGAGAGCCGCAAGCCATGCCGATGCGCCAGTTCGCGGAACCGCCCCGCGTAGTTCGCTACCAGCAGGTCGGACACTGTCTGGCGCACATCCCACAGGAAGCGCTCGGAAACCTCGACACTCTCCACGACGCGCCCTGTTATCACGGGCAGGAAGGGCAGGGGATCGTAGCCACGCAGCCGCTGAAACTCCTGGCGGAACTTGGGCGTCCAGTTCTGCGAGCCGGTTTCCCAACTGTCAATGTGCGTCGCCACGAGCGTCTTGCCCACGAGCGGTTTTGAATCGGCGACGAGCCGGCCCATTAAGCCGGCGAACATCGCATCGGTCGCCGCCTGGCTGAGTTTGTCGGACTCCAATCCGCGCCCTGCCTGCGGCGCCGGATGATTGTCGGTGCCGGTCGTCGTGTGACCCAGGCGGAGGATCGTCCATTGCCCCGCCGGCACTTCCCAAGTCAGGCGGCCCGCACCGTCCATCTGCGCGGCAAGGTTCACGATCTGATTGCGCGCGACGGTTTGTTCACCCGGCAGCGTCGGCCAGTCCGCCCGGGGCGTGAAGTGCCTTGGAATAAACGCCGCCTTGCCAGCCACCGCTTCCATGCGCGCTTCACCCGCCGGTTTGGGAAAGGCCAGCACCGTGATATCGCGATAGTAGTTCGCCACCGCCTGCGGCTGTGGGAGCGTGGCCTCCAGGTGGAGTGGGCCTTCGACGTTGGTTTCCGCGGAGACGATCTTCTGCATGGCCAGCTCGGGCGTGATCCACGGGCCGCCGCTGCCGCACCAGCCGGCGTCGTTGTTCATGTTCACCTCCAGGCCCAGCCGGTGCGCTTCGCCGCACACGTGCTGGAACAGGCCGCGCCATAGCGGGCCGCCAAACGTTGCGGCGCCTTTGGGCGTCCCCTGGTCCACCTCCATGATCAGCACGCCGCCGATGCCCACGCGCTTCATCGCCTCAAGGTCCGCTGTGATGCCGTTGCTGGTGATATTGCCGTTCAACCAGAACCAATACACCCACGGCCGAGCGGCGTCGGGTGGCTGGCTGAAGCCCCGTTGCAATTCGTTCGCAGCAGCCAGGTTCAGCGCGCTAAGCGTTGCCAAGGTCAGAACTGTTAACAGGCGCTTTATCATATTGCCTTGCCGGCTTCCTAATCGCCAACCAGTGGCGATATCGCACTTCCGGCTCGGAGCATCTTTCATGAGCAGCCACTGGTAAACTCTAAACTTTCACGGCACCAGGTGATGGGCGTGTGGCCCAATCCCTTAGAGACCAAAACCTGGGTTCATCGATCTTTCTGATCGAAGGCTTACCTGAAGGTCCACACACCAAATGGTGCCCGGGCTCCAGCCCCTATTGCTCCCCCCGCACCGGACCGTCCCGCGGGCCCCACCGGAGTCTCACCGTAGTACCTCTGATCGCCTATCAGAGGTACTACGGCGAGACTCCGGCGAGGCCCCGATGGGACTAGGTATCAGGAAGGAGCGGGCGGCAGGAATAATATGCTGGAGACAAGGCACTTACGATGGCACTCGACAGCGGGCTATCTGCACGGCACTAACTCAGTCGGCCCGGCGCAGGTGCGGCGTAGCCACGGAGGAGCCCGGGGAGGCTGCCAGGTAGAGGGCTTAAGCTTCTACGGTTGAGGCACTTGTGGTGCAATCTTTATTTGCAAAATAATGCGTTGACAGGATTTCAACATCGGAGTAAAAGCGCTTCAGTGGAGAAAGCGTCTGTGGTGCTTTCTCTAGGAAATCAGATCGTGTGCGTATCGTTGTGAAATGCCGTCGAGAACATTGATGAAAGGTATTTGATGAGAGCCTTAATCCTACGGAGCTTAGTCTTGGTCGCTTCGATCACTGGGTGCGGAAGCTGCCTGGCCGCCGAGTCCATGCAACTCCTTTCCTTCAGAAGTCCTGCCGTGGCTGCGCCCGCATCGGCGAATGCCGATTCTGGCCTTCCCATTCTCAGCCCCGACGGCCGATTCGTGCTATTCGCCAGTTTCGCGGAGGATCTGGTCATGATGACGAACGGGGCGCGCATGGCGGGTTTGAATCCCCCGGCGATGAATGTCTTCCTGCGCGACCGCACTAATGCCACCACGACGCTGGTCAGCATCAAGCTCACGGGCACTAATGGCGGCAACGGCGACTCGATCCCGGCCGGCCTCTCGACCGATGGCCGCTACGTGCTGTTCGAAAGCAGCGCAAGTGACCTGGTCCTTGGGGATACGAACGGGGTATCGGATGTGTTCGTGCGCGACGTGGTCACCGGGCTCACCGTGTCCGTCAGCGTCAGCACCAATGGTGACCCGGGCAACGGGGCCTCGCGCAGCGCTGTGATGACGCCGGACGGGCGCTACGTGGCATTCGTGAGCGCGGCAAAAAACCTCGTAGCCGGCGACACCAACGGCATTCCCGATGTGTTTCTGCGCGACGTGCAGTTGGGGACCACCGTGCGGGTGAGCGTCGGCACCAATCCGGGCCGGGTAGGAACGGCCAACGGAGGGTCGGGCGCGCCCGCGATTTCGGCGGATGGACGGTATGTGGCGTTCTACAGCACGGCAACGAACCTGGCGCCTGGCACCACCAACGTGAGCGAGATCTACGTGCGTGATGTGGTGGCAGGCACTACGGCCTGGGCCAGCGCCTACGCGCGCACCGCGCTGCAATCGCCGGCGAATTACTTGAACCTTTCGTTCGGCCACTCGATCAGCGCCGACGGCCAGTTTGTTACCTATGAAGCTGTCCGCAGCTTTCTGGTCACTCAACCCGTGCAAGCACCGATCACCACCAGCCCCGGTCGGGGAGTGATTCTGCGTTACAACGTGGGTTCGGGTTTTTCCGACATCGTGAGCACCAACGCAGCCGTGCCCATCAGCGCTGCGGAGGATGCGAGCAACCCGGTGATGACGCCCGATGGCCGGTTCGTGGCGTTTCTGGCGAACGCACCTACGGGAACGATTACCAATACTTGTGTTCAGGTCTGGGACACGCAGACGGGCATCAGCGTCCTGGCTAGCGGCGACCTGACGGGAATGGTGCCGACCAACTCCGCGTGTGACTGGCCGGCAATCACACCGGATGGCCGATTCGTGGCCTTCATGAGCAATGGGACCAATCTGGTGACCAATTCGCTCGCGGGTGATCTCCATCTCTACCGGCGCGACCTGGACGCCGGCGTCACCACGTTGGCGGACACCGGCACCAATGGCGTCGGCTCCGGGGGCACGGCCCTCATGGGGCCCAGCTTGAGCGATGACGGGCGCTTCATCGCATTCGACGCCCCAGACGGCAGCCTCGTGCCGGAGGATTCCAACAAGTCCCTCGATGTCTTCGTGCGCGATGTGACGGGGGCAGAGACCGAGCTGGTGTCCAGGCGCGATCCGGCACTGCCTTCGGTCGCGCCCAACGGCCCAAGCACATTATCCGCCTTGTCGGTGAGCCAGGAAGGCAGCTTGGTGGCGTTCTTCAGCGAGGCGGACAATCTGGTCCCGAATGACACGAACGGCTACCGGGATGTATTCGTGCGCGATCGGTTGGCCGACAGCACGCTGCTGGTGAGTGCGGATATGTCGGGCGAGGCGCCGGGCAATGGTATCTCCACCGAGCCGGCCATTAGTGCCGGTGGCCGTTATGTAGCCTTCACCAGTGGCGCCACCAACCTGGTGACCGGCGATCTGAATAGGGCGTCGGATGTTTTTGTGCGCGATTTGATCAATGGGACGACTGAGCTCGTGAGTGCTAACACCAGCGGGTTCAGCGGCAACGGTGCTTCGTATGCCCCGATAATCAGCGCGGATGGCGGGGCAGTGCTTTTTCACAGCCAGGCCCGCGACCTCGTGTCGGGCATGTCTGGCACTATCTTGGATAATCTCTTCTGGCGGGACTTGTGGTCCGGCACCACTTACGCCCTTACGCGAAGCAACACAACCAACGTGCCCGCGACCATGACTGCGAGCGGTCGTTTCGTCGTGTTCGGTGGCCAGTCTTCTGGGTTCTTTGTCTGGGATTCTCAGACAGCGTCGGTGGTGTACACCAACACGCTAGTCGGCAGCCAAGCCCGCGGCATCTGGACCAGCGCGGACGGGAACCGGGTTTTCTATGGGTCGTCGGGCTACTTGCTCTACCTCGTGGATCGTGCGGCCAATAGCACGATGACGATGGGGACGGCTCCTTCGCGTCTGGGTGCTTGCTTCAGCGGGGACGGCCGGTATCTGGCCTACGTGAACACGCCCCTTTCCGCTATCTATCTATACGATTGCCAGGCCCACTCGAATGTCGTCGTGAGCAAGGCCTTCAACGCCCCCGCATCGGTGAATGGGGCCTCTGACTCGCCGGTCATCAGCGCCGACGGCCGCTTCGTCGCCTACCGCAGCGCGGCGAGCAACCTGGTCCCGAACGATTCCAACGGGGTGCCAGACGTCTTCCTCTGGGACCGGATCACGGGGGCGACCCTGCTGCTGAGCATCAGCCGCTCGCTGAGCGGACCCGCCGACAATCGGTCGCTCATGCCCGTGTTCAGCGGCGACGGCAGAATGCTCATGTTCGAGAGCTGGGCGTCCGATCTTGTCCCGGGGGACTCAAACCATGCGAGCGATCTCTTTGCCTTCGATATTTACGCTTCGGGCGCGATACCGCTCCTCGTGGCGGCGATTTTGCCCGGTGCCAGTCCGGGTCAGGGGGTGTGGATCACCTGGCCGGTCATTGCGGGCAAGACCTACCACGTGCAATTCAAGAATAGCCTGGGCGATGCCGCCTGGCAGACCCTGGGAGGCAGCGTCTCGATTGTCGGAAGCCAAGGCTACCTTTACGATCTGCCCGCAGGTCGCAGCCAACGGTTCTATCGCATCGTAGCGCAGTGAAACCTTCCATCGTTGATACCCCTATGGAAACATTACCTCATCCAGTGTCTGAACCCGAAGCAGTTCTTCCAAACCGGGATCAGCAACCCGGTGCCGGCTTCAGCCAGATTGATTTGCTGACGGTGATCGGCGTCCTCGTGCTGCTGGGCCTTTTGCTGACCCCGGCGCTGGCCCGCACCCGCCTCCCGGACCAGGATTTCCGGTGTCGCAACAACCTGCGCCAGCTCATCCAGGGCTGGCGAATGTATGCGGAAGACAATAGCGACAAGCTGCCTAACTGCTTCGATTGGTTCCACGGCTGGCTGAATTACAGTGCCAACAACACGGACAACACCAACATCAGTTACCTGGTCAACGGCCTGTTGGGGCCCTATGTGAAGAATCCTGCCCTTTACAAGTGTCCGGCGGATATGAGCCAGGGAACATTAGGCACGAACAAGCTCCCGCGGGTAATGAGCGTGTCCATGAGCCAATCTTTCTCGTACTCCAATGAGGGCCACCTGGAGGACGGGACCCCGGGCTACTGGCGCCACTACCAGAAGTCTGCGGACATGGCCCTTCCAGCGCCCGCTAACTTATGGGTGATGATTGACGAGAATCCCGACAGCCTCAACGATGCTGCCTACGCCGTGGCGATGACCCCATCCGGTGGTAGATGGCAGGATGGTCCCAGCATTCTGCATGACGGCGGTTGCGGCTTTGCTTTCGCCGACGGCCATTCCGAGATCAAGCAATGGACCGACCGGCGCACGCTCGCCCTGAAGGTTACTTATACGACGAGTTTCAGCTATGGGCAGTCCCAGCCCAACAACCCCGACATCCGGTGGCTGCAGGACCGGACTTCGGCGCCGAAGTAGCGGCAAGCTCGGACTAGCCCCACCGCGCCTCAGGCCCCACCCAGCAGCGGGGTTACGGGGACCTCGAAGCCTTTGAGCAGACGCGACTGGGCACGCTCGCCGGGCTGCCAACGGCCAGCGAGTTGGTAGGTGCCGGATTCCAGGCACAGGACTTCGACCGTCTTCGCTTCAGGATCAATGAGCCAGTATTCCTGGACGCCGTGCTGCTCGTAGAGGTCGCGCTTGTCAATGCGGTCGCGCCGCCGGGACCCAGGCGAGATGACCTCCAAAACTTACGCCTGCTCCCAAATCGCCCTATCGCGCCGCAGCATCTCCAGCAGCCGGGCGTCAGCGGCGGGGAAGGCGTAGTCTTTCAGTTCGGCGGCCATCACCCATTGGAACGCCCGGCAGCCGAGCGGCTGCGGCTCGTGCTGTTTCCAGCGGCAACGGTAGAACTTCAGGTGAACGGTCTTCTCCGGGTAGGCGTGGGTCAGGCTCTCCACCAGTTCGCCTACGTCCACCTCGATGCCCAGTTCCTCGCGCAGTTCACGGATCAGGCACGCCGGGAAGGTCTCATTGGGTTCGCGCTTGCCGCCGGGGAATTCCCACAGCCCGCCCAGGTGGTCATCGGCGTGGCGCTGGGTGATGAGCAGCTTGCCCTCGCGGAAGACGAGGGCGGCGGCGACGTCAATGACGGGCATGGGGTGGGTGAGTTAAATGGGTTACACCGGTTGCATGGTGCACGGGCTTTCAGCAATCCCGCCTATGTAACCCATGTAACTCATTTAACCCATGTAACCATTTAATTCGTGCAACCCACCTTCCGCGTCCCAATCGCCTTCGTCCGGCGGCCCTCACCGCCCGATGCTCTTGTAGATGAAGCCGAGGCGCTCCATCTCCGCCGGGTCAAAGAGGTTGCGGCCGTCGAATAGAATGGGGTGCGTGAGGGCTTTGCGGGCGCGGTCCAAGTCAAGCTTCTTAAACTCGTCCCACTCGGTGGCGATCACCAGCGCGTCGCAACCCTCGGCGACGGCGTTCATGTCCTCGACATACGTGACGTCCTTGAGCACGGCCTTGGCTTTCTCCATGGCCTTGGGATCGTGGACGCGGAGGACGGCGCCTTCCTTTTGCAGACGATGACACAAGTCGAGGGCCGGGGACGAGCGGATGTCATCGGTGTTCTGCTTGAACGCCAGGCCCAGCACGCCAATGGTCTTGTCCTTCAGCACCCAGAGCGTCTCCTGAATCTTCTTCACGAAGCGGTCCATCTGCGCCGCGTTGATATGCTGAACTTCCTTCAGCAATCGGAAGTCGTAGCCGACCTGCTCGGCGATCTTGATGAACGCGCTGAGGTCTTTCGGGAAGCAGCTTCCGCCAAAGCCCAGCGAGGCATGGAGGAAGCGCCGACCGATGCGTTCGTCCATGCCCATGCCGTGCGCCACTTCCTGGATGTTGGCGCCCGTAGCCTCGCACAGCACGGCGACGGCGTTGATGTAAGAGATCTTGAGCGCGAGGAAAGAATTGGACGCGTGTTTGATCAGCTCCGCGGAATTGATGTCGGTGATGATGATCGGGGCGTTGAAGGGCGCATAGATTTCCTGGAGCGCGGGCACGGGTCGCTGGGAACGGACGCCGACCACGATGCGGTCCGGATGCATCAAGTCCTCCACGGCAAACCCCTCGCGCAGGAACTCGGGATTGCTGACCACGTCGAATTCCACGCGTGCTTTGCCGTAGCGTTTGATGGCCTCGGCCACCTTGTCGCCCGTCTGGACCGGCACCGTGCTCTTATCGACGACGATCTTGTAGCTGGTCATCGCGGCGGCGATGTCCCGCGCGACCCGCTCCAGGAAGCTCATGTCCACCGACCCGTCCGGCTGGGGCGGCGTGGGCACGGCGATGAAGATCACATCGGACTTCTCGACGCCCTCGGCCGTGCTCGTGGTAAACGTGAGGCGTCCCGCGCCCACGTTCTTCTTCACCAGTTCTTCCAGACCCGGCTCGTAGATCGGGATGCCGCCCTCCTGCAGCAGCTTGACCTTCGCCGGGTCATTATCCACACAGACCACTTGGTGGCCGACCTCGGCAAAGCAAGTGCCGGTGACCAGCCCGACGTAGCCGGTCCCGATGATCGTCAGCTTCATCAGCGCTTCTGGGGCTGGAGTGGCAGGGCGTTGGTCGCCGCTGGCGCGGCGGGTATGGCCAGGCTCGGATACTTAAGCTTCAATTCCTCCAAGCGCATGCCGGCTTCGGAACCGAGCGAGCTGGAAGGATTGTTGCGTTCGACTTCCTCGAACAGATTGCGCGCCAGCTCGGGCTTGTTCTGGGCTTCGTAACAGCAGCCCAAGGCAAACCGGGCCTGCGGCAGCAGGTATTCACTGAGCCGGCGATCAATCAGATCCTTGTAGGCAGTGACCGCCTCGTTGGTATTGCCCTGGGCATTCAGGCAAGAGGCGATCCCCAGCAGCGCTTCGCCCCGGAATGGGCTGCTGTTGTATTCCCGGGGGAATCGTTCGAACTGTGCCTTCGCTTCCGCGTACTTGCCGTCCGCGAAAAGGTTGGCACCGGCGAGCAGCAACGCGCGGGCGCCCGCGCGTGAGTTGGGGTAAGTGTTGGCGACCTTGAGGAAAGCGTTCACGGTGTCGCCACGGCTGGCACCAGCCGCTCCCGGCAGGGTAACGTTGGACAGCGCCTCGCTGGCGGTGATGTCAGCTTCGTCGCGACGGTAGAGCACCAAGGCAACGATCAGGCTAACCACCACCACCGCCCCGGCACCCCAGAGCGCCGGCTTTTTATTTGCGTCGAACCAGGCCAACGCCTGTTGCCAGAGTGGTATTTGTAGTACTTCAGATTCCATATATAGGGGACGCAGTGTTCCGGCCCGAACTCGAAAACGCAAGCCTGAAATCAGACTGGCTATCGGTGGGGGCCGCGGCGCTTGTACTTCAATTGGGCCAGAGAGTGCGTGAGGGAGGCCTGAACGAGGGCAACTTCCTCCGGGGAAATCTTCTCCTGCAAGCGGGCTTCGGCGCGGGCGCGGGCGGCTTCGGCTTGCGCTTCATCAATCGCCGCCTCGTCCGTAGCGTTTACCGTAAGGATGGCCACGCGGTCAGGCGTAATCTCGGCGCAGCCGCCCGTAACGAGCAGGCGATCCTCCTCGGTGCCGCGCCGGGCGATAATCTCTCCGTCCCCAAGCAAGGCGATCAACGGCACGTGCATGGGCAGGATGCCCATCTCGCCTTCCTGACCGGGCAGGGTGACCATGTCCACGTCTTTGGAATAGACCTGACCGGTGGGGGTCGTGATCTCGAGTCTTAAGCCGGCAGCCATGGTAGTCGTTCGCGTTACGGTTCTTGGACGCCGCGGTCAGCCGCGGCGCTCAGCCTATTGCTCTTCCTGGGTGATCTCTTCAATCGAGCCCTTCATATAGAAGTTGCCCTCGTTGACATCGTCGTGCTTGCCCTCGATGATTTCCTTGAAGCCCCTTACGGTATCGGCCACCGGCACCTGCTTGCCGGCGCGGCCGGTGAACACCTCCGCCACCGAGAATGGCTGGCTCAGGAACCGCTGAATCTTGCGGGCGCGGAAGACGGTAAGCTTGTCATCCGGCGAAAGCTCGTCCATGCCGAGAATCGCAATGATGTCCTGCAGGTCTTTGTAACGCTGAAGGACTTTCTGGACGCCGCGGGCGACGCCGTAATGTTCCTCCCCGACGATGTCCGGCGTCAGCGCGCGCGAGGTGGAAGAGAGTGGGTCCACGGCCGGGTAGATGCCCAGCTCGGAAATCGCCCGGTCCAGCACGATGGTCGCATCGAGGTGCGCGAACGTGGTGGCGGGCGCGGGGTCAGTCAAGTCGTCGGCTGGCACATACACCGCCTGGAAGCTGGTGATGGAGCCCTTCTTCGTGGAGGTGATGCGCTCCTGCAAGTCGCCCATTTCGGAGGCGAGCGTTGGCTGGTAACCGACCGCGCTGGGGGTGCGCCCGAGCAGCGCGGACACTTCGGACCCCGCCTGCGAGAAGCGGAAGATGTTGTCAATGAACAGCAACACGTCCTGATTCTTGTCGTCGCGGAAATACTCGGTGATGGCCAGCCCCGAGAGACCCACGCGCAAACGGGCGCCGGGTGGCTCGTTCATCTGGCCATAGACCAGCGCGATCTTGGACTTGCTGAGGTCCTGCTGGTTGATCACCCCGGCTTCGGACATTTCGGTGTAGAGGTCGTTGCCCTCGCGGGTGCGCTCGCCGACGCCGGCGAACACCGACACGCCGCCGTGCAGCTTGGCGATGTTGTTGATCAGCTCCATGATCACAACGGTCTTGCCGACGCCCGCGCCGCCGAACGCGCCGACCTTGCCGCCTTTAAGGAACGGGCAGATCAGGTCAATGACCTTGATGCCCGTGGTCAGGATTTGCGGGGTCGTGGATTGTTCCATCAAGGTGGGGGCCGCGCGGTGGATGGGCATGTATTTCTCCGGCACGACCGGCCCGCGCTCGTCCACGGGATTGCCGGTCACGTCAAACACGCGACCCATGACGCAATCGCCGACGGGCATGGAAATAGGGGCGCCGGAGTCGAGCACTTCCATGCCGCGCTTGAGGCCGTCCGTGGTGGACATGGCCACGGTGCGAACCCAATGGTCGCCGAGGTGCTGCTGGACTTCGAGCGTCAGCTTGGTCTTCCCCTGGAGCGGGAGCTCGTATTCGATGGTCAAGGCGGTGTAGATGAAGGGGAGCTGATCGGGAAACTCCACGTCCACCACCGGGCCGATGACTTGAACAATTTTGCCTTTATTCATGCGTTTCGATTAGTTCGTAAAAGCTCTGAGGATCCCGCTTAACCGAGGGCCATGGCGGCGCTCGAGATTTCCAGCAGTTCCTTCGTGATGTTAGATTGGCGCAGCTTGTTGTATTCGAGCGTGAGATGCTTCACTAGTTGCTCGGCATTATCGGTGGCGTTCTTCATGGCCACCATGCGCGCGCTATGTTCGCTGGCTTTCGCCTCCAGGAGGATCTGCGCCACACGAAAATCGAGCAGGTAAAGGACCAGCTTGTCCAGCACGGTTACCGGGTCCGGCTCAAACAGGAAATCGAAGTGTTGATGGTCGCCGGGCGCCCCCGCTGGCGCGGCGCCCGCCTCGGTCGCCAGGCTCTGCGCCGAGGCCAGCGGCAGGAGAAGGCGCAAATCCGGGCGTTGGGAGAGGGTGTTGATGAAACGCGTGTACAGCACGTCCACGGCGTCCACTTCACCCTTCAGGAAGAGATCCTGCGCAAACTTCGAGATCGCCTGACATTCAGCATAGGTCGGGATGTCGTGGTAGGCGAACTCCGCCACGAGCTTGCGTCGGGTCCGGGCGAGATACTGCGCCGGTTTCCTGCCTACGGCGATGAACTGAGTGGTCGAGAGGTCGTACTTGGAGAGTTCCCGAAAGAGGTTTGCGTTCAGCCCGCCGCATAGCCCCTTGTCCGTGCTCACGACGATCACCGCGCGCTTGCGCACCTCGCGGGTTTCCATCAGCGGATGGCGGTAGTCGCCGCTATCGGCGGCCAAGTGGTTCACCAGATCCCCGGCCATCTTGGCAAAGGGCCGGAAATTCAGCGCGCCCTGCTGGGCCTTCTGCATCTTCGACGAGGCCACCATCTGCATGGCCTTGGTAATCTGGGCCGTGCTCTTGACCGACTTGATCCGGCGGCGTATGTCGCGAGTGCTGGGCATGTTTAGAGGTCCGAAACCCGAAACCCGAAACCCGACGGAAGGCCAAAGTCCGAAAGGCCGGCCCAGTGAAGTAGCCGGAAGACTTCACGGGCCAAGGCACCTGCGACGCGCGGCTGCGATGTCAAATCCAAGTTCACTTGTAGGTCTGTTTGAATTCGGTAGCGGCAGCCTTCAGTTCAGCCGTCAGCGCGTCGCTGAGCGCCTTCTCCTTCTGAATCTTGGCCAGCAATGGCGCCCGCCGCGTCGTCAGGAACTCGGTCAATTTGAACTGAAAGTCCTTAACCTGCTCCACCGGCACGTCGTCGGTGAAGCCATTCTGGGCCACCCAGAGGACCGCCACCTGGATTTCGATCGGCATCGGATTGTAAGGAAGCTGCTTGAAGATCTCCATGATGCGCTTGCCGCGTTCAATCTGGCCCTTGGTCTTGGCATCCAGATCCGAGCCGAATTGCGCAAACGCCGCCATCTCGCGGAATTGGGCCAGTTCGCCCTTGAGGCGGCCGGCGACCTGCTTCATCGCCTTGACCTGCGCGGCCGAACCGACCCGCGACACGGAGATGCCGACCGAAACAGCGGGCCGCACGCCCTGGTAGAACAAGTCCGTTTCCAGGAAGATCTGGCCGTCCGTGATCGAGATGACGTTGGTGGGGATGTAAGCCGAAACGTCGCCCGCCTGAGTTTCGATGATCGGCAAGGCGGTCAGCGAGCCGTTGCCATACTTCTCGGCCACGCGCGCCGCCCGTTCCAGCAAGCGGCTGTGGAGGTAGAACACGTCGCCCGGATACGCCTCGCGGCCCGACGGGCGCTTGAGCACCAGTGAGACCTGGCGGTAGGCCACGGCGTGCTTGGACAGATCGTCATAAATGATCAAGGCATCCATGCCGTTGTCCATGAACCACTCGCCCATCGCGCAGCCGGCGAAGGGCGCCAGGTATTGGTTCGTGGCCGAGTCAGACGCGGACGCCACGACGATAATCGTATAGGGCAGCGCCCCCGTCTCTTCGAGGGTGCGGATGACGTTAGCGACGTTCGATTGCTTCTGGCCAATGGCTACGTAGATCGAGTAGAGCGGGCGATAATCTTTGTCGCCGGCCTGCTTAGCGGCCTCGTTCAGGCGGGCATTACTGATAATGGTGTCAATGCCGATGGTCGTCTTGCCCGTCGAGCGGTCGCCGATGATCAGCTCGCGCTGGCCGCGCCCGATGGGGATCATCGCGTCAATGGCCATAATGCCGGTTTGCACCGGCTGGCTGACGGACTTGCGGCGGATAATGCCGGGGGCAATCTTCTCCACCGGATAAGTCTTGTCGGTCTTGAGCGGACCTTTGTCATCAACCGGCACGCCCAGGGTATTGACCACGCGGCCCAGCAGTTCCATGCCCACGGGGACCTGGAGCACCTTGCCGGTGGTTCGCACTTCCTGTCCCTCCTTGATGCCGGTGTAGTCACCCAGGACGATCGCGCCCACCTCGGTCTCTTCCAGGTTCAACACGAGGCCGGTGACGCCACCGCCAAAATCAAGCATCTCGTTATACATCGCATCGGCCAGCCCTTCCACCTTGGCCACCCCGTCGCCAATTTCGCGGACGACGCCGACATTCTGCTTCAGCACCGAGGTCTTCACCCCGGCGATCTGGTTCTCGATTTCCTGCAAGATTGAACTCATAAAATAGGGGCAATGGAAAAGCAGAAATTGGGAAAGCAGAAAGCATAAATCCGAAGCCATTCGTTTGGCATTGCGCCCCTTGTTATTTCTGCTTTCTGCTTTCGCAATTTCTGCTTTGTCTTCATGTCGAGTGGCTTCTAATTTCTGCTTTCTGCTTTCGCAATTTCTGCTTTGTCGCTACAGAGTGGCTTCCAAGCCGGCCAACCGGGCCTGCACACTGCCATCAAAGACATCGCTGCCGACCTGCACCCGCAAGCCGCCAATCAGCTCGGGATTTTGGGTAAAGGCAAAGATCAGGCCCTCGCCGTAGCGGCGGGTGAGGTTCGTGCGGATCGCGGCCTGTTGCGGCTCGGCCAGCGGCACCGGGCTCTCCACGCGGGCCGTGTGGCGGTCCAGGTCCAGTCTTACCAACCGCTGGAAGTAATTGAGAATACCGAAGTAGCCCCGCGGCTTGGCGGCGATCACCTGCCGCACGACCTGCAGCGCTTTGGCATCGTCCAGCAAGCCGTTGACACGGCAGGCGCGGAATAGCTCCTTCGCGTCGCGGCGGGCTTGTTTGGTGATCTTCATTGTGGGGAAAAGCAGAAATCAGGAAAGCAGAAAGCAGAAACCCGAAGCCCTTCGTTTCGCATTGCGCCCCTGGTTATTTCTGCTTTCTGCTTTCGCAATTTCTGCTTTGTCTTCATGTCGAATGGCTTCGGATTTCTGCTTTCTGCTTTCGCAGTTTCTGCTTTGTCTTCTGCGGGGCGCTCAGGCGGCCAACTCGCGGTTGGTTTCCTCCGCCAGCCGCTGCTGATCAGCGAGCGTGAGCACCTTGCCGGTCACCTTCGCCGTCGCCTCAACGACGAGCCGTCCCACCTCGTGGCGGAGTTCCGCGAGCATCCGGGCGTGTTCCGCCTCGGTAGCCTGGCGGGCCTTATCCACGATGGCCTGCGCGGCTGCGATAGCCTTCTGGGTCTCCTGCTCCTGCACCTTGGCCGCGGCGGCCCGGGCTTCATCAATCATCTTGGTAGCCTGCTGGCCTGCCTGTACCAGGATCTCCTGCGTCTTGGCCTGGGTGTTGGCCAGTTCCTGCTTGATCTGCTCGGCGTTATCCAGGCTTTCCTTGATGCGCTGCTTGCGATCAGCCAGCACGGCCAGGATAGGCTGGTAGGCATAGCGATGGAGCAGGAAGGCCACGATGCCAAAGCTGATGCACTGCGCGGCGAAGTGCGGCAGGTCCACACTAAACCGCACCGCGGTGTCCTGGGCCATTTGGCTCAGGTCACTGCCGATGCTGCCGAATAAAACGGGCGATTGCATAATCATCAATGAAAAGGGCCAGGCGCGGAGCCGTTCGGGCTCCGCGCCAAGGCGTTACTTCACGAGGAAGATGGCATAGAACACGATGGCTTCCGCGAAGGCAATCGCGAGGATTGCCTGCACCAGAATCTTCGTCGAAGCGCCGGGATTGCGTCCCACCGCCTCGGAAGCCTTCATGCCGATGAAACCCACGCCGATGGCCGCGCCGAGCGCCGCCAAGCCGACATGCACATTCCCCGTCAGACCTTCAGCCAACATAGGCATTAACATATACGTATTTACCTTTCTCTTGCCCAGCGGCCCCCGCGATTGAACACGGTCAAGCCGCTGGAATTCTCAGACTCAGTGCGCGGCCCCTCCCGGTTCTTCCTCGTGCCGGCAAATGAGCATCGTGAACACGGCTGTGAGCAGCATGAACACCAGCGCCTGCACGACCCCCACCAGCAGCTCCATGAAATAGAACGGCACCGGCAGCAGCCAGCCAAAGCCGGGCACCAGCCTGGCCATCGACTCGAGCATGTTCTCCCCGGCAAAGATATTGCCGTAGAGCCGGAAGCTGAGCGAGATGGGCCGGAACATGATGGATAACACTTCGAGGAAGCCCACCAGGAAGAAGACCAGGATCATGAGCGCCTTCAACAGGCCGGTGGTGTCGCCTTTGGGACCGAAGAGATCCAGAAAGACGCCCTTGACGCCCACGCACTGAATGGCCCAAACGATCCAGCAGGCGAAGAAGATCATGGACATGGCGAGGGTCATGTTCAGGTCGGCATTGCCGCCGCGCAGCAGGGGGGTGGCGACTTCGAAGCCATGCTCGCCCGTCTTGCCCCAGCCGATGGTGCCGATGCCGGGGAGGAGCCCAAACCAATTAGTAAACAGGATGAAGATGAACACCGTGGCGAAGAACCAGAACGTCCGCTTAACCAGATCCGCCCCGATGATGCCTTCCAGGAACTCGTAGAGCGACTCCACCAGCCACTCGAGGAAGTTCTGGGCCCCCGAGGGCGCGAGCGCCATCTTCCGGGTGGCGTAGCGGGCAAACAGGATGAGGCCGAGCCCGACCGTCCAGGTCACCACCATGGAGCTGGTGACGAAGGAAGACCCGTCGCGGCCCAGCCTGGGTGAACCGGGCGGCAGGCCGTGCTCTTCATGTTTGCCGGCCTCGGCCACGGCCGCGGCTTCGGTCGGCGGAGTCGCCGCCGCGGGCTCTGCGCCCAGGCTCAGCAGCGGGGTGCCTGCGGCCCACAACGACATTAATATGATTCTGAGTAATCGCATTTTGACCCAAACAACCTTCAGGCGCAAAAGCGCATTGTGCACTAGCGCCGAAGCCGACTTACCGCCGGAAGCGCGCAACAGTGCCTCATTGCGTCCAGGGTTTCAAGCGGTTTTTCACTTCGGGCACGCCCTTAGCCGAAAGCGTCTTTATGCGCTGGCAAAGGCGGTCTGACCTGACCGTCCCGTCAGCGCACGCCAAACGCCCGCGCAGTATAAGCATTCGCAACACTGAGAACGGCAGGTTGCGCACGCGGGGAACACTGGTAGCAGTATGGTACCACCATGGACCTACCATGGTACCATAGAATGGTTCGCCACTCTCCCAAACATAGCCCGCCGCCTGCCCCGTTCTGACGGTTTCCCATCCTACACCATCAGCATGTCTAATGACAATCCGCCGCCGACTCCCGGTAGCCGTTCGAGCATCAATGTTTGATGTTCGCTGTCGGATG
>CAIWJG010000941.1 GCA_903912925.1 uncultured Verrucomicrobia subdivision 3 bacterium | reverse complement strand
GTCCGAAGGGTATCCGAAGGGTATCCGGAGGGGTTAGCCCGGATATTTCATACCTGCGTAGCCGCCCACGTCAGTCGGCGCCATCTTCGCTGTGAGAAGAATGCGCCGACTGACGTCGGCGGCTACACTTCGTCGGTGAATCGTGCGGAGTGTGAGAAATCCAGGTTAGGGGGCCAATGCTCTGCCGCCGTGCATCGTTTCGGCTGAAAACTGCTCTACCGCAGCTTGGTCGTGCCGGCAAGCGGTGGTGCCATTCCTATCGACTTTCATTTTCCCGGTGCAATTCTGCCGTGCTCTGCTAGATTGTGCGCACCATGCTCCTGACCCAAGTAGAACTCCAGAGCTTGATCGAGGTTAAACAGCGCGCGCCCCATGAGTTGTTGGGGATGCACCCGCTGCCCGACGGCACCGGTGTGCTCGTGCGTGCGCTCGTGCCGGATGCTGCCAAAATCGAAGTCCAGCCCGCCCGCGAGAAGGGCAAGCCGGCGTTCCCGCTCACCCGGCTGCACAAGGACGGCTTGTTCGAGGGCGTGACAACCAAGGCCACGCGCGTCTATGCGTATGACCTGGTGATCACCGACGAGCAGGGCCGCGTCCGCCGCACGCGTGATCCTTATTCGTTCCTGCCGACGCTGGGGGATTCGGACTTGTTCCTTTTCGGCAAGGGCGATGAGCGCCGGATCTATGACAAGCTCGGGGCGCAACTGCGCACGATTGACGGGGTGGCCGGCGTCAGCTTCGCCGTTTGGGCGCCTAATGCCCAGCGGGTCAGCCTGGTGGGCGATCTAAACGGCTGGGACGGGCGCTGTCACCAGATGCGGCCGCTGGGGGTCTCAGGGGTGTGGGAGATCTTCATTCCTGGCGTGGGCGAAGGGGCGCATTACAAATTCGAGGTGCGCGATGCCCATGGGAAGGTCGGCATGAAGACCGATCCTTACGGCTTCTACTTCGAGACCGCGCCCAAGAACGCGGCCATCGTGTGGGGCAGCCGCAAATTCAAGTGGACGGACGAGGCTTGGCTGAAACAGCGGCGGCAACGCGACCCATTGCGCGCGCCGCTGAGCATTTATGAAGTCCACTTGGGCTCATGGCGCCAGAAGACAGCGGGAGAATCGCCGGGCTATCGCGCGCTGGCCGAGCCGCTGATCCAATACGTGAAGCAGATGGGGTTCACCCATGTGGAATTCATGCCGGTGGCCGAGCACGCGTATTACCCGTCGTGGGGCTACCAGGTGATGGGCTTCTACGCGCCGACGAGTCGCTATGGCACGCCCGAGGATTTCCAGTATCTGGTGAACGCGCTGCACGAGGCCGGCATTGGCGTGATCATTGACTGGGTGCCGGCGCACTTTCCGCGCGATGACTGGGCGCTGGCCCAGTTCGACGGCACCGCCCTTTACGAGCACGAGGACCCGCGCAAAGGAGCGCACCAGGATTGGGGCACGTTGATCTTCAACTACGGGCGGCATGAGGTGGTGAACTTCCTGCTGGCCAATGCGCTCTTCTGGTGCGACCGCTTTCACGTGGACGGCCTGCGGGTGGATGCGGTGGCCTCGATGCTCTACCTGGACTATTCGCGGAAGCCGGGCGAGTGGATCCCCAACCAGTTCGGCGGGCGCGAGAATCTCGAAGCCATTGATTTCATCCGGAAGTTCAACCACCTCACGCACACCGAGTTTCCAGGCGTGATGACTATCGCCGAAGAGTCCACCGCCTGGCCACAGGTGACGCGGCCGCCCTATCTGGGCGGGCTGGGCTTCTCGTTTAAGTGGAACATGGGCTGGATGCACGACACGCTCAGTTATTTCGGCCACGACCCGGTTCATCGGAAGTACCATCAGAACGAACTCACGTTCGCGATGCTCTATCACCATCACGAGAATTTCATCCTGCCGCTCTCCCACGACGAGGTGGTGCATGGCAAGCGCTCGTTGCTGGGCCGGATGCCGGGCGATGATTGGCGGCGGTTTGCGAACCTGCGGCTGCTGCTCGGGTATCAGTGGATGTTCCCGGGGAAGAAGCTGCTGTTCATGGGCGGGGAGTTCGGCCAGTCCGCGGAATGGAATGCCAACGCTGAGCTGGACTGGAAGCTCCTGGAGGCCGGACCGTATCATCGCGGTGTGCAGCAGTTCGTCGAGGACCTCAACAAGCTGTACCTGGGGGAGCCGGCTTTGTGGAAATCAGATTACGACGCCGACGGCTTTCATTGGATTGACGCCTCGGACCACCTGAACAGCGTGTTGTCTTTCCTGCGACAAGATTCGGAACACTTCCATGAGCTGGTGGTGATCGCGAACTTGACGCCCGTGCCGCGCCTGCAGTACCGGGTTGGCCTGCCGCGCCCGGGCAAGTGGCGCGAGCTGCTGAACAGCGACGCGGCGGTTTATGGCGGCGGCAACATGGGCAATCAGGGCAGCGTCACGGCGGCAGCGAAGCCCTGCCACAACCAGCCTTGCTCGGCCGACTTCATCCTGCCGCCGCTAAGTATCCTGGCCTTCCGACCCGAACGGGTAGCCGATGAAGCCGCCGCAGGGGCTGCACCGGCACAGGAGAAGGGGCCAGCGATGCCCGAGGACACAAGTGCAATTGCCAACGTCGTGGGCACAAGAACATCCTTTTCCCCTCACCCTAACCCTCTCCCTAGGGGAGAGGGAACGACGCAGCCCGTCCCTCGAAAATCCGAGGCCGCTCGATTCGCCGACCAGCGGCCAACGGTTCCCCCTCTCCCCAAGGGAGAGGGCCGGGGTGAGGGGAAAGCAACTGCCGAAAACGCTCAGGTTCCGTAGCCGCCTCTCGCCATGAACCGGGGAAACATCCAACATCCAACTCCCAACATCCAACTCCCAACGGCCTTTGGCTGGGCCATGATTAAATGTTGGGAGTTGGATGTTGGATGTTGGATGTTCATGGGTTTAGCGAGTGAAGCTCTCGTCTTCGGAGCCTCCTCTCCCCTGCCCTCTCCTCCAAAGGAGGAGAGGGAGACCTCCCGCCACTGCGCACCCGCAGGTATAGCGGAATAATCACAGGCACTCTATATGGCAGACATATATCATGCGTTGGGGCTGCACATGCATCAGCCCCTGGGAAACCTCGTGGCGCTGCACAACTCCAACGAGAGCTGGGAGGCTCGCCAGATTCTTTGGTGCTACGACCGGCCCACGCGGATGCTCGAAGGCTACGAAGATGTGGCGCGGGTGCACATGAGCTTCTCGGGCACGCTCCTCAAGCAGCTCGAAGACCCGGGCCTGCGGCAGATGTTCGGCGATGTGGTAAACATCGAGGACTTCCTCAACCGATATCGCCGCTCCAACATCGAGTTCGTGGGCAGCGGGCTGTATCACCCGGTGTACCCGCTAATCCCCACAGCAGAATGGGACGCCCAGACAGAGTGGTGGCAGGGGCTGGGGCGGCATCTGCTCGGACGCGAGAGCTTCCCGGGATTCTGGCCGCCCGAGATGGGCTTCTGCATGGAGATGATCCCGATGCTCCAGCGCCACGGCTATAAATACGTCCTGGTCGATTCGATCTATATCAAGCCCAAGCGCGAGATGCGCTGGGAGGAACTCCGCTACCGGCCATACCGGGCGTGTTATGGGGGTGCGGAAATCATCGTGGTGCCGCGCGACCGCGAGTTGTCCAATGCCCAGCTCTCGGGCCTGGACCCGGGCTGGTTCCAACACGAGGTGCATGAGCGGACCAAGCACTGCGACTTCCCAGCCCTGGTGACCACCTGGACGGACGGCGAGAACGGCGGCTGGTTCCGCACTACGAAGGTCGAGAGCGGGTTCTGGGGCTTCTTCTACCGGCCCATTCTGGATCGGTTCCGCGCGGGCACCCTGGGCTTTACCCCCATCCATATCAGTCAATACCTGGAGAAGTATCCGCCCACCGAAGAAGTGGACGTCTATCCGGGCGCCTGGAACACCGAGCACCAATGGGGCGGGGACTTTACGCAATGGACCGGCTCGCTCCTCCAGAAGAAAGGGTGGGACGAAGTGCGCCGCGCCAGCGACTATTACTGGCAAGTGAAAAGGGCCTTCGACCAGCGCCAAAGTGGCCTGGCCGATCCGGAGGGGGTGCGCGATCTAATCGTCCGCGCGTTCGATCATCTGCTACAGGCCGAAACCAGTTGCAACTTCTATTGGGGCAGCCGGTGGGTGCACCGCTCATTTGATGGGCTGGAACAGGCCTACCAACTGCTGGATAAGGCCATGGAGAAATTGCGTAGGCTATAGCGCGTGGAGGAGTTAAATAAGTTGCATGAGTTGCATGGTTACATAGTTACATAGGTTACATGAGTGGCATGAGTTACATAGTTGCAAGGTCCGGTAGCACGCGTTGCTCATGTAACCCCTGTAACCCATGCACCCCTGTAACCCTGTAACCCTGTAACCCTGTAACCCTGTAACCCTGTAACCCTGTAACCCTGTAACCCTGTAACCCTGTAACCAAACTATGTATATAGTAATGATTGCGCCGGAGTGCGCCCCCGTGGCCAAAGTGGGCGGGTTGGGTGATGTTGTGTTCGGGCTATGCCGGGAACTGGAGATTCGCGGCCACTCGGTGGAGATCATCCTGCCCAAATACGATTGCCTGCGGCATGACCAGATTTTCGACCTGCGGCTAGCCTTCAAAGACCTGTGGGTGCCGTGGTACGACCGCGCGGTGCATTGCAGCGTCTATTTCGGATTCGTGCATGGGCGCAAGTGCTTCTTCATCGAGCCGCATTCGGACCACAACTATTTCAACCGCGGCGCCTTTTATGGGCAGGTGGATGACGACCAGCGGTTCGCGTTCTTCAGCAAAGCGGCGCTGGAGTTCCTGCTCAAGAGCAACAAACACCCGGACATCATCCACTGCCACGACTGGCAGACCGGCCTGGTGCCGGTGTTGCTCTATGAGATGTACAAACACGTAGGCATGACCCATCCGCGGATTTGCTACACCCTGCACAACCTTCAGCACCAGGGCGTCACGAAGGAGCACATCCTGCGGGCCACCGGGCTCAACCGCCACTCCTACTTCTTTCACCAGGACCGCCTGCAGGACAACTTCAATCACGCCGCCATCAACATGATGAAGGGCGGCATTGTGTATTCCAACTTCGTCACCACGGTCTCGCCCCACTATGCGTGGGAGATCCTGAACACCACGCAGAACTTCGGTTTGGGCCACACCTTGCAGATTCACCGCAACAAAGTGGGCGGCATCCTCAACGGCATTGACTACGACGTCTGGAACCCGGAGGTGGATCGCCACATCCCGCGCCAATACGGCGTTAACTCGCTCGAGGAGAAGTACGAGAACAAGCGGGCGTTGCGGCAGCGGTTCTGGCTGCAGGATGCGCTCAAGCCCATCGTCTGCTACATCGGCCGGCTGGATGAACAGAAAGGCGTGCCGCTCATTACCCACGCCATCCATTACTGCCTGAGCCACGGCTGCCAATTCGTGCTCCTGGGAACCAGCGCGGACGCCCGCATCGGGCAGCATTTCGCGCGCCTCAAGCAGCATTACAACGACAACCCCGACTGTCACCTCGAGCTCAGCTTCAACGAGGAACTCTCGCACCTGATCTACGCCGGCGCGGAGATGATCGTTGTCCCCAGCCAGTTCGAACCGTGCGGCCTGACCCAAATGATCGCGCTCAGGTACGGCACCGTGCCCATTGTGCGCGCGACCGGCGGCCTGGCGGACACCGTGTTCGATATCAACCACTCAGACCGGCCCTGCCACGAGCGCAACGGCTATGTCTTCAACCATTTCAACGCCCCAGGCCTCGAGTCCGCGCTGCACCGCGCCATCGGCATGTGGTACTCTTACCCGCCACACTTCCGCGAGCTGGCGACCAACGGCATGCGCTACGATTACTCCTGGAACCACCCGGGCGGGGATTACCTGAACGTTTACGAGCTCATCCGCGACAAGTAACCCCCGAAAGAACATTCCGGCCCGCTAAAGACGCGAAAGAGGCCCAGTAACGGAAAGGCTCGGCTCAGCTTCCCGGTGAACGTCGCTTCCAACACATCTACCTGTCCCGGTTAGCGTTTGATGCAGCCCTGTTAATTGCTGGCAGATTGCTGTGCGGGTTTGACGGCGGCGTCAAATTCGGCTTCCCTTGCAAAGTCCGCCACGGATTTGAAAGTGCCGCACACCGGCCGGTGCGGGCGGAGAAGGCCATGCAACAGACAGCGCCCGACCTGGAGCGCTAGATTCAGCGCCCGTATGAAGAGTGATTTTGAAGAATCGGTGAATAGCACAGCATGGTCGGCCAAGTTGCCCCACATAAATCCTGCACGGGCGTTTGCGACCGTTTTCCTGGCCGTTTTTCTGTTCATCTTCCTTGGCAGTGCGCTGGTGACTTTCATGCTGCCAGAGACTTACAGCGCCAATGCTCGCGTGATTGCTCCTGACGCCGCTGATTTACAAACATTCCAATCGGCGGAACTTCTGAAAGCGGTATCGCAACGGCTTAATCTCCCTGAAACTTTTGCCGCTCGCTATGGCGAAAACAGACCTTTGGAGGACAAGCGCGTGGAGGACTTGCTGCGGCGTTCTGTGCTGGCGCGGCGTCTGCCGGGGACGGACCTCATCGAAATCCAGGTCTATAGCCGGTCGCCAACGGAGTGCGCACAGTTGGCGAACGAGATTGCCGAAACCGGCGCAAGGCAAGCCCGGCATGGTTCGGGACCGATTAGGATTGTCGAGCAGGCTGTGCCTCCGCCCAGACCTTCGCGCCCGAACAAGCCGCTGAACCTGGCCCTCGGAGCGGTGGTGGGCATCTTCCTGGGAACTATGGCTGGCGGGGTCGGGGCCAAGCTGGCGGTGGGATTTGACGGACAACGCTCGACGAGTGACTGAGCCTTCCACGCTCAGGCTCTGCTTCCTCGATTCAGGACACTCATTCCCGTGCCAACACCCACTTCGATGGTCGCCAATCGTGCCGCCAGCAAGAAGTTCCAGAATTGCACTGGAAAATGAATGAGGACCGCGCTCGCGCCGTCACCCTGTAAGAGACATTACGCCGCGCCATGAAACAAATCATCCTTGCTCCACTATCCCTCGCCGTGACAACCGGCTTGTTGTTTGCGGCGGACACCAACAAGACGGCTGTTCCCGGCACCGATGATCTGAGCCGGTACGTGGCAGCCAAACCGACAACAGGCGGTCAGACCACCCTGCGGGACGCTTCAGGCCGCATCTCGGGCACCGCGAGCACGGCAGGCAGTCGGACGACGACGTTCCGCGACAGTGGCGGACGCACGACGGGGAGCGCCACCATTCAAGGCAACCAGACTGTATTCCGCGATGCGTCGGGGCGCACGGTCTGGACGGCGACGGCCTCGGGTGGCCAGACCATCACCTATCGTGACGCAGCCGGGCGCACCCAGAGAACCGCTTCGCAATCCGGCAGCAGCATAACCTTTCGCGATGCCGCTGGCCGCACGACCAGCACCGTGCAGCCCAGCGGATCGAGCGCGACGGCACGGGATGCCGGTGGTCGGGCGATTGGCATCGCTTCGACCACGGGGGGAAAGCAGCCAGCCGCCGCGAAGCGTTAAGGGCGATGTGGGTTGAACCTGTGGCTTGGAACAGGACTTCCTAATTCTGTCGGATTCTGAGAATCTTCCTGGACGGTGTTTCGTGTCATCTTCCATCTGGACATGGATGCGTTTTACGCCTCCGTGGAGCAAAGAGACGATCCGGCCTTGCGTGGCAAGCCGGTGATTGTCGGTGCGCCGCCGACCCAGCGCGGCGTCGTGTGCGCCTCCAGCTATGAAGCACGGAAATTCGGCGTCCGGTCGGCCCTGCCCAGCGCCACGGCCAAACGGCTTTGCCCCCAGGGCATCTTTGTGCGACCTCGGATGGACCGTTACCGGGAGGAGTCGCGTCAAATCATGCAGATCATCGGGGGGATGGGGGCCGTATATGAGCAGATGTCCATCGGCGAAGCCTACCTGGATTTGTCCGCCCTTTGCCAGGCCGAGGACCAGGATGCCGCGCTGCTCAAGTCCTTGCCATTGGCCCAGAAGTTGAAGCACCGCATCCGCTCGGAGCGCCAACTGACCGCGACCATTGGGATTGCGTCCAATAAGACCGACAAGGCGGCAGGAAAAGCCAAAACAACGCCTACGACCCGCATCAGCGTCTTTATGCTTGGTGATCTCATAGACGTGCGCCTCAGCTAACTGTGATTATGCGACGGCCAGTCGTAGATCCAGGATCGGGCCTTCCACGGTCCCAGAGCCCACATCATTTCTCGGACACCGCGCTTAATACTCCCTCATCCGGCACCAGCGTCCATTCGCGGTCCGGATTGTATTCTTTAAGCGCCCCCGCAATCCGGGAAGTCTTTCCGCCCAGGTTGCGCTGATACACTTTGCCCTCCTGATTGACGATGAACGTCATGATGCCTGACTGATCCCAATTCTCCGGATAAGCCACCAGGGCGAATCCACCCATCAAATTGCCGTGGTTCATGTAGTCCCTTTTCCCGCCGGGCGCGGCCTTGCCTTGCCGGGTCATGATTCTGAAATAGTAACCATGAAACGGGTGCAGCCCCTTGCCCGATTGCCGCACATAACCCTCGGCATGGGCTGCCGCCACCGCAGGCCCGAATGGGCTGCCCGGTTCGGTCTCTGCCGCCGGCCAGTAGAGGCCATCCTTCTTTCCGGGCGTGCTCCTGAACTTCTGCGCGTAATTCACTCCTGCGCCCCCGTCCGGGTTCGCGCTGGCGTACTGCCGTTGCGCGGTCACGTAAGTCCGGCAAACGCCGATGGCGTTGAGTTCATCCTTCCCGATGTGGCGGTTGATGATCTCATTCATGCCCGACGCCGTGTCGAAATGCCACTGCCCGTCCGCTTTCACCAGTGGAACCGCCATCGGGTAGTTGTTCGTGCCAATCTCAAAGGTGATCTTGTCCTCCCCCTGTTTTACCGGCTGACAGCCCTGTACCAAGAGGGTGGCGAACCTCTGCGCATTGTTCGCGTCCTGCACTTCGTCGCCGGTTATAAGGTGGTCGAACTCCTGGCCGAAAATCTCGCGCAAGGCCGCTCTATTGTTGGCTTCGGCGGCTGCTTGCAACGCTTTTGCCGCCTCATCAGGCGTCGCGAATAACCGTTGTGCGACCACTGGTTTCTGTGTCGCTTCTTTCTGCTCCGCACCATGAAGGTCCCACGACACCATATTCCAGGCACCTGCCGAGAGCGCGATGGTTAAGAGGCTGGCACAACGTGTCAGTTGGTTTGAACATTTCATAGGTTGATCAAGTCTGTTTCTGTCCAGGGAGTTGTCCGGTTCACCGCCTTCTCTCCATCTCGTAGCCGCCACGGTGCACTGTCGCACGGCTTTGATATCCACGCTGGCTATAAACATGCACATCGCGCCCCCGGTCATAGTCGCCACCCCAAAAATACACACTCGGCCCCGGCACCACCACCGTGCCGCCATATCCTCCACCCACGTAACCCACACATCCCGTCACGGCCGCTAACAGCGCGATCCCCAGCCCAATCTGGATTCGATCAACTGCACGGTTCGTCCTGCTCATGCGGACCTTCCCTTCTCGGAAGAAATCAAGAACTGCGGTGCTTCTCGGCATGCCACCCAGGCAGCACCGGCGCGGAGTGTGCTCATGCCGCGCGCCTCGGATTCACCAGCAGCAATGTGATGCCACCGACGAGTGCGAGCACTCCTACGACTGGCGGGATAAAGTGCGATTCTGTGGTCTCAATGTGAATTCCAAGGAAGTTCACCGGTTTTCCCGGAGTCGTGAAGTTGATGCCTGAGTAAGCGAGCACTACGATGCCCAGACCGACCAGCAGGACTGCAATCATGGTTTTTGTATTCATTTGGATTCTTTGGATTATTTCAGGTTAGTGATCAGCTTCGCACGTGCCATGAGTGCTCTGCGGCGGCCGGCCACGCGCAATCAACGCAAAAGCGCCACCGCCAAAAACTCCACAAGCGCCCAGCCCGCAAACACCTGCGGAGTGAAGCGGATCAAGCAAGGGAAGATACTTCGCGAACCGGCGCAAGGCTTCTGAAGTCCGATCTGCCCCCCACCGGATATGCAAAATGCACGGCGCGGCAGTGCAAGGTGCAAGATTTCGAACGCCGTGCAATCTGCACGCTTGAGAGGGCTTCGTCCTGCATCTTGCACACGCAACTGCGGGCTGACGGAGTCCGGACTTTTGACCCGGCCTGGCATAATCCGTTCCTGGCTCAATCGATAGTGCCAGGCAGGTGGCTGTGGACAGGGCGTTTGCAAGGTTTTCGAAAGCGTCTCCGCGGAACCCGATTCGCCGCTTTCCCGTTGCGGCGCTGCCTTGGCACACCATGGGCTAAAGGAGGTGGCACAGACAGTAACCCGAACCAAATGAAAGTAAACGTAGTAAAGAACAGTTAACTTTATGTCATTAATAACAATCGTCGTCACCCTCATCGTCGTCGGAGTCCTGCTCTGGCTCGTCAACACCTACATCCCCATGGATGGGAAGATCAAGAAGGTCCTCAACATCGTGGTGATGGTGGTAGTAGTCCTTTGGCTGCTGAATGTATTCGGCATCTTGGGCCATCTGCACGACGTTCGGGTCACAACTCAGGCGCCGTCCTTGGATGTGACGACCGGGTGTGTGATTTCGCAGGGCTGAGCGCCAAGAGGAGTTTCTAGAAGACCGCGGCCTCGTGTGGTGGGGGCCGCGGTATTGCGGCTAGACCACCACGCCTCCCAGCAGGGTTGCTGGTTCTGTCAGTTGAAGAAATGAAAAGCATGCTCTCATGAGCCACGGGAAAGCTGGTTTCTTGCCCAGCCTCTTCTGCCGAGAAAGTGAGCGAGATGATATGAGCAAAGCACTCCGCATCCTGATCCTGGAAGACCGGCTAGCCGACGCCGAACTGGTCACACGCGAACTGCGCACAGCGGGTTTTGAATTCGTCGCCAAGAACGTCGCGACCGAGAACGAGTTTCTGGCTGAATTGCGGAAGGAGGCGCCGCAAGTGATCCTGGCCGACTACTCCCTGCCCGGCTACGACGGTTTATCGGCGCTGGCGGCGGCGAAAAAGGAATGTCCGGAGACGCCATTCATCTTTGTTTCCGGCTCATTAGGCGAAGAAACAGCGATTGAGACCCTGCATCGCGGCGCGACCGACTGCGTGCTCAAGGATCGTCTGACGCGGCTGGGACCGGCCGTGCGCCGCGCACTGCGTGAATGCGAGGAGATTCGCAAGAAACAGCAGGCCGAGCAACGCGTCCGCGAGTTGAACTTGTTACTGCTGGCTACCGGAGCCATTAACGCCCTGATGGTGCGGGAGCGCGACCCCAAGCGGCTGCTGTCCGAGGCCTGCAAGATCCTGGTCGAGACACGCGGCTATCGTTTGGCGTGGGTTGGTCGGGTCGAAACTAGCTCCAAACGGGTGGTGCCTGCGGCCAGTGCCGGGAAGGACGCCGATTACCTTGATGCGGTGACCATAACGTGGGACGAGAATCCGGCGGGGCAACGGCCGATCGGCACCGCGATTCGGACTGGCCAACTGGTGGCCTGCCAGGACATAGCTACCGACCCACGACTGGCACCATATAGGGATGCTGCGAAAGCCCGGGGCATCGCGTCCATGGCCGCGATGCCGATGATTTACGGTTCGCGAGTCCTGGGAGCGGTGGCGGTCTATTCTGAGCGCCCTGGAGCGTTCCACGAGGAAGAACTCGGCCTCTTGAAGGAGTTGGCGACCGACCTGGCTTTTGCCCTGCAGAGCATCGAGCAGGAGCAGGAACGGGAGCGCGCGGGGGATGCCTTGCGTGCCTCGGAGGTCCGCTATCGCCGGCTCTTCGAGTCGGCCAAGGACGGCATTCTGATTCTCGATGCTGAGACGGGGATGGTCGTGGATGTGAATCCCTATCTGATCGACTTGTTGCGTCTCTCGCACGAGGCATTCCTCGGAAAGAAACTCTGGGACTTGGGCTTCTTCAAGGACATCGTCGCCAACCAGGCCCACTTCGTGGAGCTGCAGCAGAAGGAATACATCCGCTACGATGACCGGGCGTTGGAAACCGCTGACGGGCGACGGATCGAGGTGGAATTCGTCAGCAACGTCTATGTGGCGAACCACGAGAAAGTGATTCAGTGCAACATCCGCGACGTCTCCGAGCGCAAGCGGGCCACACAGAAGTTGCGCGAGAGCGAGGAACAGTTCCGCGCCATGTTCGAGCTGGCCTCCATCGGCATGGCCCAGGCCGATCCGCGCACGGGGCAGTGGCTGCGCGTGAACCAGAAGATGTGCGCAATAACCGGCTATTCCGCCGCCGAGCTGCTCAAGATGCGAATCTCCGATCTGACACACCCCGACGACCGGCAGAAGGATTGGGAGAATTTCCAGCAGGTGGTGCGCGGCGAGGCCTCCGATTACCGCCTGGAGAAACGCTACGTGCGCAAAGACGGCACGTTGGCTTGGGTGAATGTAAACATGACCGTCATCCGGGATGCGGCGGGCCAGCCCATGCGCACCCTGGCGACGATTGAGGACATCACCGAGCGCAAGGGGACCGAGGAACGCGTCCGGGAGTTGAACCGGGTGCTGCGGGCCACGGGAGCCGTCAACGCGCTGATGGTGCGGGAGCGCGACCCCAAACGGCTGCTGGCCGAGGCCAGCCAAATCCTGGTCGAGACGCGCGGGTACCGGTTTGTGTGGATCGGTCTGGTCGAAGCAGGTTCCAAGCGAGTCGTGCCGCAAGCCCGTGCCGGGAAGGAAACGGGCTACTTCGACACGGTGACCGTAACGTGGGACGAGACTCCGACGGGCCGGGGACCGATCGGCACCGCGATTCGGACCGGCCAACTTGTGGTCTGCCAGGATATGGCCACCGATCCACGACTGGCACCGTGGCGGGAAGATGCGAAGGCCCGGGGGATCGCATCCATGGCCGCGATGCCAATGATTCACGGTTCGCGAGTTCTGGGAGCGGTGGCGGTCTATTCTGAGCGCGCCGGGGCGTTTGACGCGGAGGAGCTCGGCCTGTTGAATGAGCTGGCAAATGACCTGGCCTTTGCCCTGCAGAGCATCGAGCACGAGCAGGAACACAAACGGGTGGAAGAATCCCATGCGCGGCTGGCGACGGCGGTCGAGCAGTCCGCCGAGACGATCGTCATCACCGATGCCAGCGGTACGATCCTCTACGCCAACCCGGCTTTCGAGAAGACCAGCGGCTACACCCGCGCGGAAGCCCTCGGCCAAAACCCGCGCATTCTCAAGAGCGGCCAGCACGCCCCCGAGTTCTACCAGCAGCTTTGGACTGTCCTGGGCCGCGGCGAGGTCTGGAGTGGCCGCTTCATGAATAAGAAAAAGGACGGCACGCTTTACGAAGAGGACGCCACCATCTCGCCCATGCGTGACGCCACGGGCAAGGTCGTCAACTATGTCGCGGTCAAGCGCGATGTTACCCACGAAGCACAACTCGAAGCCCAACTGCGCCAGGCCCAAAAGATGGAAGCGGTGGGGCAGCTTGCCGGCGGGGTGGCTCACGATTTCAACAACATGCTCGCCATCATCCGGGGCAATGCCGAGTTGTTGTTAATGCGCAATCGGGAGTTGACGACGGAAGCCAGGGAAGGCCTTAAGCACGTGGTGGACGCGTCGGAGCGGGCGGCTAACCTGACACGCCAGTTGCTGACGTTCAGCCGCAAACAGGTTTTGCACCCTCAGCCACTAGTGCTGAACGAAGTCATCGCCAGCCTGACCAGGATGCTCAAGCGGGTCATTGGGGAGAACATCGATCTGCAATGCGACTACGCCGCGCCGCCGCAGTATATCCAGGGCGACCCCGGCATGATGGAGCAGGTGATCCTCAACCTGGTCGTCAATGCCCGCGACGCGATGCCGCAAGGCGGTCAACTCCGTGTGGCAACCGAGCCCGCGCGGTTTGATGAAGCGGTAGCGCAGGCTAATCCCGAGGCGCGCGCCGGTGAATTTGTCTGCCTGCGGGTCAGCGACACGGGCACCGGGATTGACCCGGAGGTCTTACCCCGCATTTTCGAACCGTTCTACACCACCAAGGAAGTGGGCCGGGGCACCGGGCTGGGTTTGGCCACGGTTTACGGCATCGTCAAGCAGCACGGGGGATGGATTGAGGTATCCAGCCAAGTCGGAGAGGGCAGCACGTTCAAGGTCTTTCTGCCGGCTATCCCAACCCCCGCTCGGCTGGCGGCGGCAGCGGCGGTGGAGGCGAATATCCGTGGTGGGAATGAGACGATCCTGCTGGTGGAAGACGACCACGCGGTGCGTCTGACGACCCGGCGGGTACTGGAAAGCAAGGGCTACCGGATTCAGGAGGCGACGAACGCGCGGGAAGCGCTGGATCTGTGGCACAGCCACGCGGGGGTGATCGCGCTGCTGCTGACCGACATCATCATGCCGGAGCAAGTAACGGGACGGGATCTGGCCGAACAATTGTGGAGCCTGCGGCCGGGGTTGAAGGTCATTTTCATGAGCGGGTACAGCGCCGAGGTCCTGGGCAATGGTACAGAGTTCATCCGGCGAACCAGAAGCCGCTTCCTGCAGAAGCCTTGCCCGTCACGTCTCCTCCTGGAAACGGTGCGGGAATGCCTGGACGAGAAGATGCCGGAGTCCCCGTCGGGTGAAGCCCCTCGTGAGAAGTAAAGGCGCTCGACTGCGATACATTGCAGATTAAGGACTTTAGGCGAGGCGTCCAAGTGCCACCGGCGCCTCACCTTCAGGCTTAAGCTGCCTTCACTACCTATTGGAGGGGCTCTGGTTGCATGATTCGGTTTCGTTCTTCAGTGGTAACGTTTCCGCGTCGGCGAGATGGGCTGCTTCCGGGGAACTGGCCACCTTCAGAACCGAGTTTCTGCCGCCAAAGGGGTTGGGGACGGTTTCTCGGGCCAGCGGATCGGGCATCCATTGGCCGTCCACTACGAGGCAATATTCGTACGTGCCGGGTAGCAAAGCCGTTTCCTTCAGCCAGTGACCGCTTCCTGCGGGGTGCAGAGTCTTGGCCTCGGGCTGCCAGTGGTTGAATGTTCCCGCGATGCAAACGGTGGTGGCCGTCGGGTGAGTAAATTCAAAACGAACGGGCACGAGTTCGGGACCGGCGTTGTGAACGTTGTCATGATTATGATTGTGTTTCATGGCGGTGATTTTGACTGGTTTCTTTTGGCGGCACTCACCGGCCTAACATCTTTGCTGCAACGAAGATGACGAAGGCGCCGAAAAGGCCTCCGCCTCCAAGGAGATAGATCAAGGAGTAACCAGCAGCGGCGAACATGGTTGGTAATATCAATGCGATCATATGTTGATTCTATTTGCTTCTGCACTTCTTCCTGTCGTGCGAGGCTTTCTCTTTCTTCAAGCCTCCACACACGGTCGACGCACTTGAGTTGCCCTTTCTTTTCTAGCTAATGGAGGGCCAACCTAGCGCCCTGAGATCTAACCTCCTCAATCCAGGCTGTTTAAGGTGTTTATGGTCACCTTTGGCGTGCGGCCAGGCACGGCCAGACCTTGCAACCTGCACTACTACCACTGCCGAACCATGCGCTTTGCAAGGGGGACTCTCGTTCGATGTGTTTCCTGGATCAGGGATCAATGGCTGATGATATCCAGGACGCCGGTCCGCAGGGCGAACCACACAAAGGCCTGAAACTCGTCGTCGAGCTTTCTGGTGTAGTTTACCACCCCCTCCTTAATCGACCCCGAGGCGTCCGGAGCGTTGGAATTCCTGATCTTCAACACATTCGTAAAGAACGAAGTGACGCGGTTGTTGATTCCCTTTGCGGAGCCGGTTTGCTTGTCGAGCAGAGCGAGCTCCAAATCCTTGTAGATCGCGCGTACACGGCCACGAGCCTGACCGGCGTTCACATCGATTTCGAACGCGGCCTCTTGCGCGCTGCCGGACTTAATCCGGGTGTGTTCCGCAATTTCCAGAAACGCATTAAGGCGGGTCAGGTCCATCGCGCCGAGCGAACCTGAGTAGTGGAGCGAGAAGTCCGGTGAATTGACCGGAATCGTCATCAGCACCCTCAGCGTTCCGGCATCCATGAGGTTGCCCTGCCCCCGGAGTTTGAGGATGGCAGTCGGTTCGCCCCGGTTCGCGATGCCCTCGACGGACAAACTGACTTCCCCGAACGTCACCACGGCGGGGTCGGCTCCAACCGCCAGCCTCTCGCAGTATCTGAATTGGCCGTTGGTGATGCTGAGACTATCAATCTGCAACGGTTGCCGGATGGAGGCCAGCGCCTCGTGCACCATGAGCGGAATCTTCACGAACGGCTTCGGCGGCTTTTCCCGATTGGTCAACGTATCAAGGGAGGGGCTGGAAAAATGGACCGACCGGGCCCGGTATGACCTTCCCTGGAGCAGTTCGCCATACGCCAGGCCCAGCACTTTGCACTCGGGCACGACTGCGTGAAACCGCGTCGTCCGAAAATCATGCGTTGCGAAGAATGCTTCGTCTCCGGCCAACGGCCGCAGTTCGGTCCCCTCGGCGATCAGTTCCGAATCCGGCACCGACGCTCGCACTCCCGCGCAACAGATCCCATAGTGCGCCTGGGGGAATTCCACGTCGAGATTCGTCGCCTCGAGACTGGCCTTGGCGAGGACATCAGCCAGAGCTGCGGTCCCCATGAGAAACCGCGCCCAGCGAGCGCCCGTCAGCGAAATCCGGTCAACCTTGAGGGTCATGGTAGGTGCACTCAGTGTGACCACTTCAGCGACAAGGAGATCGGCGCCCACCGAGTAATCGAGTTTGCCGATGTGCAAAGCGCACCCTGGGTGCGCTTTGGCAAACGCCCGCTCCACCTTCCCTTTGCCATAGCCGTTGAGGATCATATCACCGAACATGAGGATAAACACCGCGACAGCAATTACAACCGCACCAAGGCAAAGGCCGGCGTAGGCCGCGGCCCTCCGCAGCGACAGCCTCCGGCTGTTCTTCACCGTTAGTGCGCTGCACACGACGGCTTGCCGCTTACGAAGCCAGCGCCCGGGCCGGAAGATTTCAAGGCGGTCCAGGCCAGAGTCGCGATGGCTGCAACGGCAGCGGCGATTACCGCCAGCCGCACCATCTTCTTGAGTTTTGGTTTCATTAGAGTCAGAGATCGCGGATTACTTTGGGCGGAAAGGCGGCCCGCAAGGCGTTCAGCACGGCTAGAACATCTATAACTTCCTGGGTGACTGCGCCGCTGACAGGACTCAAATGACCTGTGGCTGCCCAGGCCATGCCAATGACGCTCAGCGCCATGCCACCGACTGCACTCTGGAGGGCGATGATCCGCATCCGGCGGCTGATGTGCATGAACTCGTCCACTTTTTTTGAGTGAATTATCCATCACCACGACCCCCGCCGCTTCCGCGGTCACGTCGCAGTTCTGTCCGATTGCCATTCCGACGGTGGCGGCCATCATGGCCGGGGCGTCGTTGATGCCATCACCGACGTAGAGTGTTTTGGCGGCGGCGGTTTCCTTATGGACGATGGCAAGTTTCTCTTCCGGACTTTTCTGGGCGTAGATTTCCGTGATGCCCACCTGCTCGGCAAGATAGCTCACTTCCGACTCACGATCTCCGGACACAATCATCACGTGCGCGAAGTGATGCTTCGGTCCCAAGTGGTTAATGAAGGAGCGGCTCTCGGCGCGCGGCGCATCCCGAAAGCGCAAGGCCGCCGCGTAGCGCCCGTCAATCGCCACTACGCACTCGAGCCCGCCGCCGACCGGAGGAAGACGGTCGTAACCTATAATCGGTTGCTCGCCGAGCTGGCGCCGGCTGGTGATTTGCACCTGGCGGCCAAGAACGGTTCCGCGCAGCCCCTGGCCGGGCGGCTCGCTCACCTGGGTGACCTCCGGGAGCGCAATGCCATCCGTCTTCGCCGCCGCCAGGATGGCGCGCGCCAGCGGATGTTTCGAGTAGCGCTCTAGGCCCGCCGCGAGACTCAGCACTTCCTTTTGCGCGAAGCCCGGGGCGATGAGTTGTTCGGTCAGCTTCGGCTCGCCATAAGTCAGCGTTCCGGTCTTGTCGAAGATCGCAGTTCGGCACTCGGCGATCTGCTCGAGCACGACCGGGCTCTTGACGATGATCGCGCGGCGGGCGCAAAGAGAAATCGAGCCAATGATAGCGATGGGTATCGCGATGAGCAGGGGGCATGGCGTGGCAATCACCAGCACTGCCAGGAAGCGTACGGCTTCGCCGCTGGTGGCCCAGGCGATTAGGGCGACTGTCAGCGCCACCGGAGTATAAATCGCGCCCAGGCGATCCCCGAGACGCCGCAACTGCGGTCGTTTGGCTTCGGACTCCCGCATTACTTCCATGATCTTCGCGTAGCGCGAATCGGCGGCAATTTTCGTCGTGCGGATGGTCAGCGCGGATTCGCCATTGATCGCGCCGGAGATGACCGTTGAGCCAGAGGTCTTGGTGATCTGAAACGGTTCGCCGGTGAGATAGGATTCGTCCATCACGCCGTGGCCTTCGATCACCACACCGTCCACCGGGCAGATGTCGTGCGGATAAATCACGAGCAGATCACTCAAGGCGACCTCCTGTAATTCCACATCCGCGATTTCAGAACCTCTTTTCCGGTGGGCTACGGAAGGCAATCGTTTGGCCAGCGCATTCAGCACCGAGGAAGCGCTGCGCAGGGCGTTGCGGGACTCTGAGGTCAAGCAGACAGAATCGCGCGCGCTGCGCGAATCGCTGGCGGCGCGCGATGCCAACCTTGCCGAGGCGCTGCGCTCGGTAAGCGAACGCGATGCGCGGTTGGCGGCGCGCGATGCGCAGTTGGCGGCGCGAGAGGCGGAGCTGGCAGGGCGTGAAACGGAGCTGGCCACGCGCGACGCGGAGCTGGCAGGGC
>CAIWJG010000940.1 GCA_903912925.1 uncultured Verrucomicrobia subdivision 3 bacterium | reverse complement strand
CCGCGCAGCGAGAAACTGCAGACCAAATGCGCCCCCGGCAAGCTCGGCAGCCGTTGCGCTTTTATACGCATTTACTTACTACGTTCCTTTCGATTTATTGCTTTTCTTGCGCAGGCAAGAAAATGAGGCCGCCGCCCTTGCGCAAAGGGCGAGTGGCGGCGTGCGCGAGCTCGTGCAACCCTCGGACGGCCTTTGTTGGTCAGTCCGGAGCCCAGCCAGAGCCGCGCACGCCCTGTGCTCCAAACTCGAACGGTTGCCGGAGCGGCGGCCAGGACCGTCAGCTCGTATATGTAAGGCTGAGTAAGAACACGATCAAACACAGTTAAAAATATGCAAACCAATAACACCACCAATAACACCGTCGTCTATGCCGGTGTGGATGTCGCCAAAGCGACCCTGCAACTTCATTTGCAGGGTTATCAAAGTGAGTTCAAAAATACTCTTAAGGGCCTGGATCAGTTGTGTGCCCACCTCCAAAAGGTACCCTCCGTTCATGTGATTTGCGAAGCCACCGGTGGCTATGAACGCCCGCTGGTCAAAACCCTGCAGCAAGGGCAGATCCCGGTCTCCGTGACCAATCCTGCCCGGGTGCGCGCCGCGGCCCAGGCCCAAGGCGAGCGGGCAAAGTCCGATCAGATCGACGCGCGGGTGTTGACGGATTATGGCCAGCGCTATCAGCCTAAAGCCACCCCGCCCACTTCCGCCACCCAGGATCAACTGGTAGCTCTGACCCAATGGCTGAAGCAATTGATCCAAGGGCGGGCTTTGGCCAAAACCCAAACCGAGCATCATCAGGATCCCTTTGTCCTCCGGCAGCATGCCAAGCTGATGGCGCATATCGAGTCCCAGATCGCGACTGTCGAAAAGCAAATTGCCGCCTTGATCAAGCAAGATGCCGCGCTGCAGCAGCGCGTCAACTGCCTGGATGAAATCCAGGGCGTCGGGCTCCGCACCGCTTGGATGGTCCTGGCTCATATGCCCGAACTGGGGCAATTGAACCGCCACGAAGTGGCGGCCTTGGCCGGCCTGGCTCCCTGGACCCGAGAAAGCGGCATGATGAAGGGAAGGTGCTGTATCGGCGGCGGGCGCCCCGAAGTGCGCCTGGCCTTATACATGGCCGCCCTCAGCGCGGCGCGCTGCAACCCGGTGTTGCGCACTTTCTACAAGCGCCTTCGGGCCAAGGGAAAGTTGCCCAAGGTCGCCCTGACAGCCGTTATGCGCCGATTGTTGATCTACATGAATATTTGCATCAAAGCCCTCCCGTCGGAACCAGCCACTGCAGGAGCCGCGGACTTAAAAATAGCATAACCAGCCTTGACAAAATCAACACGGTTGCTGGGCTGGAGGGCGCAATCCCTTTGGGATTGCAGAATCCCAAAGTCCAAGCCCGAATTGCTGCCAAAAAAGATTTTTCACAAAATACCTTGCCCTAGCCCGCTGGCTATGATAATTATGCAAATGACCAGTCTGGTGTCGGCTCAGCTCAGCACCCGTCCAATCGCGGACGGGGCGATCCTTGGCCGCAGAACGCCAGTTTGGCAGTGAATATATGAGTAAAATGATTGCGCCCCCTCAGTCCGGACGGGTTGGAGATATTGTCTTCGTGAAAACCCGCTACGGCCAGACCGTGCGGAAATACACCTGTCCGCATAACCCGAAATCGCCACCGCAGCAAAATAACAGACGGAACTTTGCAAAAGTTTCAACCACTTGGCGGGCCTTGGACCCAGCCAAACGCATCGCCTGGTGCATTGCCGCGGCCGACAGCTACACCACCAGCCGCGCCGGCCTCCGCGTGGCGCTTAATGGCTACAACTATTTCGTGCGCGTCAATGCGTCCCGCGCCCATCTCGGGTTAAGCCAATTCGACCTTCCGCCCGCCATCCCCAGCTTCAACCCGAACCCCGTGGCCGAGCTGGCCGTCACCAATATCGGCGGCAACATTACGGTGAAACTCCACGTCCCTGACCAACCGGGCCAAACCACCCCGGTGCAAGGCGCGGCCCCGGTCAGCGCCGGCGTCCGCTGCGTGCAGCACTTCCCCCTGCTCGGATTGTTGCCCACCCCGGTCAATGGCTGGAGCGACATCACCGCGCTTTACGTCTCCAAGTATGGCCAGCCGACCGTTGGCACCGTGATCTTCGTCCGCACCTGTCAGCACATCAACGGCTGGACGGACCTGCCGAAAGTCGCCAGCGCCCTCGTTCCCGCCGGCTAACCCGCCCCGGCCCTCTGCCCTCCGCCTGAAACGGCGCCGAACCCAAACCCGGGTTCCGCCGTAACCGGACCCCTCACGCCCGCGCCGCCCGTCCCGTCCGCCCGAAAGCGAATAATTGACCGTCGCGCCCGTGCCGCCCGGCATTTTCTGCCAGAACATCCAACATCCACCGGCTGCGCCATGGAAAATGGTTGGATGTTGGGTGTTCGATGTTGGATGT
>CAIWJG010000939.1 GCA_903912925.1 uncultured Verrucomicrobia subdivision 3 bacterium | reverse complement strand
GGCCATTTCATTCGGATTTCCTTCACGTTTCACGTTTCACGTCTCACGTTTCCCTTGCAGGGGTGAGGCGGGCCGTGCTAACCTAACTGAATTCCCCTCACCCCAGCCCTCTCCCCTTCCGGCGGGGAGAGGGAGAAGGCTCGCCGCGCTCCCTCACAAGCTGAGGCTAATCCCCGGGTTGCCGGGAGGGGGAAAGCAAGCCTGGAAGTTAGCCTTTTTCATAAGCGCGGCGTCGTTCCAGACTTCATTTTGCGGACTGAGGTAGTTGAAGTGGAGCTTGGGTCCGCGGCCCTGCTTGATAATGCGGGCGATGGTTTCCGGGTCGGGGTGGCCGAACTTCTTGCCGCTGGTGGAGAACAGGTAGTTCTGACAGCGCAGGAGTTCCAGCAGCTCGGGACTGGTGTTGTGCTGGCTGCCGTGGTGGGCGACTTTGCAGGCCTCGAGGTAGAGCGGATCACCTCCGCTGGGTAGGCGGCGGATGTTCGCCGCCACGACGCCGGGGAAGGCGTCGCCGGCCAACAGGCACCGTTTGCCCTCGAACTCCGCCAGGAGGGCGATGCTGCTGCCGTTGGCCTCCGAGGTGTCTGCCTTGAATTTGGCGGCGGCCAACTGGGTGAGGTCCGGACCGCCCGCGCCCAGCAGATCGGCATACTTCTTTTCTCTGGCCAGTTTGTCCAGCGCCGCCTGGTCGTCCCCCGGTGTGAGTTCCTTGTCGGCTAACTGCTTTTCCCAGACCGGGCGGAGGTTGATCAGTTCCGGCCAGCCGGGAGAGAGGACAGTCAGGGCCATGCCGCCGGGCAGCGTGATTTGCGGGAGGGGACCCGTCTCCGGCACGACAACGGACCGGCCACCAAATGACTGATTCCAGGGAATAGCCAGCTTCGTGATCCGGGCCTCGAAATAGGCCGCCTCGAGGGCCCCGAGGGCGTCCGGGGGGAAGAGATGCTTGTGGCCGTTGAACCAGACCTCGCCAAACTGCGCCAGCGGCGACTTGGCATTGAGCAGCTTGACGGCGGCCTCGATGTGGTCGTTGTCCAGGTGCGTGATGACGAGGAGTTCGAAGCGGCGCTGGGCTTCGGGAAGCTTCCGGATGCGCTGTTTGAGGAGTTTGAAGGTGGGCAGCGTGCCGCCATCAATGAGAATGCGTTGGGGGGCTTCGGGGTCGCCATATTCGATCCAGAGACAATCGCCGTAATCGGCGGGCAGCATTTCAATCGTAAACATAAGTGTGTTTGCGGATGGATTGGTTATTGGAAACGCCAGTCGGCATCGCCGTAAGCGGATACGGCGAGTATAACGGGAAGACCTTCGGCGAGGAGTTCGCGGCGGACCGCCAGCATGACGTCGCCGAACGTGGCCCCGGAGTTGGCGCTGAGGGCTTTGAGTTTCTTGAGAAAGCGCGCGGCCACGAGCGCCGCCTGGCGGCCCAGCACCGGGGCCGTCGTGCTGACAATGATCGAGGCCCCGCACCGGCGGAATTTGGCGACGATCCGCTCCAGCGCGATGCCTTTGACGCCCGTCTCGCAACCCAGCAGCAGCACCAGCGGGAAGGTGGGGTTCGCCTGGGGATGAACATACCCGGGATCGATTTGGTCCGTGGCCAACTCCTGCCCGCCAATTTCCAGGGTGACGATCTGGGCGCTGTCACAGGCGGTGTGCGGAATCAGCAGCAGGAGGGCGGGGCCAAGCGCGGTCACCTCGCTGGTCCACTCCGGCCAGGTGGTCACCACCGCCACCGTTGCCAGGGCGCTCCTGGCCGCCGTCTCCAATTTGGCGGCGCTGTCCTTTACGGCTGCGTCAACGTTTTTACTGACCGCCACCAGGCCGGAATCCAACGGCGGCAAGGTGCGGCGGCGGGCGCGTTCCTGCGCGATCTGAAAATCATCGCCCGAGAGGTCCGCCGGATTCTCCGCGCTATAGAGTTGCCACTCGAGCACGCGGCTTAAGCCCCAGAACCCGAGCGGGCACAGCAGCTCATGGCTCGGCGGGCTCGGACACGCGGCGCAATTGCCGTCGGCCAGGGCCTGCGCCGCTTGCGGGCAGAGTTTGGCCGTGCCCAACGGCGACGGGCACTGGTAAAAGAACTCGACGGGCAGGCGTGATTCCGGCCGGGCCGCGATGATTTGGAGGCGGGCGGATTCCAAAAGCTGCTTATCCACCGGGTGATCGGTAATGACGGCCTCGTAAAGCATTGATCCGTGGCGGGCCAGGAACCGCAACAGGTCCAAAGTCTTGGGGGCGGTCAGGCTCTGGAAGGTTTCCGCGCCCCAATCCGAGGCCGCCAGCTTCCCGTTGATTTGGTCGGTTGCCTCGCGCACCGCGGCTTCGCCCAGGCGCACGCGCACCGCCTCGCCATTCACAATCTTGGTCACGGCCGGCTCGCCCGCGTCCGAGTGGTTGAACACCAACGCGCCCCCCGTCGGCGGCTGGTCATCCAGCCCCAGGAAGAACGGATTGACGGTCACCTCCGGCAGCAGCTTCACGTCGCGCGCGGGGGACGCCGCGGGATCGGAGCTGATGGCACCTTCCAGCCTGGACGTGAGCAAGACGCGGTTCCGGAACAGCACCAGGAGCCGGGCCTGGACCCGGTCCGCCGCCGTGTCGGCCGGGATGCTCAACGGGAACGAACAAAGCCCGCTGGCGCCGACCGCGGGCAAGTGGATCTCCGCCACCCGCGCCTCCGGGCAGAAGGTTGGTTCGACGAAGACCACCTGTAGCGTGTGGCCGGTGGCTGACGGTGGCAATTGGCGCTCATCGAATGGGATGCCGAGAAATCGGGCATTCAGGGGACCGATGAAAGCCTGGATCGTATGGGATTGGCCTTTGACGAACGCCTTGGCGGCGGGTGCCTCGGGCGGTGGCGGATCGCCCATAAACACCTGGGCCTGGAACTGTCGGGCCTGGGAGAATTTAGCCGGAGCCGCGGGGGGCGCTGGCGCGGCCTCCGCGTGCCCTGAATCGAGTCCCATCGCCGCAGGCATCGGTCTGGTCGCCGTGGGTCCATGATGCGGCAGCGAGGCTATTTTCTTTACCGGCGGCGGACTTTCCTGGGGCGCTGCCTGAGGCTCCTTTGGGCCAGGGCCGGCTGGCGATTCCGGTTCCGGGGGGCTGGGTGGGGGTGGAGCAAGGCGGTCGCGAACGGAGGAGGCTTCGGCGATGCGGGCGAGGAGTTGCTGGGCGTCGGCTTCGTCTTTGGCGGCGCGGCCTTCGTAGTGCTTGAAGTCGCGCAGGGCGGCCTCGGCGTACGCCTGCGCACGGTCCAGGAGCTCGCGCTGACGGGCCGGGGTGGACTCTCGCTTGGCGGCATCGAGATACATGAGGGCCATGTTGAAGCGGGTCCCCCCGGCGTGATAGCGGTCGCCGGTTTGCTCGGCCAATTGGACGCACTTCTCGTAGTGCTCCCGGGCGCGCTCGGTCTGGCCGACTGCGGCGTAGAGGTTGCCTAGCTGGCCGTGCATTGGCCCGAGATCGGTGAGGGCGGTGGGGGGGCAGAGGGCGAGGGCTTGCTGGTAATGCTGTTCCGCTGACTGGGCGTGCTTAAGCACGGTTTCCGCTGGCTCGCCGCGCCGGCAGGATCCTTTGAATCGCGCGTGATGGACCATGCCGATTTGATGGATGCACTGGGAACGTCCCAACGCATCGTTCGGATCTCGCAAGTCCAGGCTTCGCTGGTAGGCGACTTCGGCGGCGTCCAGGTTGCGGATGGCGGGAATGGTCAGGTAGGCGTGGCCGAGGTCTAATTGGGCGGTGGCTTCGGCGGCGGTGTCTTGGATGCGCTGGGTGTAGCGGATGGTTTCCTCGTACGCTGCCACGCAGTCGGGGCTGCCTTGCTCCATCAGGATTTGGCCGAGGGTGAACACGCTGACGCCAAGGTTGCGGATGCGATTGCGTTGGTCGGGGTCGAGGGGGGCGTCGGTGGGGAGGGCGAGGACGGGGGCGGCTTGCTGGCGGTCCCAGGCGACCAGTTTGTCCTGCAAGGCGGCGGCTCGGGGGAGATCTCGGTCGTGGTCTTTGGCCAGGCGCACTCGGTAGCCCATGACCAGGCTGTATGGGTCTTCCCGGCCGGGGATGGGGGCGTCGTCGGGGGTGCAGTAGTCGGGCGTGATTTCGGCGACCAGCCGGGACCATTCGGACCGGCGGCCCTGGTAGTCGTAGAGGCTGCGCAGGCCCCGCATAGCGGAGATGACGCGATCCCACCAACTGTGGCGGCGGGCGGTGCGGCGGGCGTGCAGCAGGTTGGCTTCCTCCAAGGCGAGGAATTGGATGACGACCCGGTTGCCAGCGTTGAATTGGTCGTGGCAGCAGTTGCCCAGTACGCCGATGGCCTCGACCCAGGCCCGGAGGGCGGCGGTGGCGGTCGAGTGGCCCGGCTGGCCGTCGTAGTGCCGGGCGAAGAGTTGGCGGAGGAACCACGGCAGCGCCGGGTGGATGGTGTAGTAGGTGCCGCCCAGGTGGGTCAGCAGGCCGGTGTCCCGTGCGCGATCCAGCACGCTCACCAGGTCGGCTTCGGTCTTGCCCTTGAGTTCGGGCAGGGCGTGGTCGCCTTCGCCCATGCAGGCGAGGGCCTCGACCATCACAGTGCCCTGGAACAGGTGCAGCAGGGCGATGATGGGGAGTTCGTCGTCTTTGAAGGCGTGGCGGAAGCCGTAGTCGAGCGAGGCGCCGAGGGATTTGTCGCGGCCCTGCTGCGCGTCGGCGTCTTCGATGGCCTGCTCGCCGCTGCGGATGGCGGCGACGAAGTCCCCGATTGGCTGCTGGCCGCGCAGCCCCATTTTGATGGCCTGGCCGACGAGCACGCGGAGGGTCAGGGGGTTGCCGTGGCAGTAGTCGAGCAGGGGCTGCCAGTCGGCGATGTCCTCGCGGGGGATCTGCTTCTCCGTGCCGAGGCTCTTGGCGAGGCTGCGGGCGAGGCCGGCGGCGTCACTGTCCCTCATGCGGGGCATGGCGACGCGGTGGGGGAGGCCGCCCAGCCACGCTTGTTCGTCGCGCCGCGAGGTGAGCAGGATGCGGGCTTGGGTGCCCTTGGCCATGACGACTTGCTTCAAGAAGTCGGCCAGGTCGGCTTGTTCGGCCCGCGTCCAGGCGGATTCGGTCCCGGCAGGGAAACCGGCGACCGGCTCGACGTTGTCCCAAATCCAGAGGACGGGGATTTGCTGGAGCACTTGGAGGACGCGGCTCCGGCGGGCGGCGTGGTCGTTCAGCGCGTGCCATTCGATCCCGCTGGCTTGCAGAGCGGGGGCGAACACCTGGCCGATCTGGTTCAGCACGCCGGTCAGGTCGGTGTGGGTTTCGAAGGAGGTGAACAGGACGACGGGCCGGGGGCCGAGGCCGCCGGTCTGGGCGTACCAGCGCGCGAATTCGACGGCGGTGGCGGTTTTGCCCTGGCCGGCGTAGGCGTGCAGGAGGACGACGGGGCGGTGGTCGAAGGCGCGGTCCAGCAGGAGGAGGGTTTCGTCGCGACCCACGAAGCCGGTGTCGGGCACGTGGCGGCGCAGGGCGGAGTTGGTCTGGGCGGGGTCCAGCGGAGGGCGGTCGAGTTGCAGGCCGGGGGCGGCGGCTTTGGGCGGCAGCAGGTGGACGGGCATGGCCTCATAGACGACGGGCACGAACCAGTCCTGCAACGTATGGCTCTGGAGGGTGACCCAGCGGTCGGGGTTCCGGGCGAGGTGCTTGCGGCCTTCGCTGGCGGCCTCGCCAAAGGGACGGCCCTGGGCCAGGGCGGCGTAAAGCTGCCCGATGTATTGCGCGGCGGTGACGACGAAGACGCTGTATCTCATGCCGAGCACGGCGGGGATGCCCTGGTCAATGACGGCCTGGGCCAGCGAGCCGATGGCGCGAACCTCGTCATGGACGTTGGCGGCGGCGGGCGGCTGCTCCGGTTCGCCGGTGGCTTCGTGCATGGCGGATTGGCAGGCGTTGAGCACCAGCACGGGCACCCCGGTGTCGTGGAGGAGCTTGCCCAGTTCGTCGCCGGACACCGGGCGCATGTTTTGCTCGCTGGCGGGATGCTCGAACAGCAGGTAGCCGTGTTTGCCGGACTTCTTGCCGCCGAACATGATGAGGCTGGCGGCTTTCAGCCAATCAGCCAGGGTGGTTTTGCTCAGATCCTCGTAGCAGCCGTGGCCGTCGAAGTGGACGATGTGGAAGGGGCGTCCGGCGGCTTTGGCGTCGGTCAGTTCTTTCTGGAGTTGCTCGAAGGTGGGCGGGCGCAGGGCGGTGATGTCGAAGCGGGCGAGGTCCGGGCCGAGGTCCTGCAGGAGGCGATTGGCCACGGCGCGGAGTTCGACGTCATTGCGGCCGCCCGGCCGGCAGACGACGTACAGCAACCGGAGGCGGCCCTCATCCGCCGGCGGCACCGGCACGAAGCCGAGGTTCGGATTCGACTGGACGCGCACGAAGGATTGGACGCGCAGGGCGATAGCAGAATCGGACTGGGGATCGCGCATCAGTTCCCAGGGGATGGACGCAGCTTCCGCGATGCCGGTGGTGATCTCGATCCGCAGGTCGGCGAGTTGTTCGTGCGCCAGGAACCAGACAGCCTGCGTGTCCATGTTGTGGGCCAGGACCTTGGTATAAAGCTCCTCGCCCCGCCGCTTCATCCAGTCTTCGATCTGGCTGACCTCGACCTGCGTGAACGAGCCTGGTCGCTGGAGGTAGTCTTCCAGGTACCGGCGCAGATCCTCTTGCTCCTGGGGCGTGAGCGCGAATTGGACTCTGGCCTCCGCTTCGCGATCCGGTTGACCCGGACGTTGCAAGGTAAGGCGGATGGGGTAGCTGCCCGCCTGTGGAGCGTCTTGCCGGATACGGAGAGTAACCATAATGCTAATCATCCTGTAGCTAATTCCAGTTCGTGGTCAACCCGAGATTAACTCCGCCCGCAAAGCCCGAACCTCTCCCCGTCGGAGGGGAAGGCTGAAGGCTAAAGGCTAAAGGCTGAAGGCTAAAGGCTAAAGGCTAAAGGCTGAAGGCTGAAGGCTAAAGGCTGAAGGCTAAAGGCTAAAGGCTAAAGGCTGAAGGCTGAAGGCTGAAATGGGGCTTGAACATCGAAGGCGGGAAGAGGGCGGGGCCACCTGGTCGTCGGTTTTGGCCCGCGAGCTCCGAAGCCCGAAGCCCGCAGGAAATCCGAAAGCGGAATACTGATCCTGACAGCCGCGGAGTGGCAACCGTGACGGCTGACCATGGAGCCCGCAAGGCCGTTCACACGACGTCCTGGTACGCTTGTTCGACACCCCGTTCGCGGTGCTTTTGAAAGAAGAAGGCAAACCGGGCCACGGACAAATCCGGGGGCACCACCCGCTTCGTGCGCTGCCGGTAGGCATCGAGGATTCCAGGCACATGTTTGGGTTCAAACCCAAAGCTAAACCCGCTCGTCATGGCGACGCCGCGCACGACCAGCCGCCGGGAGAACATAGCTAACCGCGTTCCCATGCGCTGCATCGAATCACTCAGTCCCATATCCGTGAGCAAGGTTTCCGGACGGTCCGGCTCCAACAGGTCCCGCAGGCGAATCTGGTGGCTGTCGGGCAGCACCGCTTCCGTTGCGAAAAAAGAGGTGCGCGCCTGACGGTGCGCTTCCAGCACCTCGAGCTCGAGGGGTTCGAGCCCGGCCGCGACGGGATCCACGCTTTCCACCAGGGACTTGCCGTTGACCCGGTATTCGTGGAACCAGAAATCG
>CAIWJG010000938.1 GCA_903912925.1 uncultured Verrucomicrobia subdivision 3 bacterium | reverse complement strand
GGCCATTTCATTCGGATTTCCTTCACGTTTCACGTTTCACGTTTCACGCCTCACGTTTCCCTTGCAGGGGGCCGTGGGCGGAAGTGAGCTGGACGTTGGCAAGCGCGGCGGCCAGTTGGCGGAGGGGAAACATTAGACAGGCACGCCCGCAGCCGCGTTTTCGAGGATTCTAAGGACCGCAGTAACATTGTCAGCCAGGATCATGTCCAAGGCGGTGTCGCCGTCCAGATCGGGATGAGGCGTATTCAACCAAACTCGCACGGTCTCTGGTTTATGGAAGAATTCATGGAGAATTTCCAGGGCCCGCTTCACGGGTTTGAGTGACGGTTGAAGCGCCTCGGCCGTAGGGCTGCGATGGACGGCTTTGTAATTCAGTTGGAGTCCTTCGGCGAGCCGTTTGAGCGGCACGCCCATGTAATCGGCCACCTTCTGCGCGTCGATGCGCCCGGTCGCTTCATCGTGCAGCTCGGGGAGGGTGACCAGCAAGGCTCCGGCGCCGCGTTGTATGGCTTGTAGTTCCTCCTGGAGAGCCGTGACCCTGCTCTGCAGCTCAGTGAAGCGAGTTTGTAGTTCTGGATTGTTTTCAATTACTGCTGTTGCCATGAAACAAATCTACACAGAATCTACATAAAGTCCACATCGAATCCAGCAGGAAGCATGAAGCGAGGCGACGTTGTCCAGTACTCCATGCCGGTGAATGCGGAGGCGGCGAAGTTCCGATTCGTTCTCCTGAGGCAGCCGGAAGAGCGGCAGCCCGCCAGGGCGGGTGGTCGTCTGGCTCTGCGGGTTTGACGCGCAGGATCACGAGAAATCAACTTCGCGCACCTGGTTGGTTTTGAGGCCGGCGCGGAGGTTCACGATGTTCGTGACGGACACGGTTTCGTTTTCCGGCAGGGGCGCAGCTCGCTTTTCCTCGGCTTTTGCCGGCACGGTTTTGACGGCAGCCAGGGTCTTTGAACCGTCGATTGCTTTCAGTTCGCCGGCGTAGTATTCGAACCAGGGGTAGCAGGCTTGGGTGTAGGCACGGGGTAGCCGTTCAGGTGTGGGGCAGACCTCCGGCCTGCCGGTTCACGGAGTCTCTGACTCCGTGCCCCTCGGGTCGCCGGAACACCGGGCCAGAGGCCCGGTTAACCGGCAGGCCGGAGGTCTGCCCCACGTTCCGACCTGAACAGTTACATCGCGGGCGGTAGGCGGCAGCCAGGGCGGGCACTAGCGGGAGAGTGTCGAACTGGGATTGCGTTTGGGTTCGAGGCCGAGGTCGGCGGGTTTCTGACCGGGCACGTCGGCGGCGATGACCTGGTCGAGCAGCTCCGGCCTGAGGAGGCTGTCTTCAGTTCGGATGGAGGGGAGGCTGGACATGCGTCGGAGATCCGAAACCCGAAGTCCGAAGGAGGGCCGAAATCCGAAGGCCGAAGGCCGAAAACCGAGGGACGAATTAGGAATGTTCATGGCGTGCCTCCTGATGCCGGCGGTGGTGTGGCTGGAGCGAGCGGCGCTGCGGGCGGAGGGGTTTGCCAAAGGGGTGAGTCTTTCCAATTGGCTGGGAAGCCCATCGAGGCAATCGGGATTTCGGGGTAAAGGGCGAGCAGGTTTTCCCAGCGTACGCGCCACCGGCTGTGGGGAGCGACCTGTTTGAGGAGGTAGTGAAGCATCGTTAGCACGCCAAACAGCCGGTCGTCGGTGATTGGAACTGGGGTGTGCCAGTGCGGGTGCTTGTTGCGCCGGGGAATTGTTGGTTTGATGCCAAAGACACGATTCCAGAGTCGAGCATGGTGCGCACAGAGGTTACGAATCTGGTTCAGCGTGGCCAGCCAGGAGTAAAGCACGGTGTCGGCCACGCCATATTCCGCCGCCACGGATTGTTTGATCGGGGTTTCGACACCACGAAAAAGGGTGAAGAGATTGCCAAATGTCATTAGTTCGCACGCCATCCAGAGTGGCAGATCGGTTTCGGAGGTGTATTTGGCGAAGAAGTGGCGAACAAAATCCTCACGGCTCCGGCTTGCCTCCTCACGAACCCGTCCCAAGAGGTTGCGATGATCATCGACACTCAGCCCCGGAAGACTGGCACGATCAAGAAATCCGAATGGGCCATACCGGAGAGAATGCTGGTTAACAGCCTGAGTGCGGACCGCGATTTCAACGCGCTCTATGGCATCCAGCACCAGGCAGCGGAGTTGTCGGTCGAATGTGTAACGACGCCAGACAGTTTCAAGCGTGGTTCCGGGTTTGAGGGTGTCATCCGGCTGCCGGAATGGATACCAGTAGGCACTAAGCCGATAGTAGCTGACGCCCTCCAGTCTTTGGACTAGCGCCTGCTTGTCAGGAGCGGTCAAACCACGCTTTAGGAGTTGATCGGCCTGTTCGGAGAAGGTGAGAGCTGGCTTGGTATATTTCACCCGGTACCCCCTCCTCTGTAGAAAAAGAAAAACCCACCAAAATTGCGCTTGCTCCGAGGAGCAGAGGCGTGGCAGGTCTGCTGACGAAATAGTAGTCCATGCAGCCGCACCGTCAACTGAGAAAATGGGGTTCGCAGCTTCATGCTCTCAAGAGGGGCCAACGAGCGGATGAAGAACAAGGATGCCTAACAGGTCGGGCGGAAGCTGCGGCTTCACGGTGAGGCCACGGACCTTGAGCGAGACGGTCTGGCGGATGCGGCGATGCGCCTCGGTCATGGCGAGGTTTCCTCCAGGAAACTGCGCACGAATTCGACCACGTCGGTCTGCAAATCCAGGTCGCTTCGGCCGTAGATGAATTCGGCGACCCTGCGGGGCCCAAGGGCTTCGGCAACCAGGAAGTCCATCCGCAAATGCTCAAGGGCCATCAGTGCCGCCGGGTCCGGGAGCAATGAACGGAACGGCCCGGCCACATCGGACACGCCGCGCCCGAAGTTGCGGAGCAAGTAGAACAGGTCCCATGAGTTGCGCCAGCCGTTCCCGTGCTGCTTTCAGGGGTAGTGCATCTTTGAAGCCGCTCACAACAAACTCAATACCAAGTGTTTACCCCCCAGTCAACCGGGTTAATTTAGTAAACCACACCCCTTCGCCGGCAGCAATTCTCATTATGGCCCTATCGCCCCCCCCGCCGGGTGAGGGCACCCAGCCTACATCCCCCGCAAAACCGCCCTCTTGTAGGCCGGGTGCC
>CAIWJG010000937.1 GCA_903912925.1 uncultured Verrucomicrobia subdivision 3 bacterium | reverse complement strand
TGATCAGTTGAGTTGCGGACTGCATGTCGCACTACACCACCCTTCTACCAGGTTTACGGAGCTTGTAGCAAGCAGAATCTTAAATAATCTGCGCGCCGCCGCGGATCAACGCTGATAGCAGGAATGGCGGCATGTGCATGGTAACGACCGACGCTCGCCCGGCTGGATGGCTGGCTCAAGCTGGACGGCGAAGACCGGCCCTGAATCTACTCCAATCTCATGCAGGTACATTAAAACGGCTGACTGCGGTTAGCGATCAGCCGTTCGTTCCGAACGAGATGGACTATGGACCAGGATCCTTGTTGCCGGTGGCCGTCACCGGCAGGTGGGTCTGATAGACCTGCGCCGCGCTGGTCGCGCCGCGCAGTGTGTAGTTGGTTGCCATCGAGCCTCTCGGCATTATTGCCCGACGTTGCGGTAGAACAGGCTTCCCGGGATCAGCACGAAATTGGTGCCGCCGGTCGGATCCCAGTACACTTGCAGAGCGTTCCCGCCGGCACCCTGATTGAAGCGAATAATGATGTCGTGGTAACCGGCCGTCAAGGTTTGCGCGCCGGAACTCTTTTGCGTCAGGGGCTGACAGAAGTTGTTCGTCACCGTGGCCGTGCTGTAGGTCGGATTAATTCCCGCGTCAATCCACAGAGCGCTGCCATCGTCGCTGCTGGTCGCGAAGTTATAACTGCCGGCGGTGGCGAGGTTGAGGCTACCGCGGTATTCGACCATGTAGTTTATCGCGTAGCCCGCCGGGAACGGACCCGGGAAGGCCACGCCGCAGGCATCCCGTGCGGTGAAGTGCTCCTGGGGGCCGGTGTTGGGCATGTTGATGGTCTGCGTCGCGTAGCCGATAGTCCCCAGCCCGTTCGGGAAGTAGGTCGGGTCGTTCGGGGTGGAGTCGTCCGGCGCCGGAGTGGGATTGTTTAAGTCGAATTGTGGGCCATCGAGAGGGCCGGCACACGCATTAGCGACATTCTTCCACGCCCGAATGTTCAGGCCAAGCTGATAAGAAGGCGTGGTACTCGAGGTGGAGTATTTCAGGATGAGGTTAGCACCCGACTTTGAGACGTTGGTAATCTGAGTCGAAGCATCCGAACGGATTTGATAGTAACGCGTGCTGGCGGGCATGGCGTTGGTGACCCGCTGGTTTGTGGTATCCACGGTCGCGCCCGTTTCCCGCGTCCAAACGGTGTTGGTCTTCTGGAGCAGGGTGGCGGACCACAGCGTCAGCCCGGGGGTATAGGTGCCCGTCGCGGGTGTCGTCTGGCCGGCAGCGACCGTCACGATCTGATTCGTCGGTGGCGTCCAGTGCGGGGCGGCCTTGAAACTCACCGTATGCAATCCGGGGGAAGCAGAAACCGATGCTCCGCTGTTGTACCAGGCACCACCGTCCAACTGCCATTGTGCGCCCGCAGTGACTGCACCTGCCGGACCGAGGGTGACCTGACACGAGCTCGCCGGGACGAACGCCATGTAATTCAGGGCCAGCCCACGGCGGACTGTCGCCCATTTGGGATGTTCCGGATCAACCTCCAGCCGGAGCGGGACTGTGCCGCCGAGGTTTACCACAGCCAGGTTGCCGCCGAGGTCGAGCAATGGTGTGTAGCGCCAATTCCACGCCACCGCATTAGTGCAGTAGAATGCCCCGAACCGCTGGGCTGGGTCGTTGGTCGCGCCGTTGTACAGATACAGATGTTGCGACAGACCGCAGGCGTTGCGGAGGTAAACGTTATAGTTCGTCGCTGTGCCCCAGTCGTGCGTGTAGTTAAACCAATCACTGCCTTCGGTGGCCATGACATTGTACTCCTCGACGTCCCACCAACTGAGGCTCGTTGCCCCGGTAACGCCATACGATCCAGGGAGAGTGCCGGCTTGCGCAAGCCCCATAGCATTCAAAGCGGCGTACTTTTGCCGCTTCGTGTCATAGCGGTAATTCGCTTTCAGGACCCCGTAGCTGGCCGTAAGGTTCCAGACGCTAATGGATTGACCAGCGCCTTCCTCCGTGCCCACCGCGTCGCCATTACGGGCGCCGTTTTCAATATCGGGCCACCACATGGCGCCAGTGCGGTATTCACAGCCCGGGAAAATCTTGGCAAAGTCGAGGCCGTTCACTAAGATGGTGAGGTCGAGGGGCCCCCCAGACATCGGGGTGGTCCTGGCACACTCATAAAAGTCCCCCGCTCCGTCGGAAGTAGCGGCCTGAATGCCCTTCATGCCCGCGTAGCCCCATTGCGCCTGGGGCACGTCTCCGTTAAGAGTGCTGTTGATCCCGAAAGTGTAACCTAGCGGAGTCGCCGCAGCAGCGGGGGTGTACCAGGTGTTGTCGTTAGTGGAAAACCCGGAGGCTGTGACGGGAAAATCGAGGGATGAACCGCCCTGGATGTCGTAGTCTTCGCACTCAATGTTCCCATACCGGGCGAGGTAGGCGTCGGTGAACGTGTCGAAGGTCCAGGCGTTGGTGGTGCTGCGGCCCAGCGAATCCTGGAGAATGATGCTGGCGTCATAGACCGTGTTGGAGGCCAGGGTGTAGGTGGAACCCGCGAGGCCGAAGGAAACCGCGACATTGGTGGCCGGCGAAGTCGGGGTGATGGTCAGGCTCGAGGAGACATCCACGCCGTTGAGGATCAAGCGGATGGCACTGGTATTAATGGTCGTGCTGGTGGTGAGGGTGCTGCCGGTAAAGGTGATGCCGCCGGCGGGGGAATAAAAGTTGGCCCAGGATGCCGGCGTTCGGCTGATGACTTGCGCCACGCTCGCCTCGCCGTTGGGGGTGCCCGGAGCGCTGACGTACGTGGTGGGCGGCGTCACCGCGGCGTAGAAGTTATCGAAGGTGGCGTCCGTGGTGCCGTAGGTGTTGTTGTCTCTCGTGAAACGCAAAGCGCACAGCCCGGACCATCCATTCGTCGGCGCGGGCGGGGTGACGGGAAAGCCCGGCACTAGCTCGAAGTTCGAGAGAGTGGTGTCACCATAGACCGTTCCGCGCGGTGTGGTCAGATCCTGAGTGTCATAGACAGCGCCGGTAAGGTTTTTGCCAACACCTTGAAAAGTCACCCGGTAGGTATGTCCAGGCTCTAGCGTCCATTCCGCCGCTGCCGATGGAGCAACTCCACCAATCGCGGCGGTAATGGGGAAGGTGAAGCTCATGTTGCCATTGATGACGTAGCCCAACCCGATGACGCCCGTGCCCAGCCCATCCGGATTGTTTTGTGTTTCCACGTTTACCCAGTAGAACAGCGCCACGCCGCTCCAGTTAGTTCCGGTTTGGATACCCGCAAGGTCCGGGGTGACTCGAGCGGCCAGGCCAACAAAGGTGTAGTTGGTCTGATGATAGGGGTTTGTGTCCCAAGCCACAAAGTCCGCCGCCACATAAAAGTCAGAATAGACCTGGTTGGTGCAGACCGCCGCGACGCGGGACGTGCCGATGCCATTGTCGGCGGCATTGAGGGGAATGCCACCCTGCATCCGGAAGGCCTTTCCGCCGAACGAGTCCGTCGGGAACGAGTAGGCGCCCGGGTAAATTGGATTGTTGAAGGTGGCCCAACCGGCCGCGGGGTTTAAGGCTCCGCTGTCGAAGTTGTCGGTTTGCGCTCGCGCGCTGGTCGTGAGGGCCAACAACGCCGTGAGCGTGGCAGCACACACTGCCGGCTTGAAGGCAGTATGGCGGATGGGGATTCTGCTTGGGGTGTTCATAGTGGCTTTCATTAATGCTGTTTCTTGATCAATTGAGTTGCGGACTACGTATTGCACTATGCCGTCGTTTTACCAGTTCTTCGGAGCTTGTGGCTAGAAGAATCTTCATTAGAATGTTGGAACTAAAAGCACAGCGGCTTAATCACCGCTTGAACTGGTTGCCAGACTTTTCCCATTATCTGACATGCGAACAACAACGATCTCGGACCTCATCGCTCGGGTAACCTTGGCCGCCCTGGTATTGGGCAGCATCCAGACGCCCACTCCCGCCGCTGCGGTCGGCGATTTCACCATCGAGACCCGCGACAAGATTGCGCTCCAGGCGCAGCCGTTTCCGCTGAGTGACGTGCGCCTGCTCGACGGGCCGTTCAAGCACGCGCAGGAGCTGGACCAGAAGTATCTGCTGTCGCTCGATGTGGACCGTCTGCTGTATCCGTTTCGCATCAACGCCGGCCTCCCCTCGGGCGCCAGGCCCTACGGCGGCTGGGAGGAGCCCAAGAGCGAGGTGCGCGGGCATTTTGTCGGCCACTATCTCTCGGCTTGCGCGCTGATGTATGCCAGCACCGGCGACGAGCGCCTCAAGCAGAAAGGTCAGGCACTCGTGGAAGGTTTCGCGTTGTGCCAGGCCAAGTTCCCCAGCGGCTATCTCAGCGCCTACCCGGAGGAGTTCTTTGATCGTGTGGAGAAGCAGAAACCCGTCTGGGCGCCTTATTACACGCTGCACAAGATTTTTGCGGGCCTGCTCGACATGTATGTCCTTTGCGGCGACCAGCAGGCCCTCGAGGTGGCCAGGAAGTTCGGCGACTGGGCCATCGCCCGCAACGCCCGGCTCACGGACGATCAAATGCAGGCCATGCTGGGCAACGAACACGGCGGCATGAACGAATGCCTCGCCAATCTCTGTGCGCTGACCGGCGAAGAGAAGTATTTGGCGATCTCCAGGCGCTTCAACCACCTGGCCGTCATCGGGCCGGCTTCGCAGCGCCAGGACAAGCTCACCGGCCTGCACGCCAACACGCAGATCCCCAAATTCGTCGGCACGGCGCGGCAATACGAATTGACCGGCGACGACTCGCTCAAGACCGCATCGCAGTTCTTCTGGAACACGGTGGTCAGGGAGCGGTCCTACGTCATCGGCGGCCACAGCGATGGTGAGCATTTCTCGCCCAAGGAGAAGCTGTCCACCGCCTTCGGGCCAAGCACCACCGAGACGTGCAACACCTACAACATGCTCAAGCTCACCCGCCACCTCTTCTGCTGGGACCCCCAGGTCGAATACGCCGACTACTACGAACGCGCCCTCTACAACCACATCCTCTCTTCGCAGAATCCCGAGGACGGCATGACTTGCTACTACGTCCCGCTGCGCTCTGGGTCGCGCAAGACCTATTGCGAGCGGGAAAACTCCTTTTGGTGCTGCACCGGCACGGGCATCGAGAACCACGCCAAATACGGGGACTCGATCTACTTCCACGCGGGTGACTCGACGCTTTACGTGAACCTCTTCATTGCCTCCGAACTCGACTGGAAGGCGCGCGGGATCAGGGTTCGCCAGGAAACGGTGTTCCCGATCGAGGGCGCGACAAGGCTAAGCTTCGCCTGCGATAAACCGGTGGAGTTCGATCTAAAGGTGCGTTGGCCATCGTGGGCCGGGAGCGGATATGAGGTCGCGGTCAACGGCAGCACCGAGAAGCTTACTGGCACGCCCGGCTCATGGGTTTCGCTGAAGCGGACCTGGCATAGCGGTGACACTGTGAGCGTGAAAATGCCCTTCAGCATTCGTACCGAGGGCTTCGCCGACAATCCGG
>CAIWJG010000936.1 GCA_903912925.1 uncultured Verrucomicrobia subdivision 3 bacterium | reverse complement strand
GCCTTCGAGTCTTCGCTGTTAATTTCGATTTCAGTATTTCAGCTTTTCAGCGTTTGCCTTTGGGTTGCCTTTCGCACTTCCTTCCGTTATACGATCACGGTGCTGTTGAGTGCCGATTACAAGCCTGAGTTCGAGTCGCTAAGAGACTGCCTGCTGGAACTGGCGCAGATTCGCCGCGTGGACGAACTGCTGCGGCGGGTGGTCAGCATTCTGGCCGAGCGGCCGCATGTGGCTCTGGCCCGGATCTGGCTGGTGGATTCAGGCGACCTTTGCACCTCGTGCCCGAGGGTGGCCGACTGTCCCGACCGGGCTTCCTGCCTCCACCTGGCGGCCAGCGCCGGCCTCCGCCAATCCGATAACGAGGCCGATTGGTCCCGGCTGGACGGCGAGTTTTCGCGCATTCCGTTGGGCGTTGGCAAGGTGGGCCGAGTAGGCGCGAGCGGCGAGGCCATCGTGGTGAAAGATTTCGCCGCAGACCCCTCCTGGCTCCGGCGTTACCAATGGGCGGCCCGCGCACAGATCAGCGGCTTGAATGTTCAGCCCATCAAATTCAAACAGGAGATCCTGGGCGTGGTCGCCATTTTCACCACCATTCCCACGCCGGAGGAGGGCCCTGTTTGGGTGCGCATCTTTGCCGATGAGATCGCCGGGGCGATCGTCAACGCGCGCGCATTCGAGGAAATCGAGCGGCTGCGGGCGCACCTTGAGGTCGAAAACACGTATCTCCAGGAGGAAGTCCGCGAGGCCCGGGCCTTTGGCGACATCATCGGCCAAACGGCATCCATTCAGCAATTGCTCCACCAGATCGAGCTGGTGGCGCCCACTGACGCCTCGGTGCTCATTCTCGGCGAATCCGGCACCGGCAAGGAACTCGTTGCCCGAGAAGTCCACCGTCTGAGCCGTCGCGCCGAGCACCCCCTTATCCGGGTCAACTGCGCCTCCGTCCCCCGCGAGCTTTACGAGAGCGAGTTCTTCGGCCATGTCAAAGGCGCTTTCACGGGTGCCATCAAAGACCGCGCCGGCCGCTTTGAAGCCGCTGACGGCGGCACCCTCCTGCTGGATGAGGTGGGCGAAGTTCCCTTCGCGCTCCAGAGCAAGTTCCTGCGCGTGCTTCAGGAAAAGCAGTATGAGCGTGTCGGTGAGGAGAAAACGCGCACGGTGGATGTGCGGATCATTGCCGCCTCCAATCGCGACCTGAAGAAGGATGCCGAAGAGGGCCGTTTCCGGCAGGACTTTTACTACCGGCTGAACGTCTTTCCCATCGAGGTCCCGCCCCTGCGCGAACGCAAAGAGGATATTCCTATGCTGGCAGCGCATTTTCTGAAACAGGCGGCGCGGCGCCTGCGCCTGCCTCCGCCCAGACTAACCGAGGCAAATGCCCGCCTGCTCCAGAGTTATGACTGGCCCGGCAACGTCCGGGAACTGCAAAACGCCACTGAGCGCGCGCTCATCCTCGCCCAAAAGGGCCTGCTCCAGTTCGACCTGATCGCCGCCGACCTTGGTGCGCCCCCGCCGCCCCCACCTCCAAGTGGAACCGGCACCGAATCGCCGATTCTCACCGAGGCCGAACGGCGCCAGCGCGAGCGGGAGAACACGCATGCGGCCCTCGTCAAGTCGGGCTGGAGAATCCACGGTGAGCATGGCGCTGCCGAACTCCTCGGCCTCAAACCCACCACCCTCATTTCGCGCATGAAGAAGGTGGGCCTGAAACGTCCGGCATCAGCCGAACAGCGCACCTGAGCTGGATCGCAGTTTTCCGCACTCAGGGCTGGCCAGAAGCGCCGTGGCTCTATGCCAAGGCCGAAATCCGAAGACCGAAGGCCGAAAGAATGCCGAAGTCCGAAACGAAACCACCGCACCCTAGCGGAGTAGCAGCAAATAGGATGAGGCCATTCACGTTTCACATTTCACGTTTCACGCCTGTTTCACTATTTCGTTACTAGAGTTCGTTCCGGACGATAAAGCGTATGCCGCTGAAGGTCGGATCGGCTCGCATTTCCCTTTGATCTTGGGCTTTTTCGCATCTTGTACGGTTGGCACGCTCCCTGTTAGTGTGGCTCTGGGCACGAGACCCAAATCCTTATTCTTATGGCAAGACTAGCTTCTGTCACCTCGGAACTCGACCGGAAACCTACCGGCCAATCAGGAGTCCAATCGCCGCCGCTGCCGGACTGCAACTTCCTCCACCTGCTCGCCAACTCGCCGGCGGCTCTCAACGCCTACGCTGCCTGCGTCGGCGCGCTGGCCCAGGGCCAGCTCACGCCGCGCCACCGGGAGCTGCTGGCGCTGACCGTGTCCGAGATCAATGGCGCCAGGTATTGCCTCTCTGCCCACTACGCCATCGCTCGGGAGTTGGGCCTGGACGAAGCCGAAATTCGCGCTGCCCGCCGGGCGGTTTCCGCGGAACCGCAGACCCACGCGATGCTGCGCTTCGCTCAATCCGTCGCCCTCCAGCGCGGCGAGATCAGCGATGCGGACTTCCAGACCCTCCGGCTGGCGGGCTTCACAGACAGCCTCGTCGCGGAGATTGTCTCCAACATCGCCCTGAACATCTTCACGAACTACTTCAACTCCGTCGCCCGCACGGATGTTGATTTCCCCGTCCTCAAGCCTGGCGCTGACGCCCCGACGAGATCCTGAGACAGCCTTCACCTCGGCATCCTTCGCGTTTCACGTTTCACGTTTCACACCCCGCTTCTGACCTCACCCTCTCGCGGTGTTGGCTTCAAAGCGTGCCGGGCAGGCAGGCATGAAATCCGAAGACCGAAGGCCGAAACCCGAAAGAAGGCCGAAATCCGAAATCCGAAGGCAGCAAGGTCAAGAGGATGCCCGCTAAACACGCGAAATGACGCTAAAGAAACCCACGAAGATGAATCCTCAATTCCTTTTAGCGTCTTTTAGCGTGTTTAGCGGGCAACCCATTCAATCCGAAACCCGAAACACCGAAACCCTTCTGCATTCTTCATTCTTCCTTCTGCATTCACCTACGGAGTCACCGCCCGGTAGAAACGCGTGCCGAAGTTGGTGGCATCGGAGTCGATATACTGCGTGCTACCGCTAAAGTTATTGAACCATATCAGGGTCGGCCAGTTTGAAAGCGTGTTGGTGACCTCTCCGGTCCATTGGATGGCCACTGACCCCGTAGCGTTGCCGAGCATAAAGGGGTTAATGAGAATGTCATATCGAGCATTGCAGGTCGTCGCACTTGACATTCCTTTATGCCGATCGTATAAGAGGACAAGGTGAGAATATGACAATCTCATTAACTTCATGAAGACCGTGAGTGTTGAAGAATTGCACGAAGCCACCGCGCGTTGCGTGCGGCAGGCACTTCAAGTGCCGCTGGTGATTACGGATTACGGCGAACCGGTCGCCGTGCTGAAGAAGCTGGAGGTGACGGACAGGTCGGGCCAGCCGTTGCCCCAGCGCGAGGCCTGGATTGCCCGGCTGCCGCGCACGGACCTCGACTCCGCCCAAGCCGTGTCCGACGACCGCGACCGGGCATGATCTACTTCGACACGAGCTACATCCTCAAGTGCTACCTTAACGAGCCACAGGCCGAGAAGGTGCGCGCTTTGGCCGAACGGGACGCCGACAAGTACTGCTGCCGCTGGGGCCGCGTGGAGTTCTTCTCCGGCATCAAACGGCAGCTCCGCGAGGGCAAGCTCACGCCTGAGCCAACGGCGGAAATCCTGCAAATCTTCGCCCGGGATGAGGCCAACGGCGTGTGGCTCTGGTTGCCGATGGATCACGCGCTGCTCGACGCGGTATGCGCGGCCTTTCAGAACCTGCCCCCGGCCGTTCATCTCCGCGCCGGTGACGCGCTGCACCTGACCTGCGCGCGGGAGCACGGGTTCAAGGAAATCTACAGCAGCGACAAACACCTTCTGGCTGCCGCGCCGCAGTTTGGCTTGGCGGGGCAGAATGTGCTCACTTGAAGGTCCACAGCCGCATGCGCCCGGTTCACCCGAACAAGTGTCAAACAAGTCCTCACTATTGACACAACGGCAACACCTCCTGAGCTTGGGGTTGCGCCTCTGGGGGCTCATTCGGCCGTAGTGGCTCGGCCCGACCCGCTCGACCATCGCCGCCAGCAGCTCCTGCCGAACCGCCTCCGAACCCAGCACCCAGTCGCGGCGAATCTGCTCATAATTGGCTGTCGCCAGCATTCATGCCATCTATCAGTTCTTCTGCGCTACGGAGTCACCGCTCGGTAGAAACGCCTGCCGATGTTGGTGGCAGTGGAGTCAATGTACTGCGTGCTGCCGGTAAAGTTAGTGAACCATATCAGGGTCTCCCAGTCGGATAACGTTTTGGTGATATCTGGGGTCCATCGGATGGTCACTGACCCCGTAGCGGTGCCGAACAAAGTCAGTCGCACGCCTCCATTGGTCAACCACTTGGCTGGGCCAAACGTCAAGTTGAGCGGCGTGGTGTTTACATTGGTAACGCTCTGGGTGCAAGTGTTGGTGTTGCCACAGGCATCGATGGCAGCCCAGGTCGCCGTGAACACCGCCGGGCACGTCCCGTTGGTGACCACACCTGCTAGCGTCACGGTCACATTGGTCCCGCTGCACGCGTCCGAAGCGGCGGGCGAGTCAAAGCTCCAGACGCTGCCGCACTCCACCGTCTTGTTGGTCGCGCAGATCAGGACCGGCGGCGTGGTGTCCAGATTGGTAACGCTCTGGCTGCAAGTATTGGTGTTCCCGCAGGCATCGAGGGCCACCCAGGTCGCCGTGAACACCTCCGGGCACGTCCCGTTGGTGACTACCCCCACCAACGTCACGGTCGCATTGGTCCCGCTGCACGCGTCCGAAGCGGCAGGCGGATCAAAGTTCCAGACGCTGCCGCACTCGACCGTCTTGTTGGTCGCGCAGACCAGCACCGGCGGCGTGGTATCTACATTGGTAACACTCTGGCTGCAAGTATTGGTGTTCCCGCAGGCATCGAGGGCCATCCAGGTCGCCGTGAACACCGTCGGGCACGTCCCGTTGGTGACCACTCCCACTAGCGTCACGGTCACATTGGTCCCGCTGCACACGTCCGAAGCGGCGGGCGGATCAAAGCTCCAGACGCTGCCGCACTCGACCGT